>CALXOT010000041.1 GCA_944390085.1 uncultured Succinivibrionaceae bacterium
CGCCTTGGGGGCTCCCACGGGGGACTGCAGCCGCGCTGGATGGAAATGCTTGCCAATTCACAGTTTGAAGCGTACTGCCTGCCGCAGGGGCAGATAGCCCAGCTCTACCGCAGCATGGCTTGCGGCCTGCCGGGCAAGCTCTCTAAGGTTGGCCTTGGTACCTTCGTGGATCCGCGCCTTGAAGGCGGCAAGATGAACTCCCGTACCAAGCCGCTTGAAGACATTGTGGACATCATGCAGATTGACGGTGAGGAATATATGTTCTACCGCCAGATCCCGATTGACGTCTGCATTATCCGTGGCACCGAGTGTGATGAGATGGGCAATCTTACCACTGAAGAAGAGGCCATGAAGCTTGAGGTTTTAGCCGGAGTGATGGCAGCCAAACGTTATGGCGGCAAGGTCTTTGCCCAGGTCAAGCGCGTGGTGCAGACCGGTACTTTAAATCCTAAGTCCGTCACCGTGCCGGGAGTGTTCATCGATGGCATCGTGGTCTGTGACAATCCCAATGTCGATCACCGCCAGACCTCTTCCTGGGTCTTTGATCCTTCCTACAGCGGACAGGCACGGGTGCCGCAAAACGCCATTGAGCCGCTGCCGCTTACCGTACGTAAGGTGATCGGCCGCCGCGCCCTGGCTGAAGTGTATCCGGGGGCTGTAATCAACCTTGGTACCGGTATCCCCAATGACGTGATTGGCAATATCTCCAACGAAGAGCAGATCGGTGAGGACATCATGATCACCGTGGAGTCCGGTATCTACGGTGGCGTGCAGGCAGGTGGCATCGACTTTGGTATCGGACAGAACCTTTTGGCCATGATCACCCATGTCGAGCAGATGGACTATTACAACGGCGCTGGCGTAGACGTGACCTTCATGGGCTTTGGAGAGCTTGATGGCGAAGGTAATATCAATGCCACCAAGATGGGACCGCGCTGCACCGGTGCTGGCGGCTTTATTGACATTACCCAGAACGCCAAGGCCGTAGTGTTCTGCGGCACCTTTACCGCCTCTGGCTGTGAGTTCTCCTTTGAGGACAATAAGCTCACCATCGTGAAGGAAGGCAAGATCCGCAAGATGGTCAAGGAAGTGGCGCAGTACTCCTTTAACGGCAAGCTTGCCCGTAAGAAGGGACAGAAGGTAGTGATCGTCACCGAGCGTGCAGTGTTCAGGCTGGTGCCTGAGGGCGTGGAGTTAATTGAAATTGCTTCCGGTGTGGATCTGC
Source organism: uncultured Succinivibrionaceae bacterium (assembly GCA_944390085.1). Classification (GTDB taxonomy): domain Bacteria; phylum Pseudomonadota; class Gammaproteobacteria; order Enterobacterales; family Succinivibrionaceae; genus Avisuccinivibrio. The sequence continues at coordinate 1,226 of CALXOT010000041.1, forward strand.
AAAAAGATGTACTGGATCTGATGGATTTCAAACCGATTGTCAGCCCGAATCTGAAGATTATTGATGTGGCTATCTATAACCAGGGGCCGTGCAATTTAAAAGCCAAGATTTTGAGTAAATAAGGAGACTTACATGATGAAGTTAGATAACAAGGTAGCAGTGGTTACCGGCGGCGCCAATGGTATTGGCCGCGGGATCGCCTTAAAGCTGGCTCAGTGCGGAGCTCAGGTCAATATCCTTGATCTGGCAGACTGCTCTGAAACCCTGAAGGAGATTGAACAGGCCAGTGGCAAGGCTGAGTACCATCAGGTCAATGTGTCCAAGCTCGATGAGGTCAAGGCTGTGTTCGCTGCCATTATCGAGAAATACGGCACCGTTGACATCATGGTCAACAATGCCGGCATCAACCGCGACGGCATGTTGCACAAGATGACCCCGGAGAACTGGCAGATGGTGCTGGATGTCGATCTGACCGCAACCTTCTATTGCACTCAGCAGGCCATCATGCATATGCGTACCAAGAACTATGGCCGTGTGATCAACATTTCCTCCGGCAGCTGGCTTGGCAATATCGGTCAGGCCAACTATGCCGCGGCTAAGGCCGGTGTGGTGGGTCTTACCAAGACCGCTGCCCGCGAGAACGCCAAGAAGGGCATTACCTGCAACGTGATCTGCCCGGGCTTTATTGAGACCAACATGACCTTAAAGCTCAAGGAAGTCAATGAAGGCAAGGCCTGGGACAGCATGATGGCTCGTATCCCGGCAGGCTATGCCGGTAAGCCTGAGGATGTCGCCAACATGGTGGCTTTCTTAGCTTCTGATGAAGCTTCCTACATCACCGCAGAGGTGATCAATGTAGGCGGCGGCATGATCGTCTGATTTCTGCTTTCCCTGTGGCCAAACAGGCTCGCAGCAGTTGCTGCCTTAAGCGTGCTTTACAGGGAAAGAACGGCAGTTTGTGAAAGTCTGGTTTGATAGGAATGCAAACTGCCGCTTGTACAAATTAAATAAATGAAGCAGTCCATTTAAGTTGTAGGACTGCTTTGACAGGAACAGATCCTGCAGGAACAGCTCCTGCAGCAGTAAAAGGATTTAAAAATGTCAAAAGAAGTAGTGATTGTAAGCGGTGTGCGTCTGCCGGTAGGTTCATTTGGCGGCAGCCTCAAGACCTTATCCCCGATTGAAATGGGTGCCATGGTGGTCAAGGAAGCAGTGAAGCGTTCCGGCGTTGATCCCAAGCTTATCGATGAGCTGATTGTCGGTGAAGTGGGTGAAGTCGGTGAGGACGGCTTTATTGCCCGTGCTATCGGCCTGAAGGCTGAGCTGCCTGAGAGCGTTACTGCCTATTCAGTCAACCGCCAGTGCGGTTCTTCCCTGCAGTCGCTGGCTGATGCCTTCCTGGAAATCCAGACCGGCCATGCTGACATCGTGGTAGCAGGTGGTGTGGAGAGCACCTCCAGGCTGCCTTACTACGTATATGACGCCCGCTGGGGCGCCCGCATGGGTCATAAGAAATTTGAGGACGGTGTGCTCGACATTCTGACCTGGCCGCTTGATGGTAACCACAACGGTGTCACCGCTGAGAATGTGGCTCGTGAGTATAATGTCAGCCGTGAGGAGCAGGATGAGTTTGCCCTGCAGTCACATCTGCGTGCTGCCAAGGCTATTGCCGACGGCAAGTTCAAGGACGAGATCCTGCCGGTGGAACTGAAGGACCGTAAGGGCCGCGTCACCATTTTCGATACCGATGAAGGTCCGCGCCCGGATCAGACCATTGAGAAGCTGCAGAAGTTAAAGCCTTGCTTCGTTAAGGAAAATGGTACCGTCACTGCCGGTAACTCCTCTTCCTTAAATGACGGTGCTGCTGCCTTAGTGGTGATGAGCGCTGACAAGGCGAAGGAACTTGGCTTAAAGCCGATGCTTAAGGTGGTCGATTACGCGGTGGCCGGCTTTAAGGCAGAGCTCATGGGTTATTCCCCGAAGTTCTCTTCAGAGAAGCTTGCTGCCAAGTTAGGCATTGATTTAAAGGACATTGACATGTTTGAAATCAATGAAGCCTTTGCCAGTCAGGCCTATGCAGTAAGGCGCGATCTGGGCCTTGATCCTGAGAAGGTCAACATCTACGGCGGTGGCATCTCTATCGGCCATCCCTTAGGTGCAACCGGTGCCATCCTGGTGGTCAAGGTGATGTATGAGCTCAACCGTACCGACAAGAAGGACGCCATGATCAGCATGTGCATTGGCGGCGGTCAGGGTATCTCCATGTACTTCACCAAGCCTTAAGGAAAAAATGAAGCTGCTGTCTGCCCGAATGCCTTGTGAAGCCAAGAGGCAGGCAGCAGCACTGAAGTTTACACGTTAGTACCAGAGGAAAGTGGGAGGCCGGAGCTGTTGTCCGTTCCGGCCTCGTTTTTTAAACAAAGCGGGCTTTTGCTCTGCGGTGTGTATTACATGGCAAAAGACAGAATATAAGGGGGCAGGACATGGGCGGATTTTTATACGCCAGTCTTTGCAGGAGTGCGGCTTTGTATCCGGACAAGCCGGCTCTGGTCTTTAATGACGCAAAGAGTGTGACCTTCAGGCAGTTTTTGGATTATACGGGCAGCTGTGCCTCTTTCCTGCAGGCGCAGGGACTGCAACGGGGCGATATGATTTATGCCGCCTTGGGATCGACTCTGGATTTTTGTGCCCTGATCTACGGTGCAGCACTGCTTGAGATCACGGTGATTCCGGTTTCAACCAAGCTAAAGCAGGATGGTATTGAGCATTTATTGTCCTCTATTGTGCCGGCGGCAGTTTTTTATGATGCAGAACGCCAGCCTTTTTTCCCGGAGCTTGCTGCAAAGTACGGCTGCAGGACCTTTGCTGCAGGGGAGCTGAATTTCAAGGATTACATGCCCCTTAAGGCAGCTGCCGGAACAACCTGTCTGCAAGAGCATGGACAGGGGATGCGGCCGGAAGGGGCCGGTCAGCATTGTTCTGAAGTGCCGGCGGTGATCATGTTTACTTCTGGCACCACTGGAACCCCTAAGGGAGCGGTGATCAGCAGTGCCAACATTGAGGCTGCGGTCAGGGCTTATGAACAGGCACTGGCTCTGAGCGCTGCCGACCGTACGGTGCTGGGGGTGCCTATCTTCCATATTACCGGGCTTATCGCCATTCTGGCGCTGTTTGTCTATCTGGGCGGCACCATCTACGTGGAGGCGCGCTTTAAGGCAGATAGGATCTTAAAGCTCATTGATGAGCATCAGATAAGCTTTTTGCACGGCTCTCCAACCGTATTTTCCCTGCTCAAGGAAGAGGGGGACAAGGAAGGGACAGATCCTCTGTTATCCCTCAAATCGATTGCCTGTGGGGCAGGTCGCCTGAACCTCGGGATCATCCGCGCCCTGAAGCAGATCTTCCCCAATGCTGCAGTGCACTCGGTCTACGGCCTTACTGAATCCACCTCACCCTTTACCATTTATCGCGGTGATTTGAGTGAGACTGACACCTGTGAGTCATCCGGTACCGTTACCCCGGGATGCGCCATTGAGATCCGCTCTGAAGAGGGGCAGAAATTACCGCAAGGCCAGGCCGGATGTATCTGGATCAAGGGTCCGATGGTCATAAAGCGCTATTACCCTGAGCCTGAACAAGCCGGGCGTTACTTTGACGGGGAGTTCTTTAATACCGGGGATATCGGGTTGTTGACTAACTCCGGTGAGCTTATCGTCAAGGATCGGGTCAAGGACATTATCAACCGTGGCGGCGAAAAGATTTTCTGCCCGGAAGTGGAAAGCCTGATTTCTACCTGCAAGGGAGTGCTGGAGGTGGCATTGGTGGCAAGGCCGGACCCGTTGTACGGGGAAGTGCCGGTGGCCTTTATCCGCCTGGAGCCAGGGGCTGAATTTAATCCGGCAGATCTTACTGCTTTTCTGACCCGGCATTTGCCGCGCTATCAGATCCCGGTGGACTATCAGCTGGTGGATGATTTTCCTCGCACGAACAACGGCAAGATCAATAAAAGGGCATTGCGTACCAATTTGCTGGCTGCGGCAACTTAGGCTGTTACCGGCCTAAGATTTTGATGACAGCTTCTGGAAACGATTGCCATCTTAAAGATGAAATTTAAAGTAGGCCGAGCGGATGAAGGGCGCCCGGCCACAGGGAGCTGACTTGCTCCCTGCTGGAATAAGGAAACTTACATGAAGATTATTGTGGCCCTCGATTCATTTAAGGGCAGCTGCAGTGCAGAAGAAGCATGTAGTGCAGTAGAACAGGGAATTTTGTCATATAACAAAGACATAAATGTCGTAAAGCTGCCTATTTCTGATGGCGGTGAAGGCCTGATAGATGCCCTGATCCCAACCCTTGGTGCAGCAGGTTACCGCACTGAACGCATTGAGGTGACCGGTCCTTACCTGAAGAACCACCCCTGCGTGCTGCTCATTAAGGATGAACACTGCATTATAGAGATGGCACAGTGTGCCGGGCTTACCTTAGAGCCTGCAGCCACACGCCGCGCTCTCAATGCCACCACCTTTGGCTTGGGGCAGGCCGTCAATTATGCTCTGTCTCTGGGCTGCAGGCGTTTTTCCATTGGGCTGGGCGGCAGTGCTACCAATGACGGGGGCGCAGGCTTTGTCCAGGCTCTGGGCGGGCGGTTTTTTGATCGGGAGGGGCATGAGATCCTAAGACCGGTGTGCGGGCGTGATTTGCCGGAGTTGAGCCGGGTGGATGCCGGACATTTGAACCCGCAGCTGCGCTCCTGCAGCTTTACCGGTACCTGTGATGTGGCCAACCCCCTGTTAGGTCCCAACGGTGCCACTTATATCTTCGGCCCGCAGAAAGGACTGCAGCCAGGTGATCTGGAGCTGTTGGAACATGGGATGGAGCATTATGCCAAGCTGCTCGGTGAGGCTGGACGTGAATTTTGTGAGATGCCGGGAGCTGGGGCTGCTGGGGGTCTGGGATTTGCGCTGTTGTGGAGCTGCGGTGCCAAGCTTAAAAGCGGCATTGATGAAGTGCTGGATTTGCTGGGTATTGATGAGCTGCTGCCCGATGCAGATCTGGTGGTGGTCGGTGAAGGCCGCATGGACAGCCAGAGCTGCCAGGGCAAGGCTCCGGTGGGAGTGGCCCGGAGAGCCAAACGCTTTAAGCTGCCGGTAGTGGCAGTATGTGGCGGGATAACTGATGATGCCACGGCGCTTTATGACTATGGGATAGATGCGATGTTTTCCATCTGCCCGCGCCCGCTGACCCTGGCCCAGTCCATGGAGCAGGGAGGAGAGCTGTTAACCCGGGCTGCGCATAACTTGATCCGTTTCTTTGCCTGTGCCGGTGGGATAAAAGCATGATTCTGACTGCCGAACTTGCCTCCGCCATCGTGGAGCGGGCGATGCAGATCATTCACCATAACGTCAATGTTATTAACACTGACGGCATCATTGTCGCATCCGGTGATAAAAACCGGATCGGAGAGTTGCATGAGATAGGACTGGAAGTTGCCAGGCAGGGACGGGCCATCAGTATCTATGATGAGGACGTGTCGCTGCAGGCGCCCTCCCGTCCGCATTATGCCCCGGGCATCAATACTCCCATCATGGTTGATGGGAAGGTGGTGTTCGTGGTCGGGGTCAGCGGTAATCCTAATGAGATTTCGCGCTATGCGGCCCTGGCAGTGCTGACGGCCGAGCTTCTGACCAAACAAGCCATCAAGAACCGGGAGATCAACTGGTCGCGCCGTTTTTCAGACATGCTTTTAATAAAGTGCCTGAAGGATGAACAGACCGTGGATGAATCATCTTCCCGGCATCTGGCGGCGTTGTTTGATTTTTCTGAGCCCCGTTCCCCCTATCTGATTCAGATCCGCAGGCTCGATGGCCGTACTGACAAAATAGCCGGCGGCAGCTGCCTGCAGGAGATCCTGCGTCGGCTTGCCGTGGAGCTTGAGAACGATCAGGTAAGCCTGCTGGAGGAGGATCTGATGCTGTTGCTCTCCCCGGTACATGACGGAGTGTTCCCTTACCGTAAGGTGATGGAGCAGGTCTGTGCCGAGCGGGGCATGCAGATGGTGTTGATCAAGGGGCTTAAGGTGATCAATGTCAGCACCTTGCTCAAGTCCTTGCGCTTTGCCCGCTATTGCCTGTCAAGCGCCGGGCATTCCCTCGATTGCAATAAAGCCGGCGATGTATTGGCTACCGCCTTGTGTCGCAGCCCTTATGCCTTCCTGCTCTCCCTCATCCGGGAGCGCCTTGCCCTGAATAAAATGTCACAGGAGCTGCAGCAGACCGTACGGGTGTATATGCAGGAAAACCTGGAGCTACAGCAAACTGCACGCCTGCTTAATATTCACCGCAACACGCTGAAAAACCGCTTTAAGATCATCAAGGATGCCACCGGGCTTGATCCTGACAGCATCGAGGACCTGCTGTTGCTTTACTTTGCCTTTTCCTACCGGGAGGGAACCAGGGACAGCCTGTAGGATTAATGTATGCTCTGCCTTCAGCTCCCTGAAGGCAAGCTTACGCTAGTTTCTGTATAGCATCAAAACGCAAAAGGCTGCATTTACTTGCAGCCTTTTTATTGGTGCCGGCAGGGGAAGCTGCCTGGCACGGTTCTGAAGAAACGGTCCCCTGAAGAACCGTCCTTTTCTGTTTTTTAGTCCAGGGTTACGATGGACTTGCCGGTCATTTCAGGCGGCACTTCCATGCCCATTAAATACAGCATGGTCGGGGCGATGTCGCACAGTCTGCCGCCCTCGCGCATATGAGCCTTGCGGCCGACATAGATGAAGGGCACCGGTAAATTGGTGTGGGCAGTATAAGGCTGGCCAGTGGTCAGATCCTTCATGCGCTCGCAGTTGCCGTGATCGGCGGTGATGAGGCACTCGCCGCCCACTTTCTCCAGGGAGGCGACTACACGGCCGATGCAGCTGTCCACGGCTTCCACAGCCTTGACTGCTGCTTCAAACACGCCGGTGTGGCCGACCATGTCGCCGTTGGGGTAATTGCAGATGATGACATCGTATTTGCCCGACTCAATGGCAGCGCACAGCTTGTCAGTAAGCTCAGCGGAGCTCATCTCAGGCTGCAGATCATAAGTTGCCACCTTCGGGCTCTGGATCAAGGTGCGATCCTCGCCAGGGAATACGGTCTCGATGCCACCATTGAAGAAGAAGGTGACATGGGCATATTTCTCGGTCTCGGAGATGCGCAGCTGGGTCTTGCCCTGCTTGGACAGCCACTCGCCTAAGGTATTGTGCAGTTCTTCAGGCGGGAAGGCGCAGGCAGTCTTGATGTCAGCGGCATATTCGGTCAGCATCACAAAGTCAGCAAGTTTCGGCGTCACGGCACGCTTGAAGCCGTCAAAGTCAGCGTTCACAAAGGAGCGGGTGATCTGGCGGGCACGATCGGCGCGGAAGTTCATGAAAATAACGGCATCGCCATCTTCCATCGGAGCCTTTTCACCGATCACGGAAGCCTTGACGAACTCATCGTTCTCGCCGCGGTCGTAGGCAGCCTGCAGGGCATCCTTGGCAGAAGCAAAGGAAGCAAATTCACTCTTGCCCTGGGTTAACAGATCATAAGCCTGCTGGACACGATCCCAGCGGTTATCTCTGTCCATGGCATAGTAACGGCCGATGATAGTGGCAAAGCGGCCCTTGCCCAGTTCAGCAAATTTTTTCTCAAAAGCCTCAAAGTATTCCATGGCGCTGCGCGGCGGCACGTCACGGCCATCGAGGAAAGCGTGATAGTAAAGCTTGTCAGCACCGCGTTTGGCAGCAAGTTCCAGCATGGCCAGGATATGATCCTGATGGCTGTGTACACCGCCCGGGGAGCACAGGCCCATCACGTGAACAGCCTTACCGGCCTTGACGGCCTTGTCCACGGCTGCACATAAAACTTCGTTGTTAAAGAAATCACCGTCGGCAATGGCCTTAGTGATCCGGGTTAATTCCTGATATACCACGCGGCCGGCACCGATGTTGGTGTGACCTACCTCGGAGTTGCCCATCTGGCCGTCAGGCAGGCCGACGTCGATGCCGGAGGCGTGAATGTCAGTGTGCGCATACTTGGCGCACAGTCCGTCCAGCACCGGGGTTTTGGCGTTGGCTACTGCATTGAAATCCTTAACCGGGTTGTCGCCCCAGCCATCCATGATGATAAGCGCTAAAGGTTTTTTGGCCATTTGTATATCCCGTAAAAAGAAGTGGCTCTGAAAGTTAAACTGCCTTATTTTAACTGTTTTGAGAGGTTTCATGCGCCGCACAAGCCTTAATTGCGCAAAAATTTCCAAACTCCTGGGGCAATGATTTTTCTCTTGGCAATTTGTACGGATCAGGAAGCCGGTGCAGAGACCTGTCAAGAGACCAGTCAGCTCTAATGTTCCAGAAAAGTGTAACGAAAAGTGTAATGATAATTCAGAAAGTGTAACAATCTTATTTGTTGATGATTATCAGATGGTTATCTACAGAAAAACGGTATAAACGGCAAAAGTGCAATTATTATTATCGTTACACTTTTCCCAAACTGTAATCATCTTGAATGAAGATCTTTAGTTCTTCCCGCTAAATGTGAGCTTTACCTGCAGATTAGATCCACCAGCTGTGCGCGCATGATTTTACGTTTTGCTGCACAGTACACTAAGGCAAAGCGGGCAATCCTGCCCTGTGTGCGTGCTGTAAGGCCGTAGTTTTTTTCCTGAATTTGCAGGCAGGCCTCTGTAAGGCGCTGATCAAGCTTGTGTACGTCAGCGCTAGACTCAAATTTGTATTTAAAGACAAGGCTCAGCTGAGCCTCGGGCAAATTGATGATAGTATCCGGAACTCCCTGGGCGTTTTGCGGTTCATCACGGGCGTCGATTCCAGCTCCCAGCAGATTGAAGGTAATGAGGCTCCTCACCATGCTTTCTTCTTTTACTGGAAAATGGGGAGCCGGGATGGAGTTTAGCAAGTAATTGAAATGGGTACAGATCCGTCAGCATCCAGGCTTTGCAGTACTTTCAGGGTGTGCTGAGTAAAGGTGTTGCTAAAATGCAGCTCCTTGTCAGGGAAGATGTTGGCCGCCAGCACGAAGGGGATCTGATAGCAAAGTTCTTTATCCTTACCCTCAGTTCCAGCCGGGCGGGCTGGCCAGGGGCTATTTTCGCCAGGGTAGGGGCGGAGCAGTTTGCTAGCGCTGGCAAAGTCAAAGGCTGCACTGTAGCGCTCGGCCTGACCGATTTTGCCTGCAGTGGTGATCTGGGAGCGTTTGGCCTCCAGAACGGCAAGCGGCATCAGCCCGTGGAAGAGCACGTAGTCTGCCCGTCCACCTGCTACCTGATATTCGGCAATGGCCTGATCCACTCCCCTGAGCGGACGTGCCCCTTTGGCATAAGTAAGGGTAGTGCTGCCGGCCTGCCAGCCTGACTCACGTAACATTTCATCAATCAGGCGGCGCGCTAAGGCCTCATCACCGGCGATGGCTTCAGCCTCAGTCAGCGCCGCTGATCTGGTTTGCTCCTGTGTGCTTTGCTGGACAAAAAGATAGGGGGAGAGGGCGTCAGTTTCATTTAAGCTGTCGGGCCTTTTTTGCAGCTGCCGGATCTGTGCTGAAGCCTCGGGGCTGAGATCCTTTAACTGTGAGAAATCACCGCGTCTGAAACTTGCAATCAGCTCCTGTTCACGCTGGGCAAGCTGCCGCCTGTTTTCTTCTTCGCGGCGCAACAGTTCCTGCTGCTGCTTTTGGATCAGCGCTTCCTGTGCCTGCAGTTTCTTTTTCTGTTCCTCAATTACGGAACTGCTGTCAGGCTGTTTTTGTGGTAGTACG
>CALXOT010000042.1 GCA_944390085.1 uncultured Succinivibrionaceae bacterium
CAAGGTCTCGCTTGAAGATATGACGGTTGACTGTGACAACCTGCACTTTAGCTTCAGCCTTGATCCCTTTATCCGCCATTGCCTGTTAAATGGCCTGGATAATATCGCCCTGACCCTGGAGCACGAGGCCGACATTGCCGCCTTTGAGGACAGGATGCCAGCCTGGGAATGTGCCGGCACCGCCCGCTGATCCCGGTAAAAGTACCATTAAATCAGATCCCTGAGGGCTAAACTTCAGGGATCCTCGCTGATTTTAAGGCCGCGCCTGCCGCGGCTTTTCTGTTGTCTGCCCCAGGCCATTCTTGCCCTTATCATGCCTTTGCCTGGTGATTTTCCGCCATTTGAGGCCTTTTTTTGGAGTTTTGCGGACATTCTTGGAGTTTTTCAGACACTTTGGCAGATTTCTGTATACTTTTACCCCAGAAAATCCCGGTAAAACGGGCTGACATAGCTCAAAATTTCCCGGTTGGCCAAGGCCAGATAATGTGGGCCTGCAGCATCATAATGCTCGGAACAGTCCACCTGCCAGAACTGTAGCAGATAGCCAAGGTACGCTGCCCTGATGTCAATCAGGCGATGCCCGTCCTGCATGCCATACTCCAGCTCCACCGCTTCCTTATGCGCAAGCGCCGGATGCGGGATCAGATCGACCAGCACCATCCGGTTCCACCACAGATCAGCCCCGCGGCGCTCCCTTTCCTCCACCGGATTTGAGAGGGTCTGCACCGACAGGATGCGGTTTAACAAAAAATCCCTGAACTGACCTGACTTACGGTCAAAGGCGCGCACATACCAGCGCAAGCCGCCGTCAATCAAGGTGTGCGGCACAATTTCACGGGAAGACCGGCCGCTTGCCAGAGAGAGATAATCAATACTCACCGCCTGCTTCCTGCAGATGGCCACCGAAATCCTGGAAGTCAGCTCCAGGGACGGCCTTTGTAAATGATAGGGGCACTCACAGCTGATGGCACTGTCAATGCGCCCGACAAAACCATCACCGAAGCCATCACATAAAGAAGCCAGGGCACGCGGCAGATCGTAGGAAAAAAGCGGCCTAAATGTGGCGCGCTTGAGGTGCAGGCGCCGATTTTTATCGTATTCAATATTGTAAGGAGCAAGTTCCTTGTAGCGGGAAAAATCCTTAGTGGCAACCGAAGGGGCAATGCCAAAGCGCTCTATCAGCATGTCCCGGCGCACTACCCCCTTGAACATCAGGTTAAAGTCAATGAAGGCCAGGCGCTCACGCCTGGAAAAATTAAGCTCCTCCTCAGCCCCTGTCCCGGCTGTGCTGAGAGTGCCGGGCACCGCTTTGTCTGGCTGTTCCAGATCCGCTGCTTGATCATCTGCTTGCTGCATAAAAACTCCACACTGTTCCCCATGCCTGATCTCATTATAGCTGCATTCACTTAATTTAAAAAATTATTGCATATAATCTTTTTAATGATATATACTGAGCATAAAGATTCTATAGCTAAGAGACCGCCTTGCCGGAAATGGGAATAGAGCAACCGGGGGTTTTCATGAAGAAGAAAGAAGCAAGCTGGCAGCACAGCTTTGAGTACTTAAGCGAACATTGTGAAAAATATGTCCAGAACGATGCCTTTTTGCAGGAAAACGAATCAAAAATTACTGAACTTTGCCATTCTTTCAGGATGGAAGCGGCACAGCTGCTGCTGTGGCTCAGCTTTTTCCGCCTGCAACTGAAGGACGATAATCGTACCTTAGGGGCAGCCCTGGATCTGCTGGGGATCAACAACTGCCGTTTTTTCAGTTATCTGCACTTGGCCAACGATCTGGTAGCACGCGGCTTGCTGCAACGCTCATACCGCAGAAGGGGGCCGCATACTGCGATCAACGCCATGTACAGCATCCCCGCTGGAGTAATTGAACAGATAAGTGCCGGGCGCAAACAGATCCGCGGCTTCATGCCCCACAGGGATCGGAATACTTTTCTACGTGAGTTCCGGCAGATCATGCATGAAAGCGCCGATATGTGTGAAGAAGACCGTCATTCTGCAATTAACGGTCTGGTGCAGAGATCTACCCGCACCCTGCCGCTTGCCCGCAAAATCAATGCGTTAAACCTGCCTTATCCTGAACTGTGCCTGTTGCTGCAGCTGTGCAAAAATATCGTCACAGAGGGCAGTAATGAGGTGAACCTCTGGTCATTTGATGATCTGTTAACTGAGGAAGAAAAGGAGGAACTTGCAGAAAAACTGCAACGCGGCAGCTCTGAGCTGCAGCAGCAGAACATTGTCAATCAACCAGACGGCGGTCTGATTGACGACGAGGATAACAAATACTCAACTGACTATTATCTGATTGAAGATGCCTTAAACCAGCTGTTGCCTGAGGTAAAACTGAAGGCGGACAAAAGCAATACCTGCATACAGGCCGCCAACATCCGCAGGGTAAGGCTTTTTTACAATCAGGAAGAAGCAGCCACCATCAAATCCTTATGCGCTTTATTAAAACCTGAGCGCTTTGCCCTGATGAAGAAAGAGTTAAAGCGCAGATCCATGCCTGAAGGTCTGGTCTGCCTGCTCTACGGGCCGCCGGGTACCGGCAAGACTGAAAGCGTAATGCAGCTCTCCCGGCTATCCGGGCGCGATCTGATCCGGGTGGATATCTCATCCATCAAGAGCAAATGGGTGGGAGAAAGTGAGAAAAACTTAAGGCGAATTTTTACTTCCTACCGCCAGCAGCTCAAAGGCGGAGGTCCTGAACCGATATTGCTGTTCAATGAGTCTGACGCCCTGATCCACAGCCGGCTTAATGCGCCTGACAGTGCCGTGGAAATCATGGAAAACGCCATGCAGAACATCCTGCTGCAGGAACTTGAGGAGTTCAGGGGGATTCTCTTTGCCACTTCAAATCTCACCTGCACCCTGGATCCAGCTTTTGAGCGCCGTTTTCTGTTTAAGGTGAAAATCGATCTGCCGGATGCTGCAGTAAGGTACAAGCTGTGGCAGGCCAAGCTTCCGGAAATTGCTGCCCCCGCAGCCAAAAAACTGGCACAGGACTTTGCTTTCAGTGGCGGGCAAATAGACAATATCGCACGCAAGCTGATACTAAATCAGATTTTAAAACATCAGGATTTTTCACTTGAGGCCCTGACTGCACTGTGTCAGGCCGAATACATTAATCCTAAGGGCACAGGCAAGGCGCGACCGGTAGGTTTTATTTAGTTGCCTGATGGCAGTTACAGCTCTTTGAGCTGCAGCTGTGTACATCCTTACACTTTTTTGCCTGCAGCTTGCCTATAATAGCTACTAAAACATCAAATCACACCGCCCGGCCTGCCGGGCTCAATGAGGCTAAAACATGAGCGCAACCTATTCTCAGAACTCAGAACTCAAGACCATTAAAAATGCCGCCGGTATGAGCGTAACCGTAATGGACTGGGGTGCTACCCTGGTATCCATCAAAGTGCCCTGTGACGGTTCCAGCCGCGAAGTGCTGCTCGGTGTCAAAAACCCTGATGACTGGTATACCCAGCCCTGCTTCTTCAATGCCACCATTGGCCGTTATGCCAACCGTATTGCCAATTCTACCTTCAGGGCCAACGGCAAGGACTATTTGTTAAACTCCGGCGCCCAGCACTGCCTGCACGGCGGCCTGGACGGCTTTGACAAGCGCCGCTTTACCTTCAGTGAAGTGGGGGACAATTATCTGCTGCTTACCCTGCACTCACCCGATGGCGATCAGGGCTTCCCGGGCAACTTTGATCTCAAGGTAAGGTTTACCCTTGACGATGACAACCGCCTTACCATGGCCTATGAAGCAAGCTGCGATCAGGAGTGCCCAGCCTGCATCACCAATCATGCCTACTTTAACTTAAACGGCAAGAACAGCTCCATCTTAGGTCACAGCCTGCGCCTTAACGCCACTGAATTTTTAGAACTCGATGAGCTCTCCATCCCCACCGGTCGCGTGCTCTCCGTCAAGGACAGGCCGGCCTTTGACTTCACCACCATGAAGACCGTAGGCCAGGATTTCATGAATGATGAGCAGATGCAGGCAGCCTTAGGCTACGATCATCCGTATCTGTTTGCAGGCCCAGCCACTCAAGCGGCAGTTGAAGCAGTATCTGAAGATGGCCGTCTGAAGCTTGAGGTTTTCACCGATTACCCGGCCTTCCAGTTCTACTCTGGCAACTATATCCATGCAGCAGATCCGATCATTGCCCGCGATGACGGCCAGGAATACGCCAATCAAAGCGGCATGTGCTTTGAACCGGAGTTCTACCCCGATGCCCCGCACTTAGCGCAGTTTGCAGACCGCAATCCGGTTGTGGCTCCGGGCAAGCCGCTTTCGCGCTTTATTGCCTACAAGTTCAGCGCCCGCTGATAAAAACTACCTGCAGTCCTTTAACTTATGGCTGCAGGCAGTACCTTTCCATCCGGCAGGGCTAGTGCCACGACCCTGTCCATTAACTGACCCAATGTTTTTCTGGGCTTAATATTTTTTGCTAAACGCAGGCCCTGTGAGCTGTCCCCCTGGCTTACAAGCTATAACCTCGCTCACCGTGACAGGCCAAATCCAACCCCTCCCGTTCTGCATCCTGGTTTACCCGCAAGCTGCCGCCACACAAGGCTTTCACCAACAGGCAGGCAAGTGCGGTCACCACAGCTGACCAGATCACGGCTATCACCACTGAAACCAATTGTGCCCACAGCTGTCCGCTCATTGACGCAATATCTGCCTTAAAACCAACTCCGCCTAGTGCCGGATCACAGAATACCCCGGTCAGAAGTGCACCTACCATTGCCCCGATGCCATGTACTCCAAACACATCGAGCGAATCATCTAAGCCGATGAGCCGCTTGAGGCCATGCACCCCGTACAGGCAGCAGGGACCTGCAATCAGCCCTATAACCAACGCTCCTGATGGTGAGACGAAGCCACAGGCAGGGGTGATGGCCACTAAGCCTGCCAGTACCCCGGAAGAAGCACCCAACGTGGTGGGCTTTTTGTAAATCAGCCACTCACAGACAAGCCAGGACAGGGCGGCAGTTGCCGGGGCAATGGCAGTATTTACAAAAGCCATGGCCGCAATGCCGTCAGCAGCTAGCTCAGATCCTGCATTAAAGCCAAACCAGCCGATCCACAGAAAGCCCATGCCCAAATAGGTCAGGGGCAGCGCATGCGGGGTGATCTGTACCCGTCCCAGATCAGAACGCCGCCCCACCAGACGTGCCAGCACCAGGGCTGCCAGGGCGGCATTGATATGTACCACCGTGCCCCCGGCAAAGTCATAGGCGTGAAAAACCTGGTCAATCAGGCCACCGCCCCACACCATGTGACAGAGCGGCAAATAAGAGAACACAGACCACAGCATGATGATGCCTAGCAACGGACCAAAGCGCACACGCTCCACACTTGCCCCCACTATCAGGCAAGCTGAGATCCCAAGGAAAGCTCCCTGAAAAATAAACCATGTAAACAGAGAGATTCCCCCTGACAGATCCTCAGGACGGACGCCCAGTAAAAAGGCCTGCCCTAAGCCACCTATCAGCGCTGAACTCAGTTCACCTCCAGCCGTGAAGGCCAGGCTGTAGCCGCAGGCAAACCACAGCAAAATGCACAGCGCAAATACACACAGGCACTGTGCCAACACTGACATCACGTTCTTTGCCCGTACCATGCCCCCGTAAAAAAGGCCGATGGCCGGTACTGACATCAAGATCACCAGCATTGCACTCAACAGCACAAATCCATTGGCGGTGGCATCAAGAACCGCTTCTTCAGCAGCCACAGCTGGCTCTGTCAGGGCTAACAGTAATAAACCCATCCTGAGCCGTGCACCATTTAAACACCTCATATAACCTCCCAATTCAGACGGTTTCAAGTTGTCTTCATTTTTAGGAGCAATGAGCGCCTTTGGCAAATAAAACTGCTTTTTTCGTTAAGTTTTCCCTTCGTTTTCACTGTTATATTGCGCAAAAAACTCTTTTTCACCAACAACTTGCAGTATTTTCACTTTTTTGAAGCATGCTCTTTAACAGCGCATATACGATCTAAAACAGTGAAATATGGAGAAACGGATAAGGCGACTGGTGAAGCTTTTGCTCGCCCCGCTTGCGCATGATGCAGCTGCTGCAGGCGGTCTTGGACAAGGCTGAAAAAAGACTGTAAGCGGACTTTAAGGTAAGGTTTGGACGGAGTGTAAGCCGCACCTGTGCCCCTCTCTTGCGATCAGATCTGGTTTTTGCTCAAACTGCGGAATTTACAGTAAGGAACAGAGCCTATCTATCCTGCCCTACTGCCTTTTGGTAGCACTGGCAGGATAGCCGGATGGCAGCAAGGATGCTGCCACAGGATAAATACTAAGCAAGTACTGGATCAGCTTCTGTTCTGATCCTGCTTAGATAAGTCCATAGATGAAAATAGCCAGGATGATGACCGGTACCACATAGCGCACGTAAGGATACCACCACCTGATCAGGGGATTTTTCAGGCTGTGCTGATTGGTGATCTCAGCTAAAGCCTCTTCCTTTAAGACCCAGCCGGCAAAGAGCGTACAGCCAAGGGCAGTCAGCACGAAACAGATATTACCGCTGACAAAGTCAAAAGTATCAAAGATGCTGCGCCCGGCAATGGTCACATCCTTAAGCGGCCCGGAACTTAACACACAGGGCACATTACCCAGGATAAAGACGCCCAGCAAGGTCAGATTAATGGCGCCACCGGCTCTGATGTGCAGGCGCTCGTAGAGCACGGAGATCATCACCTGATAAATGGTAAGCGAGGTGGTCAGGGCTGCAATAATGAGCAGCACGAAAAAGACCAGGGCAAAGAAATTACCGCCACTGATCTCAGAAAAAGCGATGGGCAGGGTCTTGAACACCAATGAAGGTCCGGAATCTGGTGACAGGCCGGCACTGAAAAGAGAGGGGAAGATCATAAAACCGGCCAGCACTGCTATCAGGGTATTGATAACACCGGTAATCACTGCCGTCTTAACCATGTCCTCCTTGGCAGATAAATGGGAGGAGAGCGTGATCATCACGCCAAAGCCCAGGGACAGCGCGAAAAAGACTTGTCCCAGCACATCCAGGAAGAGCTTTGGTGTTAGCTTAGAAAAATCCGGGGTGAGGTAGAAAGCCACACCTTCACCGGCGCCCTCTAAGGTCAGGTTGCGTATCACCATGACAATCAGGCAAATAAACAGCAGGGGCATTAAATACTTGACCGAGCGTTCAATGCCCTTGATGATGCCCTTCCTTAGGATCAGGTAGTTAATTACCACGAAGATGAAGGTATAGAGCATGATGGAGAACGGGGAGTTCTCGATATGCTCGCTGTAAAAGGCCTCGGTAAGCTCCTTGCCCACCGGCTGCGACAGATCAAGTCCCCCTACTCCCAGCATCGCGGCAAAAATATTGACGATATAGGCAATGACCCAGCCACCTATCACCATGTAATAGGCCAGAATGCCAAAGGCACCGATGAGACCGCCCACTCCCACGATTTTCCAGAAACCGGGGATCGGTTTACCACAGGCAGTACCGGTAAAGGAGGTCATGCTGTCTGCATGCGCCCTGCGGCCAATCACATTTTCCACCAGAATGATGGGCACGCCGGCCAACGCCATCACGATGATAAAAGTGAGCACGTAAGCACCGCCACCATTCTCACCTACCAGATAAGGAAAGCGCCAGGTGGCACCAAAGCCGATAGTGGCACCTGCCACTGTCAGCACATAAGTAAGCCTTGAAGACCAGGTTTGTCTTGCCATGATTATTTTTCTGCACACAAAACAGCGGCAACCTTACTTACTGCCGAATAAAAGCCTCTGACAGGGAAAAGATAGCCGCCCCCCGCTGCCCACTACCGGCAGCGGATGATTAAACAGGCTGCAGCCTTAAAGCTGCAGCTTTATCTTTAGCCCACGAACTTGCGGGCGTTACGGAAGATCCGAAGCCACGGGCCGTCCTCGCGCCACTCATCGGGATGCCAGGAATTGGCCACAGCTCGCATTACACGCTCAGGGTGCGGCATCATGATGGTAAAGCGACCATCCTTATTGGTAAGCGCTGTGATGCCGTCTGGTGACCCATTGGGGTTTAACGGATACATTTGCGTTACCTTACCAAAATGATCGGTATAGCGCGCACAGGTCAGCCCTGCTGCCTTGAAGGCCTGCAGATGGGCGTCATCCTTAAACTCAGCGCGGCCTTCACCATGGGAAACCACGATGGGCAGGAAGGAACCTGCCATACCCTCAAACAGCACAGAAGGGCTCTGCGTCACCTCCAGCTGCACAAAGCGTGCTTCAAAGCGCTCAGAGCGGTTGGTGACAAAGCGCGGCCACAGATCTGCCCCCGGGATGAGATCCTTTAAGGTGGACATCATCTGACAGCCGTTGCAGACACCTAAGGCAAAAGTATCGGAGCGCTCAAAGAAAGCGGCGAACTCGTCACGGGCACGGGAGTTGAAGAGGATGGACTTGGCCCAGCCTTCACCGGCACCTAACACGTAACCGTAGGAGAAGCCACCGCAGGCTGCAAAGCCCTTGAAATCCTTTAAGGACACCCGCCCTGACAGGATATCGGACATATGCACGTCGATGCAGTTAAAGCCGGCACGGTTAAAGGCAGCTGCCATCTCACCCTGCGAGTTGACTCCTTGCTCACGCAGCACAGCAAGCCTCGGAGCCACAGAACCTGCAATGTACGGAGCTGCCACATCTTCATTAAGATCGTAGCTTAACTTGACAAAGAGCCCCGGATCCTCAGCGCCCTTTAAGGCATGCTCTTCATCGGCACACTGCGGATTATCGCGCAGGCGCTGCATTTCGTGGGTGGTCTTAGCCCAGATGGTCCTGAAGTGCGTACGCGGAGCGTTCACTACATCATTACCCTCACGGGTAAAGATAATGCGATCTGCATTGTTAAGCCCGCCAATGGCGAAGGAGCAGCTAGCAAGGCCATGGCCTGACAGGATGTTGAGTACCTTTTCCTTGTCCTCAGTCAGAACCTGCATTAACACACCAGGTTCCTCGGCAAAGAGCACCGCCAGATCGTCAGCTCCCAGTTCATCCAGGCGCACGCTGATACCGGTATGTCCGGCAAAGGCCATTTCACAGGCAGTGACAAAAAGGCCGCCGTCAGACACATCGTGATAGGCCAGGATCAGATCTTTGCGGTTCAAAAACTGCACCGCATCAAACAGCCCCTTCAGGCGCTGCGGATTATCCAGATCCGCAGGTTCTGCACCTAACTGTGAATATACCTGCGCCAGGGCGGAGCCGCCCAGGCGGTTCTGTCTTTCGCCTAAGGTTACATAGATAAGGCAGGTCTCACCCTTATCAGTACGCAGCTGCGGGGTTAAGGTCTTACGGATATCCTCGCAGCGGGCAAAGGCCGATACGATAAGGGACATCGGGGCAGTGACCGCCCGCTCCTTGCCATCCTGTACCCAGGTGGTCTTCATGGACATGGAATCCTTGCCCACCGGCACCGTAATGCCAAGGACCGGGCACAGTTCCTCACCTAAGGTACGTACTGCCTCATACAGGCCAGCATCTTCACCCGGGTGACCGTTCGGAGCCATCCAGTTGGCCGAGAGCTTGACCCGGTTAAGATCGCCGATATCAGCTGCTGCAATATTGGTCACCGCTTCAGCTACAGCTAGGCGCACCGAGGCAGCATGACTTAACAGAGCCACCGGGGTACGCTCGCCCATGGCTCCGGCTTCACCATGATAACTGTCATAAGATGCTGCAGTAACGGCCACATCCGCTACCGGCACCTGCCACGGTCCTACCATCTGATCCCGTGCCACCAGACCGGTCACGCTGCGATCACCGATAGTGATGAGGAAGGTCTTTTCTGCAACAGTAGGCAGGCGCAACACACGCTCACAGGCATCCATCACGCTCACCCCGGAAGTATTCAGGCGCGGGCTATGCTGCTCAAGGCGCTGCACGTCCTTATGCATGCGCGGAGGCTTGCCTAAAAGGACATCTAGCGGCAGATCGATAGGACAGTTGTCAAAGTGGCTGTCATGCAGCACCACCCTTCTTTCAGCGGTGGCTTCACCGATTACTGCATACTGTGCGCGCTCACGCTTGCAGAAGGTCTCGAACACCGGGAATTTGTCTGCAGCCACGGCCAGTACATAGCGCTCCTGAGACTCATTACACCAAATCTGCAGGGGCGACATGCCAGGCTCATCATTGGGAATGGCACGCAATTCAAAGCGCCCGCCCACACCGCCGTCAGCAACCAGCTCCGGCATGGCGTTAGAAAGGCCACCTGCCCCCACATCATGGATGAACATGATGGGATTGTCAGCACCGAGTTGCCAGCAGGCATCGATCACCTCCTGACAGCGGCGCTGCATTTCAGGGTTACCGCGCTGCACGGAAGCAAAGTCCAGATCTTCGCTTGAAGCACCGGAGTTCATGGAGGAAGCAGCGCCGCCGCCCAGGCCGATATCCATGGCAGGACCGCCCAGCACGATGAGCTTGGCACCAGGCTCAATGTGATCCTTTACGATATGCTCACGGCGGATATTACCCCAGCCGCCTGCCAGCATGATGGGCTTGTGATAACCACGCACCTCACTGCCATTGAAGGAGGATACCTGCTCTTCATAAGTTCTGAAATAACCGCACAAATTGGGACGGCCAAACTCATTGTTAAAGCTGGCAGCACCTAAGGGGCCGTCAATCATGATCTCAAGGGCGGAAGCCAGGCGGTTGGGCCTGCCGAAATCGCGCTCCCAGGGCTCCACGGCGCCGGGAATACGCAAGTTTGATACGGTAAAGCCGCAGATACCAGCCTTGGGCTTGGAGCCTACGCCGGTGGCCCCCTCATCGCGGATCTCACCGCCAGATCCGGTGGCTGCCCCCGGGAAGGGTGAAATCGCCGTCGGATGGTTGTGAGTCTCTACCTTCATCAGAATCGGCAGATCCTCAGCATGATAGCCCCACTCCAGGGTCTTGCGATCAGGGTAGAAGCGGCCGGCCTTAGAGCCCTCCATCACCGCAGCATTGTCCTTATAGGCAGATAACACGTAATCAGGAGTCTTTTCAAAGGTATTGCGCACCATGCCAAACAGGGACTTTTCCTGCTCTACCCCGTCAATCTTCCAGCTGGCATTGAAGACCTTATGCCGGCAGTGCTCTGAGTTCATCTGCGCGAACATATAGAGCTCAATGTCCGTCGGATCACGTCCCAAATCAGCAAAGGACTTCCTTAAATATTCCATTTCATCAGCAGACAGCGCCAGACCTAAGGAAACATTGGCCTCCTTTAAGGCCTTAAGGCCGCCCTGCTGTAGCGGGATCACCTTGAAAGGAGCCGGCTGCTGTGCCTCAAACAAGGCTGCAGCACTGTCAAAATCAGGCAGCACGGTCTGCATCATGCGATCATGAATTAAGGCAGAAATCTTTGAGCGCTCCTCTGCATTAAAGCTATGTCCGTCAGCGCTCTTAATGAAATAAGCTATGCCGCGCTCAATGCGGTGGATTTTGCCAAGGCCGCAGTTATGGGCAATGTCGGTGGCCTTGGAGGCCCAGGGAGAGATGGTGCCGATACGCGGCACTACAAAGAACAGATCGCCCTCTTCCTTTACTTCCATGCCGGCAGGGCCGTAAGTCAGGATCTTTTCAAGTTCGGCCTGCTCCTTATCATCAAGTTTGTCCGTGGTGTCAATAAGATGCACGTAACGGGCTGCGATCGCACTGATCTCCAGCCCGGCCTCAGCTAAAAGAGCGTTTAACTTCTCAATCTTATAATTAGATAACGCTGATAAGCCGCGTAAAATTTCCATATTTACTCTGCCTTGCAAGCTATTGCTGATGGATTCGTGAAATGTGTTTTGATCCCGCTATTTTAAGCTAAAAGCAAGGCTAAATACAGGAAAAACGCGCAGTTAAACGCAAGCTCACGCTGCTTGCAGGCAGGGCAAGCCCTGATAGACTGAGCCATAGCTAGCCTGGCAGGACAGTACCTGAAGTTAAGCGTAAG
Organism: uncultured Succinivibrionaceae bacterium; assembly: GCA_944390085.1. Classification (GTDB taxonomy): domain Bacteria; phylum Pseudomonadota; class Gammaproteobacteria; order Enterobacterales; family Succinivibrionaceae; genus Avisuccinivibrio. Next base: position 11,982 of record CALXOT010000042.1, read on the forward strand.
GAAAGATGGGAAAAGCGCACACGCGGTGCTAACGCAAATGCGATTGAAATTTGTGAAGAAAGCTTTCCGGGTTAAAAAAAAGCGCTTACATTTGCACCCGGCTCGTTTCAGGCTGCACTGAAACGCTGGCTCTTGCAGCTGTACCGACAAAAAGGCTCCACCAGATGGCAGAGCCTTTACCTTTATTGTTTATAAAGTGAACTTAACTGCAGCTTAGAACATGAAACGTACGTCGCCCATCACGCCAAACTCGTCAGCGTTGTCAGAGCCCACATAGTTCACATTCACGCCAAAGCTTAAGGACTCGCCGTACTTGGCCTGTACGCCTAAGGCACCGCCGTAGGTGAAGTCGTCCAGCACCTCAGTTGACAGCGAAGCTGCGTTCTTCATGCCGCTGAACTTCACGTCAGAGTCAAACTCGTCATCACCTGCATTGGCGCTGACGGTCAGATCCAACACCGGCTTCACCGTCCAGGCACCGGCCACGATGTCCTTAGACAGGGTCACGCCTACCGGGATGGAGAACACGTTCATGTTGTCAGCATCGGC
>CALXOT010000043.1 GCA_944390085.1 uncultured Succinivibrionaceae bacterium
GCACGGAGCCGCCGTAAACAGCTAAGCGGGCAGTTTCTTCGATATCTGCACCGCCGTTGTGCGCATAGGAATCAACGATATAGCCTACACCATCATCTTCGAGATCATATTCACCAGCTGTATCACCTAAGATATCAAGAGTCAGAGCCTTGACCGGAGAAGACAGATTGGACAGACGGGCGTTGGCGACCTCCTTATCTAAGGTGAATGTTACAGAACCATCGTCCTGCAGATCACCTTTAAGGATACCGCCAGCAACGGAAATATCTGCCTGGAATAAGTTATCTAAATCTGATAATGTTCCGCCATTGCTGAAAAGCTTAACCGTTGAAGCAGCAGTTAAACCACCATCAAAGACCACCTTGCTGTCTGCAGTAGCAGTAATATCAGAGTCAGAAACACCATTATCTAAGGTAATAATAGCAAAACCGTCTGTAGCAGCATCCTGACCTAGTTCCTGGGAAATCACCAGGGCAGTATTAGCCTCCATGATGAAGGAGCCACTCTGATGCTGAGAATATCCGGCTATAGCGCCACTCATCTCGGCGTGATTGGCATCTGCATCCAACAGTACGTGGTTGCCAGCAGCTACCGTCATCTGATCGGCAAGATACAGGGCAGAGCCAGTGCCTTCCTGAGCTGCAGCATCGTAGTTCATGGAACCATCAGCGTTCATCATGCCAAGACGGGTCAGGACAGAGCGTGCCTCAGCCTCGTTAGTACCAATCACGCCGATGGAGTTCATACCGACACCGATGTTACCATCAAGGTTAAACACATCCGGAGTAAGAGCGCCTGCATTAGTCACCGCTAACACAGCTGCACTCTGATCGTAGTCAGGGTCAATAAAGATTGATCCACCTTTAAGATTTAAAGTATCAACCACGATCCGGCCGGAATCTTCGGTAGAACCAATGTTAATAGCATGAGATGCTGTACCAATCAAAGTCTTAGCATAAACAGCACCAGTTACGTTGACATCATCAGAGGAAGCTAAGGTCAGGGTTCCTTCCTGAGCGTTTACTACACCGGCAATTATACCTTCGCCTATATTGCCACCTGATGCACTAAGATTCAGCACACCGCTTTGCTGTAAAGTAAGATTGTTTGCACTATAAGTGCCGCTTACGGTCACAGTATTGGTTTGCGTTGCAGTATCAATATCAATTTCGTCAAAAGTCTGATTGCCAGAATTGAAGTTGGCAGTACCGGTACCGGTCACAGATGCTGCATGACCATTGCCATTCAGATTAAGCACATCTGTAGCAGTATCAACGTTAAAGCCTAAAGCCTCACCTCTTTCGTTAGCGGCAAAATTACCATCCACATTAGCGGCATTGAGGGTTAAGGACTGATTAACATTAACCTTAGCCCCGGCTGCAGCACCGTTAACTTTAAGATTACCGACAGAGGCATTAACGCCAGAAACAGCTGTAGCGTTATCAGTATTTACAGTCTTGTCTGCGGCAGGGGCATACTCTACACCAGCAACCAAATCAGAAAGATTATAAGATCCATCAGTTTGCTCAGAAATTCCGGTAATAGTCAGGCCATTACCAAAACTTAAAATACCATTGCCGGAGGTTAAAGCTTTTTGTAATGTTTCAACCTGCTCCCTGGTTAAGGTAACATTGCCTAAGTCTAAGTTAATCTTGGCACCATTATTAATGGTAACGTTGCCGTCTTCAGCAATGTTCCAGCCAGCAGCTTGATTTACTGCAACATTAGTAACGGTGCCATCAGTTTCAGTCAGTGTAACTAAATTATCAGTAGCGTCAGCATGCAGGTTCAGTGTAGAAGCAGAACCCAGAGTTAACTCGGTGGAACCTAAACCAAAATCGAGTCTTCCTTCAGGAGTTTCAGTTACGTCATCACCAGTAATGGTTAACGTACCTTCAACATTAAGTAAACCTGAACCGCGATATTGGTTTGCAGGAATTAAACGCTCAAATTCAGCTGAACCGTAGACATTTACTGTGCCAGAGGTTCCTGCAGCAATATCATTAATGTAAAGGCCTTCTGAGTTAGTCAAAGTGCCATTAATATTAACTGTAGCCTGATCTGCCACAGCCAGGCGCGACTTACCAAAGTCCCAGTTACCGTTGACATTTAAAGTTGACATCGTGGAGGCAGTAACGTTACCGACAGTTACTCTCTCCATACCGCTGATAGTTCCGCTGTTTTCTAAGTTTAAAGTAACACTCTTGTCAGCAGCAGCTTCAATTCTGAAGCGCCCGCCATCGCCGGTAATGGCCTGGTTAACAGTATATGTGCCCTCAGCTAAGGTCAAAGACTGTAAACCAGTGCTATCAGCCGGATCAAAATTATCAGCAACTTCATTCTGAACAGCGTCTAAAGTACCAACGTTCACAGAACCGCTGATCTCTAATTTGATCTGCTGAGCATCTGCTGCATCGTTAGCCTCAGCCTTATCCGTAACAGTCAGCACAGCATCGGACATATCCAGAGTGCCGTTTAAAGTCAGCTTTGCCAGTTCAGCCTCATCTAAAGTGCTGTTGCCAACCTTCAGAACAGCGCCTTTTGCAACTGAGGCAGAACCAGATGCACCTAAATCCAGAATATCCAGGCTGCTTATCTGGGTAGTACCTTCATCTACGGCAAAAGTACCTGCATTTTTGATGTCAGTATTAAATACCGCATCTCCCTTCACGCTTAACTTTGACGAAGATGCAATATCAACTGAACCGCCGGTATAAGCAATAGTAGGAGAGCTTAAAGTAGTGGTACCACTGGTAACCTTTAAATCAGTGCCGGTAAATACTAAGCCCTGACCGTTACCCTGCTTTCTTGCAGCGATATTAATATAGTCACCAGCAGCGCTGATGGTTGAATCAGCGATACTAATTTCATCCTTGGCACCAATGTCAGCATTGGTGTTCAATGTGACGTCCATGCCGCTCATTGAAATATCTGCATCCTGCAGTCTGTTTGCAGAATTGGCACTGCCGGCATCATCCTGCTGATAGGCATACGGATTGCCATAAGCAAAAATATTTGCCGATCCACCTACAGTTGTTCCTTCACCGGTTAAAGTAAGCTTGCCCCCGGTGAAAGTCATCTTGGCAAAGGATAAAGTAGAATCATTCAAAGTTATCTCAGAGCCAGCACCTGCGGTTAAATTATGCTTAACCTGAGCGGAATTAGGCTGGTCTTCTCCCCAGCTATCGCCACCGATAATCTGAACAACTTTGCCTTCACTATTGGCACCAGTAACTGTAAGCTTACCATTAATTACGGTATCGTCAGTTACCATTAAGGTACCGCCTGCAGTATCACCCTTAGTAACGATTAACTCAGCACCACTGTTTACGGACAGACCAGCAGCAGCCTGCATCTGATGATTATCTAAGGTTAAGGTTTCAGACTCTGCAGTAACTGTAACTTGTTCAGCATCAGCTTCAGCAGGAGCCCAATTGCCAGTTTTTGCTGCCTGAGCAGCACCAGCAGACAGACCTGCAGTCAGAACAACAGCAGTAGCCATGCCCTTGAAATAGGCTGACTTGAAAATAGAACGATAGGCGCTAAGCAGCATGCTGAGCGCATTCTTCGTTTGCTTCATAATGAATTTTTCTCCCAAAAAACGATTTTTAAGCTCCAGAAAGCCCAGCAGATGCTAAAGCCCTGATGCTTTGCGGTCCTGAAGGCGGACAAACTCACCACAACAGAACCAGTAAAGACACTAGGAGAGAGAAAAAAAAAAAGCAATATAAAAATGTTATGTATATTCTGATATTTGCCGGTATTAGGGTATAATTACCCTGCCGGCCAAACAAGTCAAGACCAGGGCTAACTGCCTCCTGTGCTTCAGTCCATGGCTGATTAAAAGGCAGCATCCTGACTTATAATATGCTGCAGTCAAAGATGTTTAAGCAATTGAGCCTTGCTGCAAGCTCATGGTACCTTGCCATGGTTTTCACTTGCCCTGCTCGCTCATTCTAAGGATCGGTTCTTCATGGAAATTACTTTAAAATCCCCCGCTGAAATTGAGGGCATGCGTGTAGCTGGACGGCTGGCCGCACAGGTACTGGAAATGATCAAGCCCCACGTCAAGGCTGGGGTAAGCACGCTGCAGCTAGATGAGATCATGCAGGACTACATTGAAAATGAGCAGCATGCGATCTCTGCCTGCCTGGGTTATCACGGCTACCCGCGCTGCACCTGCATCAGCGTCAATGAAGAGGTCTGCCATGGCATCCCCTCCCCGGCACGTCATCTGCATCCGGGCGATATCGTCAATATCGATGTTACGGTGATTAAGGACGGCTTTCATGGCGACACCTCGATGATGTTCATCATCGGGGGCACGACCACCACCATGGCACGTAACTTATGCCATTGCGCCCAGGAATCCTTATATGCCGGCATTAAGGCTGTAGGCCCGGGCCGCAACCTGACTGCAGTAGGTGCTGCTATAAGCAAGATAGTGCGCCCCTACGGCTTTTCTATCGTGCGCGATTACTGCGGACATGGCATCGGACGTGGTTTCCACGAAGATCCTCAGGTATTGCATTACCCCAATGACGCGTCAGTGATCCTGGAGCCGGGCATGACCTTTACCATTGAACCGATGATCAATGGCGGCACTTATAAGTGCAAGGTCAACAATAAAAACGGCTGGACCGTCACCACCCGCGACAAACTGCCATCAGCACAGTATGAGCACACCATTCTGATCACCGAGGACGGGGTGGAAGTGCTGACCCTGCGCGAGGGCGAGAACTTCCCGCGCTATTTAAGGACTAGGCAGTAACTGCCTTGATTAAGCCGCGCTTAAGGGCGCGGTAGCAGGCTTTGGCAGCATGAGCATATGTACGAACAGCTTTCTATCCCCAAGGACTTTACCTTAGACAGCCCGTCCTTAGTCTGCCCCTTTAAAGGCAAGCTTACTGAGATCTCAGTCAAGGCCGGGCGTGAGTATTTGCAGGAGTTTGCTGCACATCTGACCTCCCTGTTTGAACAGGGCTTTAAGGTACAGAGCCTGCTCAAGCTGCGCTCGGATTTTATCGATGAGCTGCTCACTCACATTTACTGCCATTTTGGCCTGGATAAATATCCCTTCCTGGCTCTGATAGCGGTGGGAGGCTATGGCCGGCGTGAGCTGTTTTTAAAGTCAGACATCGATATTTTAGTGCTCTCCTCAGTAGAGCCGCTGCCTGCTGAGGCCAAGGAGGCCATTGAGCCCTTCATCTCCTTTTTGTGGGATCTAAAGCTTGATATCGGTTCTTCCGTACGGACCATCGACGAGACCGTACTGGAAAGCCGCCAGGATCTGACCATTGAGACCAATCTGCTGGAACGGCGTCTAGTGGCAGGATCCTACCTGGCACTGAACTTACTTAAGGATGCGCTTGACAGTGACACCTACTGGGATCCCAAGCGCTTTTTGCGCGCCAAAATCCACGAGCAGATAAACCGCCACCACCTCTATAAGGACACCGCCTATCTGCTGGAACCTGACATCAAGAACAATCCCGGCGGACTGCGCGACATACAGGTGATGCAGTGGATAGCAAACTTTCATTTCAGAGCACGCACCTTAGAGGACATGTTGAAGCTGGGGCTGCTACTGCCCATTGAATTTGAAGAATTAAGCCGCTGCCGCGATCTGCTCTATGCGGTGCGCTATGCCCTGCACATCACCATCAGCAGGGTCGACAACCGCCTGACTCTGGATGCCCAAAAAAGCGTGGCAGCACTGCTGGGCTTTGGCTCAGAGGGCAATGAGCCGGTTGAGCGCATGATGCGCATGTTCTTTCGTACCGTAAGGCGCATCCGTGAGCTCAATTCCATGACGCTGCAGCTTGAGACCCTGCGCATCACCGGTCATCTGGGTGATGACAGCCCGGTGTACCTGGACGGATGCTTTATCAAGCGCGGGCCGCTTATCGACATTGCCGATCCGGATCTGTTTCAAAACGAGCCCTGGCGCATGCTGCAGCTTTTTTACGTCATTGCCAAACAGGAGGACGTGCTGGGACTGCATGTCAACTGCCTGCGTAAACTGCGTGAAGCCCGCCGTGCCCTTAACTTTTATTTAATTGAAATCCCGCGCTGTCGGGAAATCTTCAAGCAGATTTTAGAAGATCCGGACTGCCTCTCCACGGCCATGCCCCTGATGCATGAGCACCGCCTGTTGTCGGCCTATATGCCGCAATGGGAGAGCATTGAAGGACTGTCACAATTTGACATGTTCCACACCTATACCGTGGATGAGCATATTATCCGGGTGCTCAAAAATTTAGCGATATTCAGCCACAGCAAGGAACAGCGCCACCTGCTGTTCCGTAATCTCTACCATCAGCTGCCAGAGCCGGTGATCCTGATCACTGCTGCCTTTTTGCACGATATCGCCAAGGGCCGCGGCGGACATCATGCAGATCTTGGGGCCAAGGAAGCCCTGTATTTTTGCCAGCTGCATGGTTTTACCAAATATCAGAGCAAGCTTATCTCCTGGCTTACGGCAAACCATCTGGCCTTGTCTGCCACCGCATTGCGCCGCGATATTTCAGATCCGGAGATCATCACCAATTTTGCCCGGCAGATGCAGGATGAAGAGCATTTGAACCTACTGTACTGCCTGAGCGTGGCTGACATTGCTGCCACTAATGATCGGGAATGGACTTCCTGGAAGGACAGCATCTTTAAAAAATTCTATTTTGCCACCCGTCAGGCCTTGCGCCAGGGACTGGAACAGCCGCAGGACCTGAACCTGCATGCCCGTGAAAACCAGCAGCTGGCCTTAAGGTTGTGCCGCCGGGTAAGTGAAGAGAATGCAAGGCTGTGGTGGACGCAGCTGCCGCTTACTTATTTCATCCAGCACACCCCGCTCGATATTGCCTGGCATACCCGCAATATCCTGCAGCATGAAAATACCGGATCACCCTTAATTCTGTTTGCCCAGCATCAGGAGCTGGGGACTGAGGTCTTTATTTACCAAAAGACCGGCCGCTTTGACTTTGCCCGTGCCGCCTGCGTGATGGCCCAAAAGCGCCTTAACGTAGTTTCAGCCGAAATCGTACAAGGTGGTGATAACAGCGCCCTGTGCACCATTAAGTTTCATTCGCCCTCAGGTGGTGCACTGGATGATGACCGCCTGCACAATTTACGCCGTTCACTTTTAAACGGACTTAAAAGCGAACCTAGCCTTGAGTGTCTGAAACTGGGCTCTTTCCGCAGCCCCTTCAACATCCCGCCACAGGTGGAATTCCTGGAAAACCGGGAGGGCAAACATACCAGCATCGAAATATCAACCCTTGACACCCCGGGGCTATTGGCTAAGATCGGGATCACTTTAAAAAACTTAGGCTGCTTCATCCTCTCAGCCCGCATCACTACTACAGGTGAACGTGCTGATGACTTCTTTACCATTGTCAGCGCCGCCGGCACCCCGCTGAATGCGGCGGAACAAAGCCAGGTCAAGGGAGCACTGCTGCAGGCACTGGCCGCACAGGGTTCCGGCGCAACGGCAGCCGTCAGGAGAAATTAATGTCCGATAAGAAATTACAGAGCATCATTGAGGATGCCTTTGAAAACCGTGCCAACATCACTGCCAAGAATGCTGATCCCGATGTCAGGGCCGCCATTAACGACGTCATCGCTGGCCTTGATGATGGCAGCCTGCGGGTTGCGGTCAAGCAGGATGATGAATGGGTAGTAAATCAGTGGGTCAAGAAGGCAGTGCTGCTTTCCTTCAAGCTTGAGGAAAACAAAATCACCCCGGCTGCAGGCTGCAATTATTATGACAAGGTGCCACTGAAGTTTGAGGGCTGGGATGCCGAGCGCTATGACGCCGCCGGATTACGCGCGGTGCCTGGTGCCATCGTGCGCCGCGGTGCCTATCTGGAGCCCAACGTAGTGCTGATGCCATCCTTCGTAAACATCGGTGCCCGGGTAGGCGCCGGTACCATGGTCGACACCTGGGCTACCGTCGGTTCCTGTGCCC
>CALXOT010000044.1 GCA_944390085.1 uncultured Succinivibrionaceae bacterium
GAAGCGGTTGGTTTTGATTGATGAATAGAGCTGAAATTCTGGATCTGGAAAGAATACCAGTAGGGATTGCAGATTTTCCCGAGTTTAGAACCTAATTTTAATTAAAAACCCTGATTCTTATGCGGAATCAGGGCAGAAATTTTGGCATAAAATTGTCGTAGAAATATCCCTAGACTTTGGCGGGTGATTTAGGGATTGTCAGTATAGGATTGAGCTTAATAGATACTTTAAACTTTGCGGCAATGCTCTGCGCGGCCTCACAGTTGTATAGCGCCTTTACGCCAAAGCACTCCATCACTTGATCTAAGCGTGCTCCTACCTGCTGTAACAATGCCGGGTCGGAGGTGTCGTACTCGCTTCCTATTAGCTTGCTTAACATTTGTGGAGCTCGTCTTACCGTTAGGATTTGTCCTAAGCGCGGCCCATTAAGAAATTTAACTAGTTCATCAGTGCTAAAAGCGGGATCAAATTTTTCCTTGAGGGTCTTAACGCAGAGGCGCTCTATCACCAACGCCAAATAGCACATCACAAAGTGGCCTTGAATATGCTTTAGTGTTCTAACGTAGACCGGTCTGGCTTCGAGAAACGTCTTCATTACGCGGAAGCATTGCTCGATCTTCCACAGCGAGCGCAGATTGGTGTAAAGCTGCGCATTATCAGCCTGATAATCGTTGGTGATAAACGCATAGTATCCGGCAACCCGTTTGCGCTCTTCAATAAGCTTAGTGTTCAAGCCGTAGACATAATTTTTACTGTTGCGTGCAGGTGGTTTGCCGGTTGATTTTCCGTTTTCATCGATGCCAAATTTAGTAACAAATTCATAGCGCCTAGCTTTACCTTCCTCGATGACGCGGTCTCCTTTGGCAAGATATTTACGCGCCTTTTCCTCAAGCTTATTGATGTCATCCATGTCTTTTGCGTAGCGTTTGGCACTAAAGTTAACAATCAACCTTACTTTAAGTTCGGCGTGGATAGGCTTACCGTGGGCGTCCTTAACGCACTCGCCTTCATCGTCCTTCTTGACGCCGGAAATAAGGTGCTCGACTTCTAGCATGCGCCATTTATCATAATCTCCTGGTTTGAAAGACCATGCGGTAGCAGGCTTGCTTAAAATTTCGTTAAGAAGCGATTTAGACAGCTTGAGCAGACTTTGGGTGACAATAAATTTGTGTTTTTGTTCAGATAATTTGAGTAAGTTATCTTTGCAATTTAGCCCGCAGTCAGCCACCACCGTCACGTTTTGGATGTGGTATTGCGTAAGGTAACCGTTCAAGACCTGAAGCATGGTGCCAATTTCGTGAGTGTTGCCTTTAAACAGCTTGTAATCAACCGGCACCCCATCCGTATCAATCATCATTCCCAGCACAATTTGCGTTTGAGCCACCTTGCGGTCCTTGGATAGGCCATGATCTCTGATCTCATCTTCGTTAAAAGCCTCAAAGTAAAACGTGGTCACGTCATACAAGGCAATGCTTAAATCGCGCTGGTAAAGCTTCTCGATATGCTGATTAACAAAGCTGATGATGCGCTCTTTTTTGGCTGCCAGCGTATCAAGAGAGTCGTAAAAATCGTCCAGAGACAGATCGGAGTAATCGAATAAACCTGAGCGCGAATTAAGATAACATTTCTTTTTAGAACCGGGACTTGCCAGTCGTGCCGCGACCATGCAGTAAGCAGCGTTATCAACACAAAAAGGGATCTTTTTCTCCGTGCGAATCCGACTGAACAGTTTGTGTAACTCTAATTGCTCCCACTGGCGGCGCAAGATCACCTCACCGAACAGCACCGTACGGTTATAGGCGGTAGAGACCTCAATTTCGTTAATGCGCATACCCAAGGCCCTGATTTGTTGGGCCTCAAGACGCTTGGCTTCATTTTGCTTTAATTCATCTAACTCTTGCTGAATTTTAGTCTCAATATCGGGGTCATTGAGCAGTAATTTGCTCAAATTTCCATAGCTTTTAACGCTGGTTGTCCTAGATTTGCCTGTCGATGGGTCGCGGTAATTTTCGACGATAGCGATGTAGGTTGCCCCTTTCTTTTCATATTTGCGTATCGCAAAAGCCATGACAGCTCTCCAATGTTTCTAGAACTATTACACATTATAACATCTTGATATATTCTCCGACAGTTCTACAACGAAAATATGCAAAAAATTTTTATGATGAAATGGCTTGAGAACGAGGATTAAAGGCTTTTTAGGAGGGTAAAATGAGCTCTAAACTCGGGAAACTGGGGATCAGTCCGCGTACCTTGCGCTATAAGATAGCGAAAATGCGTGAGGAGGGCATGATCATCCCTGGTTAATGCTACATGCAGTAACTTTTGGATTTAACTGAAAGCCGCGAAACTTTCAGCGCTGCCTGCAGCCCTGGCACAGGCAACAGCAGCAAATCTGCTCCCGGGATTACGCACAGCTCCTGAAAAAGCGCGGCTTTTACCGGATAGCTGCCATTGCTGCAGCCTGCAGTCATAAGACGGTACAAATCAAGTTGTTTGATCTGATATAACTGTCCCAGCCTCCCGTTTAGAAGCGGTGGTTTGGGTTTCAGCTCTTTGCCCGCACAAAGGCGTTTGTTACCATTTCATCGCCGATGGTGGTGTCAGGCCCATGCCCGCATAATACCCGGGTCTTAGGCGGCAGCCGGTAGAGCTTATTGCAAATGGCCTGCTCCAGCGCTTCATAATCCCCGCCCGGGAAGTCGGTGCGGCCGATGGAGCCGGCAAAGAGGGTGTCACCTGAAAGCAGCAGCTCATTTTCTTGCTGATACCAGCAGATTCCGCCCGGGGTATGCCCCGGAGTGGCTATAACCTCAAATTTTATCCCCGGCAGCAACTCCAGACTTTGTCCGTCGTTGACAAAGGTAGGGGTAAAGCTGCCTGCCTGCGGCAGACCGAAAGCTGCAGCCTGGGAATCGAGGGCGTCGATGAGTGCCTGATCTGCTGCAGCAGGGCCGTAAACCGGTACCTGATGACGGGCAGATAGGGCGGCTACCCCGCCTACATGATCAAGATGGGCATGGGTCAGGATGATTGCCTTAAGGCTCAATCCCCGTTCCTGCAGGAATTTATCAAAGGCAGGATGGTCGGCGCCGGGATCTGAGATCAAAGCGCTGCGGCTGTCCGCATCAAACAGGATACGGCTGTTTTGCATAAAAGCTGTGGTGGGGATGGTTTTTACACTCAGCATGTTGGCTCCTTATTTTTCAGTATACAGCAAGCTCCAGCCCCTTGAGGTAGAAGCTTTCCGGGCAGGGCAGGGCTACTACATGATCCTCATCCTGGCGTAAGGTGGAGATCAGCTGGGCATTGACACCAGCATCGAGGGCTGCGTCGGCACAGATTTTCTGAAAGAGGGATTGATCCATCAGGCCAGAGCAGGAGAAGGTCAGCAGGCGGCCGCCCGGACGCACCAGGGACAGACCGAGGCGGTTTATGTCCTGATAGCCGCGGCAGGCTTTTTTTAAACTGGCAGCATTTTCGGCAAATTTGGGCGGATCCAGGATCACCAGATCATATTTCTCCCCGGCCTCATGCTGCTGGCGCAAATAACTGAACACATCCTCCCGGATAAAGCGGCAGTGCCCAGGATCAAGATGATTGTAGGCCACCCCGGCCTTGGCATGATTCATGGCCAGGGCTGATACGTCCACATTTTCAACCCGGGACGCCCCGCCTTTAAGTGCCCACAGCCCAAAGCCGCCGGTATAGCAAAAGCAGTTTAAAACCCGGGCGCCCCTGGCCAGGGTATAGGCCTTATAGCGGCTGTGGCGCTGATCAAGGTAGCCTCCGGTCTTATGCCCGTTCCTGATGTCAATGGGCAGATAGATAAGGCCGTTTTCCTTGACGTAGATGATCTCTGCAGGTTCAGTGCCGCAGATAAGTCCGCATCTTGCCTCAAGCCCCTCCTTAAGGCGCGACTTGCTGTCAGAGCGCTCATAAATGGAGCAATCAGGATAAAGTGCGGACAATGCCTCAAGCAAGGGTTGCCTGATGGCTTCGCCCGCCCAGGAACTGATGGCCAGCACCAGGAAGTCATTGTATTTGTCCACGATGACGCCTGGCAGATAATCACCTTCAGCAGCAATCAGGCGCACTCCGTCGTTGCCACGGGCAATGAGTCCGGAGCGCAAGGAAACTGCCTGTTGTACCCGGGCTTTGATTAAGGCAGCATCAATGCTTTCATTTTCCTTAAAGGAAAGCAGACGCACCATGATCTGTGAGCTGGGGCTTAAGATCCCGTAGCCAAGGAAGCTGCCGTCAGCGGTACAGACTCTTACCTGAGAGCCTGGCTTAAGATCAGCAGGGCAGTCTGCTACTGCCTTGGAGAAAATCCAGGGATGATGGCGCCGGGCCGATTTTTCACGTCCGGGAGCCAGGGTTATAGTGGGCATATGCTGCATATGAAAATCTCCAGTCAGCGTAAAGCAGTGCTTGCACCTTACGCGGGGCATAGCATAACCTGAAAAAGTGCAGATTTGTGCCTTTTGCTAAGATTCTGCTATTTTTTCTGCAGCATAATCGTTTTAAGGTCAGTTTTTGTGATCCTGATTGCCAGAGGAGAAGGGGTATGAAATTAAGCCGTAAAGCCAGGTTAGTAAGCCTTGCGACCCTTGGGGCTTTAATCATGGCAGGTTTCTTCTTTTATTCCTGCAGTAGTGAAGCCCCCAGCTACATGACGGTGCAGCCGCAATTGCGCAACATTAAGAACCAGGTTTTTGCCAGCGGTACCCTGGCCGGTAAGGTCGAAGTAGATGTGGGTGCACAGGTGTCAGGCCAGATCCAGAAACTGTACGTGAAAAAAGGGGATGTGGTTAGACAGGGCGATCTACTCTGTGAGATTGACCCTCAGATCCAGGAGAATAACCTGAAGACGGCACAGGCTGAGGAAAAGCTGATCAAGGCGCAGATCAAGGCCAAACAGGCAGAGCTTGCGCGCAATCAGCTGGAGTATCAGCGGCAGCAGGACTTAATCAGGAGCAATGCCACCTCAAGGCAGGAACTGGAACTGGCGCAGGCTGATCTGCAAATTGCACAGGCAGATCTGGCAGCGCTGGAGGCTCAGTACGAGCAGGCGGTGATTGCGGTGGATGATGCCAGGACAAATCTTGCCTATACCCAAATCAGGGCGCCAATGGATGGTACGGTATACGCTATCCCGGTGGAGGAAGGACAGACCGTGAACGCCAATCAGACTACCCCGACCATCCTGAAGCTGGCTAAGCTTGATGTGATGACGGTGGAAACAGAGATTTCCGAGGCGGACGTGGTGCGGGTAAGCCCTGGCATGAAGGCCAGCTTTACCATCCTGGGGCTGCAAAACCGCAGTTTTGATGCCACCTTAATCAGCATCGATCCGGCGCCGGCCAGTGCCGAAGACTCATCTTCAGCCAGCTCAGCTTCATCTTCATCCTCTACAGAGGCGGTGTATTACAACGCACTTTTGGATGTGGATAATCCAGACGGCCTGCTGCGCATTGATATGACAGCCAACGTCACCATCACCATTGCACAAAAGGAGGGGGTACTGTCCATCCCGCTTACCGCGCTGCGCTCAGATGATTATCAGGGGCATGGCAGTGTCTATGTGGCCGATGATCAGGGGGTGGTGACGGAGCGGGAGCTTGATTTGGGGATCCGCGATGAACAGTATATTGAAGTGATCTCTGGCCTGCCGGAACAGGCTCTGGTGGTGATTGGTGACGATGTGGCGACTGCTGAGGCTGAGGCGCTGCAGCGTGGCCATGTGCCCGGACGCTTCCGTTAGTTAAGTGTGGCAGCAAGCAGCAGGCAGCGGTGGCAGGGAGTTTTCAGGGAGGCGCAATGGCAGGATCCGGACAAAAGCTGCAGCACACTGAGGCAAAGCCCTTGGTGGAGCTTGAGGGGGTACGGCGCTCCTACCTGCAGGGCGGGGGGGAGCTTGAGGTATTGCATGGGATCAGCCTTAAGATTTATCCCGGGGAGATGGTGGCTATCATCGGGCCTTCGGGGTCAGGTAAATCTACGCTGATGAATATCATTGGCTGCCTCGATACCCCGACAGCCGGCAGTTATAAGGTTAATGGCACGGATACAGCCAAGCTCGGCCCCGATGAGCTGGCGGCCCTGCGCCGGGATTTTTTTGGTTTTATTTTCCAGCGCTATCATCTGCTTGGACATCTGAGTGCTGCCGAAAATGTGGAAGTACCTGCCATTTATGCCGGGGTGCGCCCCAAAAAACGGGCAGAGCGCTCGGCCTTGCTGTTGGAAAAATTAGGACTGGGGCAGCGCCTTTCCTATAAGCCCGCACAATTGTCCGGTGGTCAGCAACAGCGTGTTTCCATTGCCCGTGCCCTGATGAACGGTGGGCAGATCATCCTGGCCGATGAACCTACCGGTGCCCTTGATACCAAAAGTGGCGCTGAGGTCATGAAAATCTTAACTGAGCTCAATGCCCAGGGACATACCATCATTCTGGTGACCCATGATCCCAAGATAGCGGCCAGTGCACGGCGGATCATCTCCATTGAGGATGGTGCGATAAAAAGCGATGAGCCCAACCTGCAGGCAGAGGAGGCAGGAGCTGACGGTTCAGGGCATTTAAGCCACAGTCTGATAAAAAACGTCTGGGCTAAAAGTTTCAGGGCTTTTTACGATCGCTTCAAGGAAGCCTTCATCATGGCCTGGCGTGCTATGCTGGCCAACCGCATGCGTACTTTGCTGACCATGCTCGGGATCATTATCGGTATCATGGCAGTAGTCAGTGTGGTGGCCTTAGCCCGCGGAGCCTCTGAGCAGATCATGGCCAATATTTCATCGCTGGGCACCAATACCATTACGGTCTACCCCGGGGAGCGCATGGGTGATGTGCGCTCGGGCAGGGTGCGGACCTTAACTGAGCGCGATCTGCATGCCCTGTCCGGACAACCTTTTGCCGACTCGGTTTCCCCCTCAGTACAGGCTTCAGTACTGCTCAGGCGGGCTAATCTTGAATACAATGGCACGGCGCAGGGGGTATCAGCTGATATGTTCCGGGTGTACGGCTATCAGGTAAGCTCCGGACGGTTGTTTACCGTACAGGATGTGGAGCGCAATGCGCAGATCTGTATTATTGATCATAACAGTGCTGAAAATCTGTTTGGCAGCACGGATCCGGTGGGCAAGACTATTTTGGTAAACTCAGTCCCGCTGGCAGTGGTAGGAGTACTGGAAGAAAAGGACAGCCCTTTTGTGCGCCCGGATTCGCTTAATGTCTACCTGCCCTATACAGCCGCCATGACCCGGCTGTTCAAGCAAAACTATCTGTCTTCCATTGTGGTGCGGGTGGCTGACGGCTTTTCTACCCCGGTGGCGGAACGGGCCATGGTGCGGCTGCTGACGTCCCGGCATGGTCGGCAGGACTTTTTCATTCAGTCATCCGATACCATCATGAAGTCCATCTCTTCAGCGACCCTGACCTTTACCTTGTTGATTTCAGCCATTGCAGTTATTTCACTGGTGGTGGGTGGCATCGGTGTGATGAACATCATGCTGGTGTCCGTGACCGAGCGCACCCGGGAGATCGGTATCCGCATGGCGGTGGGAGCCAGGCAGGGCGATATAATGGCGCAGTTTTTAATTGAAGCGGTAATGGTGTGCTTGATAGGCGGTTTTGCCGGCGTGGCACTGACCTTTGCTTTAGGCAGCGTGGTGCAGTCGCTGACAAGTTCCATTACCCTGTCTTTCTCGGCAGTATCGGTGCTGGCGGCAGTCCTTACTTCTTCTGCCATCGGTATTGTCTTTGGCTTCATGCCGGCCCGTTCAGCCTCCCGCTTAAATCCGATTGAAGCATTGGCGCGTGAATAGCGGCATAAGGCATGGCAACTGGAGCATAACAGCAGTTGAGTACCCCAGGGTGTGGTAAGTAAGAAACGCAAGAGTGGATTTCACAGTTTTCAGGTAAATTGATGATGATAAATCAGGATCAACAGAAAAGACTGGAGGCGCAGCAGTCAAGCGGCGCAAGGACAGTCAGGCCACAGCAGGGGCAGGCCTTAAAGGAACTTGCGGACAGGCATAGGGTGCTTGCCTGCTTCCTTGATTTGATTAAGATGGACACCCAGGCCGATGAAAGTGTTAAGGCGGCACCTTCAAGTGCCGGACAACTGCAGCTTGGTGCTGAGATCATGCAGCAGCTGCGGCAGCAAGCGGCGGCCTTAAAACAGGAAATTAAACTCTGGCGCACCGCTGACGGGGTGGTGTGCCTGCAGCTGCCGGCAACTTCCGGCTGTGAAAGTGCTGCGCACCTGGCTTTGCTGGCTCATCTGGATACTGCGCCTGACTGCAGTGGCGCCGGGGTAAGGGCACAGCTGGTCAAGGACTACCCGGGCGGCCCCATCCTCCTGCAGTCCGGACTTATACTGGACGAGGCCATCTGCCCTGAGCTTTATGATCATGTTGGTGATGACATCATTGTCACTGACGGCACCACGTTGCTGGGGGCTGATGATAAGGCAGGCTGTGCGGTTTTAATGGAATTAGTGCAGCGAGCCTTGGAGGGGCAGTTTGCCCATGGCCCCCTGTCCTTTGTCTTTACCGTAGATGAAGAGATTGGACGCTCTGCAGATTTAGTACCGCTTGTTGATCTGGGAGCTGATTTCGGGGTAACCATCGACGGCTGTGAGGCAGGTGAGCTTGATGTGGCTACCTTTAATGCCTCAGCCTGCGAAGTGACGGTTAAGGGGCTTTCCATCCATACCGGCAGTGCTTGTGGCCGGCTCATCAATGCCATTAAGTTAGCTGCCGATTTTGTGTCACAGCTGCCTGCAGATGAGGCGCCTGAAACCACACAGGGGCGGGAGGGCTTTTATCATGTCTGCCGCCTGAGCGGCGGGGTGGAGCAGGCGGTCATCAGCCTTATTCTGCGTGATTTTGAGCAGGAGGGGCTTGCTGAGCGCGAGGATTTTATCCGCAGCCTGTGTGAGCGGCTGAACGCCAAATATGCAGCTAAGGCTGCAGGCAGTGCGGACGGTGCGGGGGCAGAGCGTTTTGTACCTGAATTTCATGCGCAGTACCGCAATTTAAGTGCCGTGCTGCAGGCGCATCCGGCTGTTTTGGAGCTGTGCCGTCAAGCTTATGCCAGCGCTGGGGTGCCCGTGCGTGAGCATTATGTCCGCGGCGGCACCGATGGTTCCAATTTATCTTATAAAGGCCTACCCTGCCCCAATATCTTTACCGGAGCTCTTAACTGTCATGGCCCCTATGAATGTCTGCCGGTGGGCTCATTGCTAAAAAGTCTGCAGTGCACCCAGGCCTTGATTGAGCTTACTGCCAGGGCTCCGCGTACGGCCGTCCTGTTGGGCTCTGACGCAGCTGCTTTAGACTGGGTAGCGGGGGAACACTGAGATGCAGCTTTTGCTTGCAGGTGGTGGTGGACGGCTCGGCAGTGAGCTGTGGCCACTGGCCGTAGCCGCCGGGCATGCTGTATTGCCGCTTAGCCGGGAGCTACTGCAGGCCATGTTACAGGCAGCCTGCAGCGGGGGGCTTCAGGTACACCGTCTGTTGGAGCAAGTGGGGGCAGGGGCAGATACAGATGCGGCAAAGCAAGCCTTAAGGGAATTTGTCTGCAGTAAAGCCTGCTTTGAGGCGCAGACAGTACTGGAGGCCTATCTTAAGGCCCAGCATTTTGTCCCGCAGGTGCTGCTGAATCTGGCTGCCTTTACTGATGTGGCAGGGGCGCAGCTTGCTGCAAATAAGGAAGAGTGCGCCTGTTTAAACGCCTTATGGCCGCTTTTGGCGGCAGTTTTCTGCAGGCGGACAGGAACGCTGCTGGTGCAGATCTCAAGTGATTTCGTGCTCCCGGACACCAAAGGGCCGCATGGCTTTACCTGTAAGGAGGGGAGGACAGTACCGGCAGCCCCTTTAAACTTCTACGGATGTAGCAAGCTTGCCGGGGAGCAGGTTTGTCTTTGCAGTGGCTGCAGCTGCGTGATCGTACGTACTGGCTGCCTGTTTGCCACAACCGGGGGCAGTTTGTGTCGTACCCTGTTTTTAAAGTTAAGGCACCAGGAGTCGATGTGCCTGGTGGATGATAATTTTTTAATGCCCACCCCGGCTGCAGCTTTAAGTAAGGCGCTGCTTGATATGATCCTAAAGGTGCCTGTCCCTGCTGCGGACAAAGCTCTTGCTTACAGGGAGCAAGGGGCGGCAGGCAAGGTTTTTACCCTTAATTTTGCTTGTAATCCGGCCCTGTCCACGGCGCAGCTTGCACGCTGTATTTATGCTGAAGGTAAGGAGCTGGGTTTGCTTTACCCGGGCGCGGGCGGATTTGATAGGCTTTACGGGCAAGGACTGCTGACAGTTACTGACAGCTTAACCTATGCCAGGCGTCAGGGAGGGCTCAGGCGTCCTGCGGATGTGCGCCTTGATTGCCGGAAGCTGCAGCAAAAATTTAATATCAGCCCGCCTGACTGGCGGCCGTACCTGAGGGCGGTATTGCCACTGTGGGCACAGGCAGATGGCAGGAGTATAGACTGAAGGTTACTGAAAGTTTGTACGGGCGTGGATCTGGGGACAGACAGTAGCTCTCCCCATGTACGGCCATACTTATGAACTACCTACGCACTTACGTGCGAGGTTTCGTGAAGACGGTGCCTCACTTTTAGTAAGCACCCATTACTGGGCACTTACGGGCATGTCCACAATGCCCCCATCAGGTCGGAGCAAAAAAACCCG
>CALXOT010000045.1 GCA_944390085.1 uncultured Succinivibrionaceae bacterium
ATGGGGGGCGCGTGGACCGCCCCGTAGTGATACGCAATCTGCACTCCAAGCTGGATTGCGCAGCACTGCTAAAAAAGGGCCGTCGAGCCCTTGAAACCCTATGCGTAAGCGTAGGGTAGTTCATGTGTACGCCTTATTTTTCCCTCCTGTACAAATCCCACATCTGAATGTTGATGTCGTAAGTCAGCATTGCCCGCGTTGATTAATGTTGCGTCTTGCTGAGTGCAGCTGGTATGTTTTGCAAGGAGCAGCCGCTGGCGGGGTGGCTGAGCTTGACGTGTTGTCAGAGTATGTAGTCAAGAAAGCGGCAAACCGCCATGGCAGCAGGTCTGTGCCTGCAGGCAGAGGGTTAAAATCGCTGCTGCCTGATATTGGCACAATGGCAGGTTTTTTCTGTTGATCTGTAGCTTAGGGTAGAAACATCAAGGCTGAGGCAGCGCTACCGGATTATAGGAACGCCTGCGCAGGATAAAGCCAGTCCTTATCCTCAGGATAAGATGCACAAAAAGCTGCAGGATCTGGTAAATAGCCAGTATCTTCCAAGGGCTGGTAAAGTGAACTTTAGGGCAGATCAGCCAACTCTGGTGATAAGAGCAGGAATGTGGAACTTTTGATCGCTGCGTGGGGCGCAGTTAAGAAAACTGTAGCTGCGCCTGCAGTTTAGCTGCAGTCACAGCTACATTTACTGCTTATTGTGCCTGAGGCTCCCCCTCAGGTGCAGTAACAACATCTTCAGGCAAGGCGCGGTCATGATGAATGCGCTCGTTACCGATAGACTGGGAATAAGAGATAGGCTCTGGCATCTGATCCGGCGGATTGCCCTTCATCGGATCCCAGCCCAAGACCAGCAGGTACACGCCAAAACCTATTACAAAGGCAAAGGGGATGTGCCAGCCGTAACGCAGCCAGTTCATGAAGCTGCGTGCCTTGGGGAATTTGTCGCATACGGCCACGCCAGCAGATGAGCCAAACCAGATCATGGAACCGCCGAAACCGACGGCGTAGGAGATAAGCGGCCAGTCATAACCGCCCTTGATCAGGCACAGCTGGGTCAGCGGGATGTTGTTGAACACAGCCGAGACAAAGCCAATGGCCAGGGTGGAGAGAATGGAGGCATCCGGTACCGACTCAATAGGTACCAATTCGGCGCAGAACACTAATGCCACTAAGAATACTGTGCTGTCATAGGAATCTACGGCAACTTTCAGGTTTATTTTGGTGATAAACAGGCCGATGAGGATAGCAAGCCAGATCCCGATGGCCGGCAGTTCAAAGGTGTAATTAAAGAAGATGGCTCCAGCCAGGATCAGGAACACCACCAATAGCTTCTTTTTATCCACCTTTACGTCGTCAGGTATTTCAGTACAGATGGCTGCATATTTTTTCTGCTGTAGCCCGGCAAAGAACGCAACTATCACGATGGCCACGATAGCAGGCAGGAAGGCATGAGCTAGCACCAGTGGATCCTTGCCGTAAATCCAGATCAGGGTAGTGGTAGTATCGCCGACCACGGAGCCGGCACCGCCGGCATTAGCTGCAGCGCAGATGGCGGCGACAAAACCAATGTGCACCTTGCCCTTGAAGATGGCTGCGGCAATGGTACAGCCAATCATGGCAGCTGCGATATTGTCAAGGAAGGTACTTAAAGCAAAGATCATAAAGAGCAAGATCATGCTGCCCAGCAGCCCTGAGGGCAGGTATTTGGGCAACAGATCCGGAAAACGGGAATGCTCAAAGATACTGGCCAGTACCGCAAAGCCTGGCAGCATCAGGATGAGGTTTAAGTAGGTGCTCCAGGATCCCTTGACGAACTCCCCGGCTTCATTGGTATAGCCAAAGAGCTTGGTCAGTACTGAGAAATTGTCTGTGAACTCGTACTTAAAAAAGCACAGCGCCACCAGGCCTAAAAGGGCTACCTGACGGGTTTTTGTATAGAAGATGGCAACGCCTACCAGCATGGCGGCGAAAATGATCATTTCATAGCGCACGCCAAAGATCGATACCCGGGTGAAAATTTCAGCGGCGTTTGCCGTAGTGCTTACACCAAGCAGGGTGAACAGGGAGAGCAGGTTCAATAGTGTTTTCATTGAATTAAACCCCTTTGTCCTGGCTGTTTTGCTGTTGATCTGGGGGCAGGTCTGAATCTGGAGCTGCACTTGCAGCAGTGCCAGCATCTGCCCTGTAGTTCTCTTTGGAGGAAGAGCTGTCAGCCTTAGCCCCGGCAGAGGAGCTGCCGGCCGGACTGGCAAAGGCTTCGTCCGGATTTGCAGGCTTGTGGGACTGGTGGTGTAAATGTCCCAGCAGCACGGTCGGGGCATCACTGTATTCCTCGTGCATAGACAGGCGCTGTGTCCACACCCAGAAACCAATGACGATAAAGTGGGCAAAGATGATTCTGGTGCTCAACAGACCGTAATCAGTGCCCAGGGCAATGGCAACCACGCAAACAATGGGGCCAGCCGCCCAACCGCATAAGGCCAGGGCTGCCGGAAATCCCCGGCGGGCAATGGCAACCTGGCGGGTAAAGTTTTCATAGAAAAACACCGAGAGAGCACCGAAGGTGATGAAGATCCCGATAAGGAACATGGCTTTATTTAAGGTCAGAGCCATGAACAGCATGCCAATCATGTAGATCAGGATGTCCTGTTCATAGATGTTCTTAGCACCATAGCGGGGCACTAAATAGTGGATAAGCAGCATGCCGACAGCCGTGGCGAAAATAAAAGCCGCCACAAAGACAGCCGCCACGATATAAAGGTTGCTTTCCAGATAGTCAGAGAACAGGGGCAGCCCTGCCAAAATGGCCACGATGGTGCCGGCGCAGATGTAACCCACTGCGGTAAACACCCCCAGCCGGCTCAGGGTAAAGCTTTGGGACATAAAGAAATCCTTGTAGTTGTTGACCTGCATCACATTATAGGCTTTTTGCATAAATTTGCGTGGTGTTTTTAAACCAATTTTTAAAATTAACTTGTTGACACATCTGATGAATATTTTTAAGAGCTGTGATCACTTGCTCTGTTTTTGGGCAAAATTAGCCGAAAAACGCAGGCTAAAAAATGGCCTTTTCTTTGGATCAAATAGGTATATCTGGCTTCTCGACTATTTTTGCCAAGTGGTTAGACTGGAGATAACACATCTGCAAGGTGGAGTACAGCATGTTTGATAGCAGCAAAGTAGCCGCGCAACGGCAGCACGATTTTTTGCTGCGGGCATTAGCCCGTACTGAGGAGGCCATGGGTCCGGTGATCGTACAGGCTATGCACGATCCTCAGATCACCGAGATCATGCTCAATAGTGACGGTACGCTGTTTATTGAAACCCTGGGCTCCGGCATGCAGCCAGAAGGCAGTATTGAGGAGGTTAGTGCTTACACCATCGTGAAGACTCTGGCATCACTAAGCGGTGTCAGACTGAACGCGGAGCATCCGATTTTAAGCGGCGAGATCCCCTATAACGGATCGCGCATTGAAATTCAGATCCCGCCGGTGGTGCGTGCACCTTGCTTTACCATCCGTAAGCATAATGCGTTGTCCCTGCCTTTGTCTGCTTTGTGTGAATCCATGATGCTGACGGTAAGGCAGGCGCATTTCCTGCGCCAGGCCTTGTTGCAGCGCCGTTCCATGGTGATTTCAGGTGGTACCGGCTGTGGTAAGACTACTTTGGTCAATGCCCTATTAAACGAACTTTCCACGTTGTGTCCGGAGGAACGCATTATCTGCGTGGAAGATACCGCTGAGCTTAAATGTGCAGCGGCAAACAGCCTGAGTTTACTGACGGCACCGGGACTTGGCATGGATGTACTACTGCGTTCGGCACTGCGTTCCAGGCCAGATCGCATTGTGGTGGGGGAGATCCGAGGCGCGGAGGCTTTGGATCTGATTGACGCTTTTTCCACCGGACATCAGGGAGGGCTTACCACCCTGCATGCCGGCAGTGTCAGTCAGGCATTGAAACGTCTGGTGCTTCTGGTTTCCCGCAATAAGGCGGCTCCGCGCCTAATTGAACCTACCATTGCGCAGGCCCTGGATCTGATTGTGCAGTTAGATCGCAGGCCGCAGCGGCATGTGGCAGTGATAGCGCAGGTGGTGGAATATAAGGATGGCAACTTCGTGCTGCAAACGGTGGATGTGGAACAGCAGACGGGGATCCCGCAGCTGGTAAACGGAGCTTCTTGTAAGGAGCCTTTATGTAAACCTTAACCAAGGAGGACGCGCGCTGCAGTCTTCGCGGGACTTAAGGCGCGCGCAGTGTAACTATGCAATTTTCTATTTTATCCGGAACTTATTCCAAAATTGCGCGTTTTTGCGTATTTCCGGCCCTCTGCGGGCTGACGCAGGCCGCAAGGGCAGCTGAAACTGCCGGTCAAGCCCTGCCCTATGAGGACTGGCTGCATACCCTGCAGCAATCCCTGACCGGGCCGGTGGCTTTCTCGGTAGCCATGATCGGTATCGTTTCCTGTGGCGCAACCCTGATTTTTGCCGGTGGTGAAATCGGACGTTTCATGCGCGCCCTTATCTACATTGTACTGGTGATGACTCTGCTTATCGGAGCTAATAGCCTGATGACCCGTTTTTTCAACGGTGCTTCCATCGGGGAGATTACTCCGCAAACAGCTGCCTTACAGGCACAAGCTGCAGATCCTGGCTGTACCCCGGCAGATTTACAACTGCCCTGTCCCGGGGTGGGCTCTTATCAAAAAGTGCCAGGCTTGAATGAGGCGGTACTGATGCCCAGGCTGCAGCAGCTTTACCTGCAGCAACAGCTGACGGTACGGGTCTGAGCGTTTTGGTCTGACTGAAAAAAAGACTTTCATTTAAGGCTTTTGCAGTTTTTTTGTTGCAAGGGCAGGGCGGCTGCGCCCTGCCTTAAGGAGAATTTTTATGCAGAAAAATCCGGTTTATCTGGCATTGCAGCAACGCCAGCAGTTTTTAGGCTGTGATCGGGAACTGTGCCTTACCTTACTTTTGATCTGTTTTGCCCTGGGCTTTTGCGCAGCTTCGTTGCAGGCTGCACTGCTGTGTCTCATTATTTTCGGGGCTGGTTTTTTCCTGCTGCGGCAAATGGGAAAAAGCGATCTGATGTTAAGGCAGGTCTTTATCCGGCAGCTTTTTTACAAGACGCACTATGATGCGCAGGCGGGCTTTTTTGCCCGGGGAGGCAAGCGCTATGTCTGAAGGAGCCAACTGGTTGTTCATGGCTTGTCTTACCGGAACGGGCACGCTGTTGCTGTGTATTTTCATCATCTGCCTGCGCTTTTCTGTGCGCCTTAATTTTTCACGCGCTGCCGGGCTTTGCGATCTGCTCGATTATGCTACGGCGGTGGATGAGAGCGTGATCGCCCTGAAAAACGGCGCACTGATGAGGATTTATCGCTTCTATCCCCAGGACTTAAGCCATGTGGAGGAGAGTTATGCGGCACACCTGCACTCCCTGGTGTCACGTGCCTTGCTCAAATTAAATGGCAATTGGGCAGTACAGGTGGATGCGCTGCGTGAGGAGGATGCGGCCTATCTGCCCAAAGTCCAGGCAGTAAATCAGACTGCGGCCTTGCTTGATAGGTTAAGGGCGCAGGGTTTTGCGCGTGAGGTAAGCTTTAAGACTGGTTTTTACCTCACCCTGACCTATTTGGGCAGCTCGCAGGTTAAGGAAAGCCTGGGCTTGCTGATGCTAAAGCAGGAAGGTAGGGAGCAGGCTGGAAGTGCCCGTCAGCGTACCCTGGCGCTGGTTGAGAACTTTAAGGAGCGTTGCGACAGTGTGGTGGAAACTCTGGCACTGACCATGCGCCTGGAACTGTTGCAGCTTGGCAAGGATCATGAGCATCAGGCGCTGTCCTACATTCAAAAGTGTATCAGCGGACGAGAGATCAGGCTGCGCCTGCCAACATGTCCGGTTTATCTTGATGCCCTGCTCTCAAGCTCTGATTTTGAAAGTGGCTTTACCCCTAAGGTAGGTGAGCAGTTAATCGCTGCTGTAGCGGTGGACGGACTGCCCAGTGAGTCCTATTTTGGAGTGCTCAATGCGTTGGCGCAGCTGCCCTGTGCCTGCCGTTTCCACACCCGCTACCTGTGCTTTGATGATCTGCAGTCTGTCTTCTTACTGGAAAAGTACAGGCGTTTCTGGACCCAGAAATCCAAGGGGATTCTCTCTCAGATCTTCAATTTGCAGGGACGGGTCAACGCTCACGCCTTAGCCCGGGTGGAGGAGGTGGATGCCGCCCGCACCGCCCTGGATGCGCGCACTGAGATCTTTGGCAGCTATACCGCGGTCATCATCCTGATGGATAAGGATTTTGACAAATTACAGCAAAGCGCTGCCTGTTGTGTGCAGGCTCTGGAAAATTTGGGATTTGGTGCACGCATAGAGACGGTGAACACCATGGAAGCCTATCTGGGCTCTTTGCCTGGCCATACTAAGGAAAATTTAAGGAGGCCCTTGGTATCGCAGCGGGTGTTGGCTGACTTGCTGCCCCTGTCCTGTCCCTGGGAGGGGGAGCGCAGTGCGCCAAGTCCCTTGATCGGCCTGGAACAAGGTCCCTTGATGCAGGTACGGACGCCAGGGCGCGGGCGCTTTTATTTAAACCTGCATGAAAAGGATCTGGGCAACACCATCGTGATTGGCCCGCCGGGGGCTGGTAAGTCAGTATTGTTGCAGGCTCTGATGGTCAGCTTCTTACGCTACCACGGGGCACGGATCTATGCCTTTGATAAAGGCTGGTCCTTTTATGCCTTAAGCCGTTCTCTGGGAGGCGAACACATTGTGCTTGAGAATGTACAGAGTGCTTTGTGTCCCTTGCATGATCTCAATGTGGGGAGTGAACTGTCCTATGCCGAAGGCTTTGTGGAACTGTTGTGCCGGTTGTCGGGGCTGGAGCTTGCCGCGGCACAGCGTCTGGAGCTTACACAGGCACTGCAGCTGTTAAAGGAGCATCAGCCCGATGAACGCACCCTGTCGGATCTGTATTTATTGCTCTCTGATCAGGAGATTAAGAATGCATTGGCGCCTTATACCCTGCTGTCAAATCCTAAGGCCATTTTGGATCATGGCAGTAATTTAAGTTTTAAGCGCGATCTGACGGTGTTTGAATGTGGCTCGCTGTTTGACAGTGAGACGCGTTTTTCCCTGCCATTATTAAAGCAGCTCTTTCATTTGATTGAACGCAGCTTTGACGGACAGCCGGTAATGATTGTGCTGGACGAGGCCTGGCAGATGCTGCGCGATGAAGCCTTTGCACGGGAGCTTTTAAAGTGGTTCAAGACCTTAAGGAAGCATAACGTGCTGGTGGTGCTAGCTACGCAGTCTCTGACCGATCTGGCAAATTCTGGCTTATTTGAGATCTTTTTGGAATGTGCCAAGACCCGCATCTTCCTGCCCAACTTCGATGCCGCCAGCCCGGTGCTTGCTCCCATCTATCAAAAACTGGGGGTCAATGAGGCTGAGCTTGCCCGCATCGTGCATGGGGTACCGAAGCAGGATTATCTGTTCAAAAAGGGAGCTGACAGTGTGCTCTTTGAGCTGGCGCTGTCAGGCCCTGAGCTTTATCTGCTTTCTTTTGCCGGGGTGAATTGTGTCAGTGCAGTCAATGAACTCATCGGTAAGGAGGGCTCACGTTTTTTCCTGAATGCAGGAGGGGTTTTAAATGAAAAAACAGCTTAAACATCAAAGTGCCGCCAGCTCTGCCGGAGCGGTAAACCTGCTGGTGCGCTATTTGCAGGGCAGGCTGGCACTCCTGTTGCTAGCATTGTGTGCTGCAGCTTTTGGCTTTATCAGCCTCGGTGCCTTTATCGTACAGTCAGAGCGCAGCTCCCTGGTGCCTTATCTGGTCACCGTGGATAAACAAGGGGTAGTGCTGCATCAGGGAAAGCTCGATCCACACCCTGAAATCCCTAGGCAAGTGATCGCCGCCACCCTGTGTGACTTTGTTCAGCATGTCCGGGCGGTCAGTTCAGATCCTACCGTGCAGCGTGCTGCCATTACGGCAGCTTACGCTCAGGTGCGCGAAGGCAGTGCCGCACAGCGTGAGCTCGATAGTTTCTTCCGTACCCATAACCCATTTTCACGAGGTGAAAAGGAACGGGTGCAGGTAGTGATCTCCAACGTAATTGCACAAAACGGCAGTACCTATCAAATCGACTGGCAGGAGCGCAGCTTAAGTGAACTTGCTGAAAGCAGCCGGGCTATGCGCGCCTTGATCTCTTATGAGACAGCAGGGACTTCCGGGATCAGCCCAGAAAACTTGTTGCTAAACCCCCTTGGGATCTTCGTTTCAGATTTTGTTATCAGCGATCTGCTGGTGTAGGAGGATTTATGTCAGTAAAAGCAAATGTGCCTGGCGCATACAAAACAGTAAAGAACTTAAGGACAGTCAGGGCCGCCTTTATCAGTGCGCTGCTGTTGCTGCCGCCTGTGGTTTTAGCTGACAGCGCCTATGAGGTTTATGCACAGATGTCGCAGCAGGACTGCCTGAACACAGACAATGAGGCGACGCTTGATGCCTTAAGCGCCGCCGCCTTGCCCTCTTACCCGGGACAGGGGCTTAGCGGAACTGTACGTAGGCCAGGTGAGGTGGTTTTTGCCTACGGCAACAGCCTGCCGCAGATCCTATGCCAGGTGCTGGAACTTACCGACGTGGCCTTTGAGCCCGGTGAGCTTATTGAAACTGTGCAGATAGGCGACGGGGCGCGCTGGTCTGTACAAAGCGCACAGTCAGGCAGCGCAGTGGGCAAGATGCAACAACATCTGGTGATAAAACCCTTTGACAGCGGACTTAGGACTTCCCTGCTGGTCACTACCGATAAGCGTACCTACCACCTGACTTTAAAGTCTTCATTAAAAGGCTTTATGCCCATGGTGCGCTTTACCTATCCGGAGGATGAGATCAAACGGCTTAATGCCAAAGCCCGGGAACTTGCCGCTTATCAGGAGCGCAATACCATTGCCGGTACCGGGGTAACTGTCGATCAGCTCTGTTTTGCCTACGAACTTGACGGGGATGAGGATTTAAAGCCGGTGCGGGTATTCAATGACGGGCGCAAAACCTTCATTGAGCTGTCAGCGGCATTTAAGGGTGCCCCGCTGCCTGCCTTGCTGTGCGTTGAGCAGGAAGGCGGACTTTTTAGCGGGGATAAGCTTTCGGTAGTCAATTACCGGGTACAGGGAACACGTTATGTACTTGACGGGGTGCCGTCCCATTTGCGCCTGCTTTCAGGCGGTGATGGGGGACTGTCATGTGATATCCGCCTGCACACCAGCAAAAGTTAATCAAACAACAACAGGAGAGAAAAAATGACTGAGATGTTAAAACAAAATACCGCCAGGGAAAATTACGACAGATCCAAGGCTGCAAATGAGGATCCGGTACGGATTAACTTTAAAAAAGAGCGGGCAGTAAATTTAAAACGTGTCTGCGATCGCCTGCACCGAGTATATCAGCGTGAGTGTGAGCGCACGGAGAAATTAAGCCGGGAACAGCGCAAAAGGGCGGCCAATCAGGAGTTTTTAGTAAGCAGGCAGGGGGCTGCCACAGCCGCTGCAGGCAGAGATGGTCCCACCCCTTATGATGCTATGCGTGCCAAGCCTCCTAAGGTATACCGTTCAGCGGAAAATACTCCGGTTTATGAGCCCGGCAGGATACGGGTACTGGGAATTGCCGCGGGACTTGCGGCCCTGCTGACCTTAAATGGATGTCAGACCCTCAACAGCGACGCAGTCAACGCCCCTTTTAGTGATGCCGATTACGGTAAGGCCTGCAGCTATTTCATGCCGGCACTCAAGCAGCACAGTGCTTTTGGCACTGACAGCTTTGTCCTGTGCAGCGAGGATCTGACTGAAGCGCAGATGCAGCAGGTGGCGGCAGAACTGCGGCGGCACGGTGCAGCCGTGCAACTGGAACCTGCCGTGCGTTCAAGCTTCGGACCTTCCTACAATCCGGTGGATATGACAGGGGTGCAGGGTGAACTGCGTTATTTGCAGTTTTCAAGCAGCATGAATGGCGACAATCTATTGCTGGCTCTGGGGCTTGAGGATGAACTGCTGCTTTATTGTGCCTTCATGAATTTTGAAGGGGAGCTGACTCCTATCTCAGCGGTCAGCATTGAAAGAAGGGGCTGATCATGGAAGTTAAGAATCAAAAATTAAAGCGCGGCAGGCTGAGTAAGGCACCGCTTGCTATTTTACTGCTGCTGTGCCTGGCCATTCTGGCAGTGGCTTTTTTCAGCGTAAGCCCGGACAACACCCCTGCCAAAAATGAAACGCAGGCAGGCAGATCTGATCTGCTGGCAGATGCCAGGGCGCAAATTGAAAAGCTGCAGGCAGAAAATGAACGGCAGAAACAAAAGAATCAGGTGGTGCCGCCAGTGGAGCAAAAAGAGCCTGCAGCGCAGACTCTGTCCCCCACCCAGGCCTTGCTGCGCTATGAAAGGCTGCAGGCAGAACCACAGCGCGCTGAACCTAAGCCTCCTACTCCTGAAGAACAGCTGTTGGCCAAAAGGCGGCAGGCTTTCAGTGCGGCCTTGACCGCAAGTTCTGCTGTGGCACTGAATTTTGGCGCTACTTCCTTCAGCCGGGGTACTGCTGTATCCGGGCAGACTGATCTCGGGTTAACTTCGTCACAGGGGGCACTTACCCCGGCACAGCGCCAGCGCCTGGCAGAGCAAAAACAACAGTTATCCGGTCTGAAAGGCAGCGGGCAGCTTGCGGCTTATGACGCACTGGACACAGGCAGTGATCACGCCTTGCCCTATCGGGTGGAGGGGGTGGATACGCCCTTTATCATCCGGCAGGGAGCACAGATCCCGGCAGTACTGCTAAGCGGTATCAACTCTGATATCCCGGGACAGGTGCTGGCACAGACCACACAGGCAGTCTATGACAGTCCGCGCGGCAATTTTGAGTTGATCCCGCAAGGATCTCGTTTGGTCGGGCAATATCTGTCCCAGCCTGCTTATGGCAGCAAACGGATCATGCTGGCGTTCAACCGCATCATTTTCCCGGATGGCAAGTCCCTGACCTTAGGGGCGATGCCAGCTGCTTCACCTGATGGTTATGCCGGGCTTGAGGCAGACGTGGACAATCACATGTTCCATCTGCTTTCAGGTGCGCTGTTGCTGGGTGGTATTACTGCCATGGTGGCGGTGACGCAGGATGAGGCTTATGACGAGGATGGCAATCTTACGGCATCTTCTGCCCTGACTCAGGCAGTAGGAGCCAGCCTTGGGCAGGTATTGGCTGATGTAGTGGAACGCAACATCAGCATCGCCCCTACCCTGGAGGTGGAACCGGGCTTTTGTTTCAACCTTACCTTGCTTAAGGATTTGCGTTTTGACGGGCCGTATCAGGGTTTTGACTATGCCTCCTGAGGACTGCCTTTAACTATGTTGAAATGTTCTGCCACTCAGGCAGAACCTTGATGCAAAGGTGTTTTTATGCATTTTTCAGTCATTAATCTTAAAAGTGGCAGCTCAGTCCGTATAGCTGGTAGCTTTAGGTGGTTGCGCTGTTTCATTCTTGGACTTAAGGGAAGCCTGAGCCTGTTGCTGTTGTTCATACATGGAATTTTTTGCCCAGTTCAGGCAGGTCTGGCGGTTTTTGATGCGCAGAATCTGGCGCAGATGTTAACTGACAGCATCGGTACCATTGAACAATGGGGCATTGATAATGAAAAACAGCTGCAGCAGTTGCAACAGTTGCTTGAGGGCAATGAAATAGCCCGCCTCAATTCCACCCTTGGGCATCTTGAATCCTGGGCTCTGATCGACAAAGCTCGTGCCGATAGCCTGGCGCTGGTGCACAGCGCCAGCGCGGTCTGGCGGGAGTATGGGGATCTGTCTGATTTTATCGCCTCATTTGAGACCGCCCAGGCCTGGGAGAGCTGTTTCAGGCGCGGACAGTGCAGTTTTGAAAGTTATTTGCAGGATCTGGATGAGTTCACGGTACAGAGTGCGCGTGAACAGGCGCAGCAGGCAGAGCGCATGCAGCAGCATCTTGCAGAGCAGGCCCAGTTGCTAAAAAGTCTGAAGACTGAAGGTCAGGGCGCTGTGGGGCAGGCGGAGGTCCTCGATAACATGGCAAAAATCAACGCCCAGACTGCATCTTCCATGGTGAGTCTTAACAGTCAGAGCGCCCAGCTTTTAAGCCTTATCAGCAAGGAACAGGCGCAACGTGCCAGTGAAAGGCAGGTCTTTTCTGCGCAGGAAGAAGCCTTTGTGGATGACAGCCAATGGGTAAGGCAAAGTCACCTTGATCTGACTTTGCCGGCCTTTAAATAAGGAGGAGCTTATGCCTGTATCTTTTTTCGTTGTCTGTATAAAAAGGCCAGGCTTGCGCTTTGCCTGTTTTCTGTTTTTGCTGCTATGTGTGTTGTGTTGCAGTAGCGCCGTACAGGCAGCTGATGAAAGTGCTGCCGGTGCCATGTATATGCAGCATGGGGTGATCCGTACTGCCACCGAGATCTTTCTTACTGAAGCGCGATCAGTAAGCGGGGGCATCGAGAGTGCAGCGACGCGGCTGTTCTGGACTCTGTGCTCTATTGCTATCGTCTTGAATGGAATCAAGCTTATCTTTAACGATGGCGATCTGCAGTCATTTGCGGCGGTGCTGGTACGTTTTCTGATTATCATCGGTGTGTTTGAGTTCCTGCTTAAAAATGGCAGTGCTATAGGTTCATCGGTGATAAATTCGCTCACTGCCCTCACGGCAAAGCAAGGAGGCGGTCCTGCTGAACTTGCTGATGCAGTTATAGAGGTCTCCTATGCTCTGCTGCAAAGCGTGGATGAGAGCAATGGCTGGTTTTCCACCAATAAGCTGGTGATGGGGCTTTTCCTTATCGTCTTTGACTTCATCATGTTCGGCGTGGTGGCAGCTTGCCTGGTGCTGTATCTGTCAGCCTACGTACTGTGCGTGCTCGGGGTCTTTGTGCTGGGCTTTGGGGCACTGTCATTTACCAGGCCTATCGCGGTCAATTATTTAAAGGCGGTGCTAAGCATCGGGCTGGAGCTCATGACCATGCTGCTTATCTGCAATGCCGGGATCCGTGGCCTGAATCTGGTGCGGGAAATTGCAGAAAACGGCGGTGCCATTACCTTCAGTATTTATGCCATGTTGCTGTTGGTGGCACTGTTAATGTGGACCTGTGCCGGGGTATTGCCCCCGTTGGTGGGTTCATTGGTGTCAGGCTTTGACAGTACAGCACGCAGCCGCGGGGGACTTGAAGGCTTTGCCGCACAACTGCGCCGCTCCTTCTCGCCCTTTAAGCTGGCAGGAGGTGGAGCCATGGCCATTATCAAGGGGGCAGGCAGCAGCGCAAGACGGCGCAGATAGAAAAGAGGGAGGGAAGATTAGTTGGCATATAGCAGTCCATGCAACAAATCTTCCTGATTAAGCTTTGATCTTGCAGCTCCAGGTCCCGGCAGCAGGCTACCGGGGCTTTTGCGGTTCAGATTTGGTAAAAGTCAGGCGGCGGGCTAAAATGCAGTAAAGGAAAAGAGCTAAGTAATAGAGCCTTTCTGCCCCGTAATTTTTTGATCTGAAATAAGAATATTAAGGAATAACACATTGTCCTGTATAGATAAAATCTGGTACGAAAAAAGTTTTGGTGCTTTTTTGCTCTCGCTGCCGTTACGGCCTTTTTCCTGGCTGTTCGGAATGATCAGTGCCTTGCGCCGCTGTGCCTATGAATGGGGACTCCTGCAGAGTTCTGCCCCCTTGGTACCGGTAATCATTGTCGGGGGACTGAGTGCTGGTGGCAGTGGTAAGACCCCGCTGTGTGCCGCTTTGATAAAAGAATTGCAGCGTCGCGGTTATCACCCGGGGCTGGTTTCGCGCGGCTATCATGCCACAGCCAAACAATTCCCGCTGCGAGTAGAGCAAAATGCGGATGCCTCATTATGCGGTGATGAGCCTTTATTGCTAAAGCGCCAGACCGGAGCAGAGGTGGTGATTGATCCCAATCGCTCGCGCGGCGCTTTTTATCTGGCTTCCCTGGGGGTTGATGTCATCATCGCCGATGATGGCCTGCAACATTATGCCCTGGAGCGGGATGCAGAAATTGCAGTGATTGACGGGGTGCGCAAGCTTGGCAATCATAAGTTATTGCCGGCAGGACCCTTGCGTGAAGGTCCTTGGCGGCTTAAGAAGGTGGACGCCGTGGTGATAAACGGTGCAGTGGCTCATCTGGGATATAACCCGATGGTACTGCGTCCGCAGCCTCCGCAGCCCCTTGATCCAAATTTTAAGGGACAGGTGAAAAAGGGCAGCCGGGTCATTGCCCTGGCCGGGATCGGCAATCCCGAGCGCTTCTATAAGACCCTGGAAGATTATGGTTTTGCCATCAGTTCAGTGCTGCATGTGCCGGATCATGGACGGCTTAGCGAGGATAAGATCCGTAAGGCTGCTGAAAATGCCCCGGTGATCATGACTGCCAAGGATGCCATCAAATATGAAGGCAGTGAGCTTGCAAACGTTTTTGTGCTGAATGTCGAGGCATTTTTAGCCCCGGCTTTTTATGATGACGTCGAAAGCATGATTAAAAATGCCAAAAATAAGATTGAATTGCGCGCACGCCGTCAAAAGCGTGCTGGCACAGCGGAGAAACACTCATGACTGATTATATCGTTGCCATTCCCTCGCGCCTGGCCTCTACCCGTTTGCCCAATAAACCCTTATTGGAGGTGGGAGGAATGCCGATGATAAGGCGGGTATGCCTGCAGGCCTTAAAGAGCAGGGCTTCATTGGTGGTGGCCTGTGTTGATGATGAACGTACTGCTGCCTGCCTGGAGGGCCTTGACGGGGTGGAGGTCTGTCTGACTTCCCCACAGGCTGCCTGTGGCACTGATCGGATTGCGGAAATGATCAGGAAGAAGGCTTTGTCTGATGATACGGTGATAGTCAATATTCAGGGAGACGAGCCCTTGATCAATCCGTGCCACATTGATCAGGTGGCTGATCTGCTGCTGGAAAAGCACGCTGACATGTCCACGCTGTGCTTTAAGATTGATAACAAAAAGGATGTTTTTGATCCCAATTGTGTCAAGGTGGTGTTTGATAATCAGGGCTTTGCGCTGTATTTTTCACGTGCTCCCATTCCTTTTGAACGCGATAATTTTACCAAGGGCAAGGATCCTGCTTATCCGCATTACCATCATGTAGGCATTTATTGTTACCGCGCCGGTACCGTGCTGAAGTTCAGTGCCATGCCACAGCAGGAAAATGAACTGGCAGAATCTCTGGAGCAATTGCGCCTGTTACAGAACGGTCTGTCCATTGCGGTAGGGGTGACTGCCGATCCTCCTGAAACCGGGGTGGATACGCCTGCAGATCTGGAGCGGGTCAACCGTTATTTACAGGAACATGGGGAGGTATGCTGATGGCAGCTGCAGTAGTGTTTCAAAGTGAGCGCCTGTATGCCCGGCATTTGTGTCAGTCTGATCTTAATAATATCAAAGAGCAGCTGCAGGATCCTGAGGTCATGTATGCCTACGAAGGTGCTTTTTCGGATCTGATGGTAAGGAGTTGGCTGAGTAAGCAGCTGGAGCGCTATGAACAGGATGGCTGTGGCCTGTGTGCGCTGCTTATGAAGGAGGGGGACGTTTTCATCGGCCAATGCGGCGTTACCTTACAGGAATTTGAGGGGCGCCTGGTGCATGAAGTGGGCTATTTGCTGTCAAAGCGCTTCTGGCACTCTGGATTTGCCACTGAGGCCGCCTGCGCCGCACGTGATTATGCCTTTGAGGTGCTGCAAGCCCCGTTCGTCTGCTCGCAGGTTCGTGACAATAATTTACCCTCGCAGCAAGTGGCATTGCGGGCAGGTTTCAGGCAAGTTGGTACCTTGGTCAAGCATTACCGAGGCTTTACCATGCCGCATATCGTTTATGGCATGACCAGGGCTGAGTATCAGGCCTTAAAGGATCAGGCCTAAGCCTGTTTAGCGCGCCTGTTTGATTTTAGTTGCAGTTTCTTTTAAGCGGCAAGGCAGGCGCCGCGTCTTTTTCACAGATAACGTAACTTTACGTAACGCAAAATTGCAAAAATATTGCGGAATATTGAAACAGTTCAAATTTTTGAAGTTGCTTTCCGTCGTTTAACTGATTTTTGTTTAAACTAAATAGAGTTATGTAAACGTTTGCGAACTGTGCGGAGGGAGCCGCTGGAAATGACTGTCACTTTAAAGGATTTGGCTAAAGCCTGCGGGGTATCGGTAGGTACAGTATCCCGTGCCCTGAATGGCAAGAAAGAAGTGAGCTCCGCCACCTCCGACAAGATAAAGCAGCTGGCACAGAGTATGGGCTATGTTCCCAACCGAGCCGGGAGGGCACTGTCGTCGCAGCGTAATTTAAGCCTGATAGGGGTCATGCTTCCTTCCATCAATTCCCCCTTTTTTGATGATATAAAGCGTGGTATCAATGCTGCATATCAGGAATTTAAGGATTTAGGCCTTGAAATAGTGTTGCTAGAGCGCGAGGGCTGGAATGTCGATGATCATTTGCAGGCCATTGCGGATTTGAAGGAACGGGGCTGCCGGGCTTTTGCCTTATGTACGGTAAATGATCCGCGGATGCGCGAGTGTATCAATAACTTAAGTGATGCCGGCATGCCGGTGGTGCTGATTAATAATGATATTCCCGATACCCGCCGTCTGTGTTTTGTCGGGCCTGATTATTATAAATCCGGGCAGATAGCAGCAGGGATGCTGGAAAAATGTGCGCAGGGACGTGAGCTGCGACTTTTGATCGTGATGGGGCTTAAGGTACATGAAGGCCATAAGCTGCGTGTGCAGGGGTTTTTAAGCGAGCTTGATGCCAAGCGGGTCAAATATCGCATTGAGCAGATAGTAGAAGGCATGGACAACGACATCGTGACGCAGCAGTCAGCGATGCAGGCCTTTGCTGCCTGTCCTGAGATTAACTGTGTCTATATGGCTACCGGATCCGGCGTCAGCGGGCTGGGGGCGGCCATTATTGCCAACCGTGACAGCCACCGTTTTGTCATCGCCTGCGATGAAATCTACACTACCCGGGAACTGGTGAAAAACGGCATTATTGATTTTGTGATCTGTCAGCAAAGCTATATGCAGGGCTATCAGTCAATAAAACGCCTGCATGAGTGCCTGGTGCGCCAGCATCTGCCGATCAGTACTGCAGACTACATTGTGGACTGTCAGATCAAGATTAAAAATCATTTTGAGCGCTGAGCCCTACTGCCGCAGTGGCTGATTGAGCGGGCAGCGTGGGGGCAGTCCCTTAAAAAACCGTACAGCCTCTTCAGCGCATTTGTAGTTCAGATCGTGGTATGCCTCCTCTGAATACCAGGCCATGTGCGGGGTGATGATGATATTGGGGGCGCTGCGCAGCGGGCTGTGAGGCGGCAGTGGTTCCGGGAAGGTTACGTCAAGAGCCGCACCGCTTAATTGCCCTTCCTTTAAAGCTTGCGCCAAAGCGTCTGCATCTACCAGAGCGCCGCGGGCAACGTTTATCAGAAAAGCTCCCCTTTTCATCTGTTCCAGGGTCTGAGCATTCAACATTTGCGTATTTTCAGCTGTCAGCGGGCAGTGCAGGGAAAGCACGTCTGCCTGGGTTAATACCTCAGTAAAGCTTTTGCGCTCAATGAATGAAACATCAGGGGGCAGCACGTTGCCTGCAGTATCGCAGCCGATGACGTGACAGTTAAGGGCATGCACCCTTCTGGCAAAAGCAAGTCCGATACGCCCTAAGCCTACGATGCCTACGCAAAGTGAAGACAGGCGGCGTAAGGGAGCACATAAACTGTAGTCCCACTGACCTGCGCGTACCTGCTCCCAGGCTCGTCCCGGGCGGCGGGTCAATTCCATGAACAGAGCAAGGGCATGATCAGCCACCTCATAAGTCCCGTAATCCGGAACATTGCATACCTGTACCCCGTAGCAGGTGG
Source organism: uncultured Succinivibrionaceae bacterium (assembly GCA_944390085.1). Taxonomy (GTDB): domain Bacteria; phylum Pseudomonadota; class Gammaproteobacteria; order Enterobacterales; family Succinivibrionaceae; genus Avisuccinivibrio. The sequence continues at coordinate 17,902 of CALXOT010000045.1, forward strand.
CCGCGTTCAGATCGATATTGTCAAAGCCTACTCCATAATGGGAAATCAGCCTGAGATCCGGCAGTGATCTTAAGACCCTGGCAGTAAAAGGCGCATACTGATTGAGACAGACGCTCACGCCCTGCAGGGCTGCAATCACCTCATCTTCGTTGTGACACTGGCACAGTTCATAGCTGAAGCCTTCCTTGGTAAAAAGCTCGCTTTCAACCCTGATGTCGGCATGATCGCAGTCAGTGATCACTATTTGCGCTGCAGACATAAAATGCTCTCCTCAACAATCTTAGAGTCAGCCGCTATTTTCTATATCCTATATTCCATCATAACTGCTTTAGTCGTGAGCTGCGCGCCAGCTGTGGTCCTTGAGTGCATGGACACAGACCAGAAGACCAAGCGCGGCTAGGATACAGCTGCAGATGAAGATAAAGTTGATGCTGTAGCTGAGCTCATACAGATAAAGGGTGGTGCCGGCAAGAGCACTGATGAAATGAGTGAGCAGTGCTGTGGCCAGTGCCATGGAACAAGCCTGGCCAAAATTGCGGCTTAAAGCCTGCAGAGAGGAGACCAATGCATATTGTGCGGGCTGTACTGAGCTCATGACCAGGCTGGTATTGGGAGCAGAGAAAATACCGAAGCCAAAGCCGGTCAGAAATTGTGCTAGCATGATTTGATAAAGCGGGGTATGGGCATCAATGGTGGCAAAGAAGGCAAAGGCCAGCGCAATGCAGAGCATACCCGCTGAGGTCATGAGCTGGGGGCTGAAGTAACGCAGCAGACGGCTTGATGCCAAGGACATCAGCATCATGGCAACAGGCTGTGTCATCAGGATAAGTCCGGTATACGAGGCACTGTAACCTGCGATAAACTGAAAGTACAGCGAGAGCAGGAATGTTACTGAGAAATTTGACAGATAATTGAAGACTGAGGCAATGAGGGCATCGCGCAATTGCCGGTTTTGCCTGAGCAGACCGGCAGGCAGCAGCGGGCTTGCTGCCTTACGCTGACGCAGCACAAATACAACTAACAGGGCAAAACCAGCAGCTGCTGCTATCAAGTACTGTGCGCCGTCACTTGCCAGGGACAAGCCAATTAAAATCAGGCTGACGGAGAAAAAAGAGACCGTCAGATCAAATACGCTGGTCTTTTTGCGCTGTGCCGCTTCAGGTTTTAACTGCAATGAAAAATAAAAGGCCAGGGTAAGGCCTGCCCCTGCCAGTACAAAGATACTGCGCCAGCCAATGTGATCAGTCAGGATCCCGGCCAGCGTCGGTGAGAGTGAAAGCCCGGCATAGACTGAAGCTGTACAGACGGCAATACCAAAGGCGCGTTGCTGTGGCCTGATGCGAGCTACCAGGAGAGCCATGCCGGTACAAAAGATCAGGGAGATAATCAGACCTTGTACCGCGCGGCCAGCCAGCAGCAGGGCAAAGGACGGTACTATTGCTAGGGCAAAGGAGCTTAAGGCAGAGAGCAGGCAGGCACTGCGGTAAACCTTAAGCAGGCCAAAGTATTCAGCAATGGCGGTGGCGCAAAGCAAAAAGGCAGCTGAGAGCACGGTAAATGTAGCGATGACCCAGGTGGTATATTGCGGCTGCACGGCAAATTCGGCGGCGATAGCTTCGATAGCCACATTCAGCGAGCTGCCCATGAAGGCGGTAAAAAATTGTGTCAGGCACACCGTCAGGATGAGTGAGCGCTCTGTGCCCCCTCCTGCAGTGGAAATAGCAGCGTTTCTCATGACAAAATTAGTAGTGCTAAAAACTAAAGCTAAAAATCAAAGCTAAAAATTAAGTCCTATTGTAAGGCAGGGACAGGGGGTTTTTGCGCTGAATTTTGGGACTTAGGGGCAAGCTTTGTTAAGATGTTGCTGTTTATGATCTTCAAGATCATCCATATTTTTGCAAAAGTTTAAAATTTTAAAGAGAGCGGCCTCAGGCTGCACAATGGCTATATGAAATATCTGATTATCTCTGACATTCATGGATCGGTAAAATGTCTGCGCCAGGCGTTGCAGGCAGCCCAAGGCTTTGCATATGACTATATCGTGCTCTTAGGCGATCTGTTAAACCATGGGGCACGCAACCGCCTGCCTGATGGTTATGCGCCAGCTGAGGTGGTGGATGTCTTAAACGATCTTGCCACTAGGATCCTGTGCGTGCGCGGCAATTGTGACGGTGACGTGGATGGGATGCTGTTTAATTTTCCCTGTGGTGGTCCCTACCAGTATCTGACTGTGCCAGAACTTAAGGGCAACAAGATCTTCATTACCCATGGGCATCTGTACGACTTTAAAAGTGCTGAAGGTGCACATAAATGTGGCTTGCAGCCAGGCGATATCGTGTTATCCGGGCATACACATCTTGCCTGTGTCAGCCGCTGCGATAGCGGAGTGATTAATGTAAACCCGGGCTCAGTGAGTTTGCCGCGGGGTAAGGTGGAAAACAGTTTTGCTCTGCTCGATGAACAGGGCTTTAGGATCCTGACCTTAGCGGGCAGTGAAGTGCTGCGCCTTGAGTTCAGGGATGGAAAAGCCTGTTGCACTGACTAGAGGGAATGTTTTGCCAAATAAAAGCACATAATATTGAAGGTAAATGAAGCTGACAGAGGAAGGACAGGATGATCGCAGCTAATATTGTTCTTGCAGACAAATACGCTTATTTAAATCCGGTATTTACGAGATGTTATCAGTGGCTTGCAAGTCATGACATCGTGGCCATGGCAGATGGTACATATGAGATCTGTGAGCAGGCTCATGCCATCGTGCAGCGCTATCAGACCTTGCCAGAAAGCGCATGCCGTTTTGAAGCCCACTTTGAAAACATTGACATTCAGTATGTGGCCGCCGGAGTGGAGAGCTTTGGGGTATGTGCGGTGCAGGGACTTAGGGTAAGCGAGGAGCGGCGAGATGAGGACGTGGTGTTTTTTGATAAGCCAGAGCATTGGGATCAGGTGGTGTTAAGTGCAGGCAAATTCTGCCTGCTGACCCCAGAGGAGGCTCATCAGCCGCGTGTCTGTTATCAGGATCAGCTAAGTGATGTGACTAAGGTAGTGATAAAGATCAAGATCTGATCCTAAAGCCCCGGCTGCAGCCCTGCTTTTCTTTCCCCTCAGGTTCCTGCTGCCTGAGGCAACAAGAGGAGTCGCAGGGGGAGGGGGGCTGGAGCAGGGAATGCAGCCTATTGAGCAACGGAAAGCAAAGGGATATTACAGCCGCTGCAGGCAGACCTTTCCCCATTTACATCCTAATTAATTGAATTTTCACTGAATTTAAAAATTTGGTCAAAAATTTGTAAAAACTATTTGACAGGGCGCAAAAACTCATTAAAATGTGCACCCGTTCCCTGACAACGGGGTACAGCGCTGACCCAAGCGGTAGCGTAAAGTTCTTTAAAAGTGAAGTATAAGACA
>CALXOT010000046.1 GCA_944390085.1 uncultured Succinivibrionaceae bacterium
ATCAGCACCATTTCCTTTTTATAAATCAGTAATTTATTGAAGTCTAAATAAAAATTTAAATTACTTTTTTAAATTTTATTTAGTTTTTCAAGGAAAGAATCCAAAATTTGTCCCTCCATTCCGTTGCGTTTGCAATCAGGAATCGAACAGGGGTGCCATATATCTCAAAAACGCATAGATCAGGGAGTAGCAGCGTGCCCTGAAACTGACGTCATCTTGCCTGTCAGTTATGCTGTTGTCTGTGCCTGACTGGCACCAAAGCTGGGCAAATTTTTGTTTTGTCGTCATGATAGAGCAGCAGTGCTTGTGCTTTGTCCTTTCGCGCCTTAGAGTGTGCTGCGTCAATATTTTCTGCTATCATGGTTAAAAATGCAAAAATCCAGTCTCTTGGGGCATCTTAGCATGCTGGGCGCAAACTCGGCCTGGGGCTTGCTATCGCCGATTGCCAAAATTGTGATGTTAGGTGGGGTGATCACTCCGCTGGTGTTGACTGAATTGCGTATTGCCGGGGCCATGTTGCTCTTTTGGGCGGCTTCCTGCTGTGTGCCTCGGGAGCATGTGCCGCATCAGGATTTGCTACGTTTTTTCTTTGCCTCGCTTTTTGCCATTATGTTCAATCAGGGAGCCTTTTTGTTCGGCGTGGGGCTGACCAGCCCTGCCGATGCCTCTATCCTGACCACCTCCATGCCCCTGTGGGCCATGATTCTGGCCGCCCTGTTGCTTAAAGAGCCGGTAACTGCCAAAAAGATTATCGGTATAGCCCTGGGCGCAGGCGGTGCCTTGCTGCTGATTGTAAGTTCACAACAGGTGCAGCAGACTATGATTGTTAAAAGCGGGGTATGGGGTGATATTCTGGTTACCTGCGCACAATTAAGTTTTGCCTTCTATGTGGTGCGCTTTAAGGATCTGATTGCCCGCTATTCATTGTTTACTTCCATGAAATGGATGTTTACCTTCGCCTTTATATGCTCGATGCCCTTTTCGGCCATCAGATTAAGCAAGGTACCATGGGGTACACTAACGACAGAGACTGGTCTTGCCATCCTGTACGTAGTAGCGGTGGCCACCTTTGGTGCTTATGTGCTGATAGCAATAGGACAGAGGCATCTCAGGCCAACGGTGGTGGCTATGTACAATTACGTGCAGCCGGTGGTGGCTTCACTGGTAGCAGCTTACCTGGGGCTTGATCGTTTTACTCCGCTGAAACTGATGGCCGTGGTGATGATTTTTGCAGGGGTCTATCTGGTGACGCATAGCCGCACCCGCCGTGAGATAGAGGCCTATCATCAGGCGCAGCAGGCTGCGGCAGACAGTGCTGAACAAGATAATAAAAAAGCAGCTGAAAGATGATGAGCTTTGCGCTGTAAATTGCCGGAAGCAGGCAGAAAAGTGTTTCCGGCTAGGGTTTAGCATTTTTCCTGCTCAAAGCTTGGGTAACAGCCCAGGATCTTCAGGTTTCCGGTAAGCTGCTTTAAATTTTCCACAATTTGCTGCATCACCGGGGTGTCCAGATTTGCTTGTACGTCTGCAAAGAAGATCTCTTCCCAGGTTTCACTTTGCACCAGTTCACGTGGGCGTGAATTGAGTTTTACCAGATTGATGTTGTTTTTGCTGAACTCATTGAGCACGGCAATCAGGGAACCCGGTACATACTTTTTGGTGGTAAAGAAAAGTGAGGTCTTGGCCGAAAGGTTTTGGGGCACCTTGATGGGGATCAGGGCAATAATGATAAAGCGGGTGTAATTGCTCTTATTATTGGCCAGATCAGTAAAGAGGGGTTGCAGATCATAGAGGGTGGCACTGTCAGCACAGGCGATGGCCGCTGCGTGCGGATCCTGGTTCTGGCGCACCAGATCCATGGCCTCAGAGGTTGATTTGGTATAGATAATCTCGCAATCCCTTAGATTTTCCTTAAGCCAGTGTGAGCATTGGGTAATGGGCTGGGGATGGGAGTAAATGCGTTTAAGCTGTGCCGGATTGCAGCCAGGCAGTCCCAGCACAGAGTGCTTTATCTGATAGAACACCTCACCTACCAGATGCGCCTTGGTGAGCTGCAGTAGATCAAGTACTTCATTGATGCTGCCAGAAGATGAATTTTCAATGGGCAGTGCCCCGTATTCACAACTGCCGTTTTCCACCGCTGCTATCACTTCTTCAAAGCTGGAGCAACCGGTAAAAATTTTTTCCCCACAGTAATTTTGCAAAAACCGCATGGCGGCTAAGTGTGAATAGGTGCCGGCAGTTTTACCAAGGTAAGCAATTGAGACCTTGCGTCCTAAGCTTTGATCATTGTGGGTAGCGTTTAAGTAGCTTTGTTCAAAGGAGACCGTGTCGTCCATGATCTTGCGGAAAACTTTGCTGGCCATGGACGGCGGTAGTCCGGCTTTTTCAGCCAGCTCACACAGAGCATTAAGCTTGCTGCGCTCGCGCTGCAGATCAGTGATGGGCTTTCCTGCCTGAAGCTTATTGACCGCAATATCGGCAGCTATATCCAGTCTTTCTTTAAGTAATCTGATGATGGCGGCATCTACTTTATCGATATCCGCCCGGCACTGTGTTAAATCGCGCATAGCTCTTAGCTGTCCTGTGCTGATCTGTATCTCAACGGGAGAAGGCTCCCTTTCTTTTGGCGTTTACGGCGATAAGCGCAAAAAGAAAGGCACTTGCCGGGGTGGCAAATGCCTGTCCTTCAATTTTGCAGCTTACTCGCGGTGGGCAAGCAGCTTTAAGATTTCAATATAGAGCCAGCAGATGGTCACCAGTAGGGAGAAAGCATTGTAGTATTCAAAATACTTGGGCAGTCCCTGATCGACTGACCACTGGATCTGCTCAAAATCCAGCACCAGGCTGAAGGCTGCAACGGTGCAGACTATCAGTGAAATGCCGATGGCCAGGGGACCTGAAGTAGGCAGCAGCTGGCTACCGAACAGGCTGAAGAGCATATTGGCCAGGTAGAGGAAGAAAATACCGGTCATGGCACCAATCAGAATTGATCTGAAGCGGGCAGTCGGTACGATAATCCTAGTCTTCCAAAGGAGCAGCATGGTTACCACCACTGCAAAGGTGGCAAAGACTGCGGTGGAAACGATGCCAGGGAACTTGGCTTCCATTACGGCAGACAGGCAGCCCAGGCCAGCACCTTCCAGCACGGCATACAGGGGAGCAGTGATCGGGGAGGCCTTGGGATTGAAAATGGTGATTAAGGCCACAATGAAAGCGCCGATGATGGAGGCTCCCATCATTACGGTTGGCACTGCACCATAGTTAAAAATCTGATCCAGGGCATAGCTCATGCTGTAGTAGCCGCACAGTAAGGTGATGGCTACCATCAGGAGGGATTTGGTGGTGGTACCGTTAAGGGTGGCAGCAGCGTCCTCACCGCCAAAATTAATCTGGCCGGCGCTTCTGCTCAGCACGCTGATGGCAGGATTAGTTGATTGCATGGAAAAAGTTACTCCGTTAGTGATTGTTACTAGGTCTATTGTACTGAAAACTACTGTGCTTGCCAAAATTATTCCGGTTTGTAATGTACCGGGAATATGACAGCAAGCCTTATACCTTGTTATATGTGATCATAAGGCCATAAAATCAAGGGCGGGGGTAAAAAATCCCAGCTTGGGCAGCAGCCCCGGGGACTGGCTTAAAACAGTGGCATTTGACGCATAAGGCTATATAATTAGACGGAAGAGCTGTTTCAGGCTGCTTTGCTTGACGGTGTACCTGGCGTTGAGCAACTTTGGCCTGGGAGAGCAAAGTAATTCTTAAAAAACTAATTCTTAAAAAGGCATAGGACAGCAATTGCCGCCTGCATTTATAGTGGTGGCCTAACTTAAGGATAACAACGATGACAGAGAACATTTTTGACAAAATCAGTGAATACGGCATTGTACCGCTCGTTACCTTAGATAGCGCTGATGATGCTGTGCCTTTGGCCCGTGCTTTAGTCAAGGGCGGTATCCCGATTGCCGAAGTGACTTTCCGTACTGAAGCAGGCGGTGAGAGCATTAAGCGCATGGCCAAGGAAGTGCCTGAGATCATGGTCGGTGCCGGTACCGTGCACGATATAGATCATGCCAAGGAAACCGTGGACAACGGCGGTAAGTTCATCATTACCCCGGGCTTTAACCGTAAGGTTGTGGACTGGTGCGTCAAGAACAATGTTCCGGTCTGCCCGGGTACCGTGGTTCCTTCCGATCTGGAAGAGGCCCTGGATTGTGGCCTTAAGGTAGTAAAGTTCTTCCCGGCTGAAGTTTATGGTGGTATCGCTACCTTAAAGGCGCTGGCAGGTCCCTTTGCCCAGCTGAAGTTTGTGCCAACCGGTGGGGTCGGCCCGCACAACTTGAAGGAATACCTCGATCTGCCTAATGTGGCCGCTGTGGGGGGCAGCTTTGTGCCGCCGGCTAAACTAGTAAAAGCCAAAGATTGGGATGGGGTGGCTGCAGAGTGCCGCCGGATCATGAATCTGGTATATGACTTCAGCGTAGGTCACATCGGGATCAATGCTGAGACTAGCGACAATGCTCTGAATGTAACCAGAGCCTTATGTGCGATGTTTGACTGTGACAGCCGTGAGACTGATATGGCTTATTTTGCAGGCGACATTGCCGAGGTGATGAAGATCCCGTTTGTCGGTGCTAAGGGGCATATCTGCGTGGATACCAGAGATTTGCGCCGTGCACTGGCTCTGATGGAGCGCAAGGGGATCAAGCTTGATCAGAATAATTTGATGTATGACGCCAATGGCAAGCTCTTTGCCGCCTATATCGAAGGTGAGGTAGCGGGGTTTGCCCTGCACTTACGTCAGCGCCCCAAGAAGTAAGGGCTAGCTGAAAAACCTTAACAGTAAAGATTACAGGGGGCGGTTTTTACCGCCCTTTGTTGTTTTGTAAGTAAGCACAACATAGAGCCTGAAATTAAGCTGTGCCAAAGCGCAGCTGTCAGTAAAATAGCGGTTAGTGTTGTAAAGAGGCAGTTGCATTGCTCCTGCCTGGGGCACGGGCTATAATCAGGCTGTCTGATTTGACGGACTGCAGCACAGTGTAATAAGGAGGGTACGGTGCAGACCTGGCATGACATTATTGGACCGCTTAAACAGCAGGATTACTTTCAGCATGCACTTACCGTATTGGCGCAGGAGCGTCAAGCCGGAAAAGTTATCTATCCTGCAGATCATGATATTTTCAATGCCTTTAAGTACACTCCTTTTGATAAGCTCAAGATAGTTATTGTGGGGCAGGACCCTTACCATCAGCCCGGTCAGGCCATGGGTCTGTCCTTTTCGGTGCCGCCAGGCGTCCCGGTTCCGCCATCCCTGCAGAATATTTACCGTGAACTTAAAACTGATGTGCCGGGTTTTTCCATTCCCAGCCATGGTTGCCTGATCCCCTGGGCCAGACAAGGAGTCTTGTTGCTAAATTCCATCCTGAGCGTGCAGGCAGGGCAACCTTTGTCCCACCGTGCCATTGGCTGGCAGGAATTTACCGATGCGGTGATTGAGGCTGTAAACACGCATTGTGACGGGCTGGTCTTCATGCTGTGGGGAAATTCTGCTCGCAATAAATGCGCCCGGGTGGATCGGCAACGCCATCTGGTGCTGGAGGCAGCCCATCCCAGCCCGCTGTCAGCCTCACGTGGCTTTTTCGGTTGTCATCATTTCTCAAAGGCCAATGCCTATTTGCAAAGTACCGGTCGATCCCCGGTAAACTGGCAATTGCCGCTGTATTTGTCAGGTACAGAAGAACTGTAGACAGAACTGCTCTGCTTGGGGGATGATCCTTGAAGGGTGAGGTCACTAAAAACCGTGGCAGGGCTGCAAAAAGTTGTAGGCAGCAGGCAAAAACAGCAACAGAGCGCGGCTTTCAGAGCAGTTCAGGAAAGCCTGGCATTGATCAGGGCAGCGCTGCGCTTTAATCCAAGCCCGTCATAGAGCTTACGGCCGTTTGCTGCTACTTGAGCTGCCTCGGAGCAAAGAGAGTGTAGGGCAGAGCGCAGACTGTGTGGATCTGCAAGCCGGGACAAGCTTAAATCTACACCAAGTTTATGCCGCTTGAGTACCTTTCCGGCTCCTTGCTGGTTATCTGCAATCTCCACGCATATTGCAGGGATCCCGGCACATAATCTCTCTGCAAACATTACCCCGTAGGCTCCGATGGCCAGATCGTTGCGCTTATAGGCTGCAGCCATGTCAGGCTCATGGCGCAGCACGCAGATCCCTTCGGGGGGACAGCCTGACTTTTCCTGGCAGGCAGCACACTGCGAGCATAGGGCAGCAAAATCAGTGCTGCCGGCTCCGGCTATCAGTTCAAAGCTGTAATCCTGCCACAGTTTTCCGCCAGCTATAGCCCGCAGCGTGTGCAGGCAGCCATGTACCGGATCGCTGCCTCCAAAGCAAACTAAAACCCTGGGTTTTTGGTCAGGGTGCTGCAGTCTGACCAAGTCCTTGGCCGGCAGGGCGGCAAAGTCTGGGTTGAGCAGGGCATAGTCAGGACCGGTAAAGATAGCGCAATCGCTATTTACCAGGGGCTGATAGTGCTCAGGCTGGCGTTCTATGCCCTGATCAATAAGCAAGTTACAGTCATGCGGCCGGTTGGCCAGATCGTCTATTACCGCTACCGGACCTTGAGCCTTAAATTTTCTTTCAAGCCTGGCATCTAGGGCGTAGTGATCGCATAAAAATGCATTAATTCCTGCAGTGGCAGCAATATCCGGCAGTTTATCAAGCGGGGCTCGCATAATTCTGGCAAAAGGTGTACACAGGGGCTCCAGCCTTGGATCCAGCTCATCGGTGAGCAGCACACATTCTGTAGCTTTAAGATAAGGTAACAGCCGCTTGATACGCATCAGGTGGCCGGTGCCGATCTTAAGCCCGGCCTTCAGGATGACTCCGAGCCTAATCAAGATGGAGCTCCTGCACGGCTCGTGCCAGGGCAGCTGCAAATTTGAGATCCTCAGGTTCGTCTATATCAATGACCCGGTGGCGCGGCATTTCGTAGGCACGGCAGATCCAGGGCTGCCCGTCAGGATAAAATGGCCTTCTGGAATAGAAGTAGAACTGTCCGGCATCCTGATAGGCTTTGGTAAGATCCTGTGAACGCATGGCCATACAATCTGGCATAAAGGGATGAGGCGCGCCTGAGTCATCAAAGTATTGAGCCCGCTGAATCGGAAAGGGGTAGACGCAGCAGGCATACAGATAGTCAGCTTGCTGTTGTTCAAAACGAGCGCAGGCAGCCTGCAGGTGTTTTACTGTAAGCAATGGAGCGGTGGCATAGAGGCAGCAGATACAGTCATATTCTTCACCTGCAGCAGAGAGCTGTTGCACAGCATCCTTTGTGACCGCAAATGTGCCGGTATAGTGATCTGCAAGGTTAGCTGTCCGCATGAAGGGGACTTGTGCGCCGTATTGCCGTGCAATGGCAGCTATTTCAGCATCATCAGTAGAGACAATTACCTTAGTAAAAAGTGCGCTGTGCAGTGCGGTCTCAATTGACCAGGCCAGCAGGGGTTTGCCGTTAAAGTCCACAATATTCTTGCGGGGGATACGAGTGGAACCACCTCGTGCCGGGATCACTGCCAAACGGCGGGGCTTGTGTGCAGCAGTAGCCTTGCTAGGTTTATTCTGATCCATCAATTTACGTCAGCTCCTTCAGGTGATGGGGGCGTGCTTGCTGTGTAATAGAACCATCAGCTCCCGGCTGCAGCCAGACGGTCGAGCTGTGCGAGCAGCTGCGCGGTGACATAGGAAAAATTCAGGGTGCTCAGCGCAGGATAGAGCGGCAGGCTTAAGGTTTCGGCGGCAAAACTGTCCGCGCCTGGCAGATGCTGTTCCCCGTAGCGCTTGCGGTAATAGGGCTGAGCATAAATGGGCAGGTAATGCACCTGTACCCCGATCTGTCTTGATCGCAGGCTCTGGTAGAGGGCATCGCGCCGTCCCTGTTTTACCCTGATCTGAAACAGATGCCAGGCAGAGATGTTTTCCTCACTGTCAGCCGGGGGCAGGGCGATTAAGGAGTTTTCCTGTAAGGGAGTCAGTTCATTTAAATAACGCGCAGCAAGATCCCGTCTTTTTTCCAGAAATTCCTGCATCCTGGTCAACTGAGATAAGCCCAGGGCGCTTTGCAGATCAGACAGACGGTAGTTAAAGCCCAGCTCCTGCATTTCATAGTAATAGCCTGGATGCCCTGGCTCTTCAAGGCGCGCCGGATCGTGTTCAATGCCGTGACTGCGCAGCAGGCGCAGCCTCTGTGCAAGTTTTGCATCGTGGGTCAGCGCAGCACCACCTTCGGCGGTGGTAATGATCTTGACCGGGTGAAAGCTTAAGACCGTGATATCAGGGATTAGGCTGCCGCCGGTCGGGATACCCTGATAAGTAGCTCCCAGGGCATGGGAAGCATCGTCAATTAAATGAAAGCCGTACTGATCCTTAAGCCTGGCTAAATTATTCAGATCGCAGGGGCGGCCTGCCAGATCAACTGCCACTACGGCTGCAGGCAATTTATGTGCCTTAGCGGCAGCCTGCAATTTTTCTTCCAGATGGGGGATGGAAATCAGACCGGCTGCATCCACGTCGATAAACTCAACTTCAGCTCCCACATAACGGGCGCAGTTGGCTGATGCGGCAAAGCTGATGGCTGCCACGTAAACCACATCACCGGCTTTGATGTTAAGGGCCAGCATGGCAAGATGTAAGGCAGCAGTGCCGGAGCTGACAGCTACAGCATATTTTGCATTGGTGACAGCGCACAGCTCATCTTCAAATTGTGGCCCTACGGGGCCGGTGGTCAGGAAGTCAGAGCGCAGCAGGGCGTTTACTGCCTCAATGTCATTTTCATCTATATCCTGATGCCCGTAGGGAATGATCACGGTCTGTCCTCATGCAGTGCGCGCAACTCCTCCACACTTAAAAAGTGGGGGTTGGTCTTGGAGTTGTATTCAAAGTCCGGGGTTACCGGCCTGCCAATTTCGTTTAAACAGGTCTGGGCGTAGTTATAGTTTTTAGTATTAAAACTGATGGAGGGCTTGATGATGAAGAAATCATCAAATTCCAGAGTGTGCAGGCTGTCATCGCGCGGGCACATGATCTCATGGATCTTTTCGCCAGGCCGGATCCCCACTACTTTTTGCGGGATACCCGGAGCTAAAGCCGAAGCTAAATCGGTAATGCGGATGGAGGGGATCTTGGGTACAAAGGTCTCGCCACCGTGCATGCGGGCAAGTGAGGCTAAGACAAAGAATACCCCTTCATCCAGGGTGATCCAAAAGCGGGTCATCTCAGGATGGGTGATCGGGATTTCTGCAGCATGTTCAGCAGCCAGACGTTTGAAGAAAGGAACTACGCTGCCACGGGATCCGGCTACATTGCCATAGCGTACCACGGCAAAATGGACATCCTGATCTCCTGCTAGATTATTGGCAGCCACAAAGAGCTTGTCGGAGCAGAGTTTGGTGGCTCCGTACAGATTGATGGGATTGGCAGCCTTATCGGTGGACAGGGCAATTACTTTCCTGATATTACGGCGTAGCGCTGACTCAATGATGTTTTCAGCACCGTTGATATTGGTTTTGATACACTCCATCGGATTGTATTCAGCTGCCGGAACCTGTTTTAAAGCAGCAGCATGTACGATGATATCTACGTCTCGCAGCGCCAGTGCTAGCCTGCCCTGATCCCGCACATCACCAATAAAAAAGCGCAGGCGGTTATGCCAGGCAGAAAATTGCTGCTGCATTTCATACTGTTTGAGCTCATCGCGGGAGAAGATGATGATCTTGCGCGGTTTAAAACAGGTCAGCACGGTTTTAACGAAATTTCTGCCAAAAGATCCAGTGCCACCGGTAACCAGGATGGTCTTTCCGTCAATTTCTGCAGCAATGCGTTCTTTAAGCTCTTGCCTGATGATCGTCATGTCCGCTCCTAATTTTGTGCACTGATGCCGTATTTCTTCATTTTTTCTACTAAGGTGGTGCGCCTTAGCCCCAGAACTTCGCTAGCTTTGGCTACTACACCGTCGCATTGGGATAATGCCTGCTTTATCATGGAGATTTCGACATTGGATACTAGATCCTTTAAGTTAATCCCATTGCTGTCAAGTGCCGGGGTAAAGGCTTTGGCCAAATCGTCCTCGCCCTCGATGATTGGCAGATCCGGCAGTTCAATCGGACTTTGATCGGCAAGTGCCACTTCCTCGCTTTCGTCAGCGCTTTCGTTAAAATCGGAACTGAAAGCATCAAGCAGGGCACTGCGTTCATCTCCAGGGTCTGCCTCTTTATCAGCACCCCGGTATTTGGGAGGAAGCTCTGCTATATCTATCACTTCATTGGGATGCAGGATTAGAAGTCTTTCAATCAAATTTGACAGTTCGCGGACATTACCATGCCATTCATTTTGCATTAAGGTGAGCATGGCACGCTGGGTAAAGCGTATAGAGCTCTGTTGCTCCTGACCGTGACGGTTGACCAGTTCCTGGACAAGCAGCGGGATGTCATCAGCGCGGCTGCGCAGGGGAGGGGTTTCAATTGGAAAAACGTTAAGGCGGTAGTACAGATCTTCGCGGAAGGTCTTGTCAGCTACCATTTTTTCCAGATTCTGATGGGTGGCAGCAATGATGCGCACGTCAGCTTTAATTAACTTATTGGAGCCCACGCGTTCAAACTGTCGTTCCTGCAACACGCGCAGCAGCTTGACCTGCATAGCAAGCGGCATGTCGCCGATTTCATCTAAAAAGAGGGTACCGCCCTGCGCTAATTCAAAGCGTCCTTCGCGGGCAGAGAAGGCTCCGGTGAAGGCGCCTTTTTCATGTCCGAAAAGCTCTGATTCTAGCAGCTCTCCTGGAATGGCTCCGCAATTTACCGGTACGAAAGCCTTTTTACTGCGTTTTGACAGCTCATGGATGGCGCGAGCGACCACCTCTTTGCCAGTCCCTGACTCACCTAAAATCAGTACGTTTGCATCTGTACCTGCAACCTGTTCAATCAGGCGGCGTACCCGGGAGATGGCCTCGCCTTTTCCGACTAACAGTTTCATTAACTGTGCACTTTTTCCGTCCTGGCGTTGCGTGAGCTTGCGCATGCTCTTGAAGGACTGGCAGTAATGGAGCAAGGTGATGATTTCATCGTAATTTAAGGTCTGAGGCAGCTGTCCCATGTAGTTGCCTGGAGTTTTTACCTGATCCTTTAACTTACAGGTGTGACTTAAGATAAAGGCAGTGCCGGGACAATCATTCATCAGCTGCAGGGCATCGGCATCCTTGATGCTACCGAGTAGGCACAGATCAATATTTTCAGCAGAGCTTTGCAGATAGGACAGGCAGTCGGCGCTTTCACCGGTCTGGCAGTTCAGACCTAGAAAAGAAAAGATAGTCTCAAACTGATCCCGCTGTGCCTTGTCGTCCTCTAGGATCAGAATGGTTCCAGAAAAATGCATGATAGCTTCCTCTTTATCTGTCCGCATTGTAGCAAACTTCAGCCAAAATTTTGACGCTATGCAGTCATGCCTGTAAAAATGCGGAGCTTGTCCGCAGTAATGCTGGTTCTGAGCTTAATTTTAAAAATCTGGCATAAAGATTGCTGTTTTATATCAGTAAAGCGGCTTCAGCCTGGGGCACGTAGTAAAGATATAAGCAAAGATAAAGCAGGGGAGCTTGATATGAATACAGACAGCATGACATCTGGCGCATTGCTGCCGGGTCTGAAAGATTCAGCTGATTTGGGACTTATCAGCGATACCCGCAACCTGTCATCCTTGCGCCGCATGGCCGCAGGCAGCAAACGGGAGCAGGCCGAGGCCTTAAAGACTGCTGCCGCTCAGTTTGAAGCGCTGCTAGTACAGCAATGGTTTGATGCGGTGCGCTCGGGCAATGAGAGTCTGTGTCCTGACAGCCCCTTGCGCAGCAAGTATTCGTCATTTTTTGAAGACATGCTGGCTCAGCAACAGGTAAGCTCCATGGTCAACGGCCGGGGCAAGCTTAATAAAAATTCTGTTACTTATATGATAGCCAAGCAATTTGCCGGCAGTTTGGGGGATGCCGGAAAGGAAATGCTTAAGGAATTAGAGCAAGGGGCTGGGGTATCTGCACCTACGGGAGAAGTTTCGCTTAGCGGATCCGGTCATATCAAGTCCCCGGCGGTCAGCCTGGCTCAGTCTAATTTGCGTGCAGCCATCAATTCCTTTAAGGAAAACTATGGCAAGCCCGCAGGCGCAGTTGGTTCATTTAGTTCACCGCAGGATTTTGTGGATAAATTAATGCCTCACGCGCTCAAGACTGCTGAGGCAAGCGGGCTCAATCCGCTGGTGATCCTGGCGCAGGCTGCTCTGGAAACAGGTTGGGGTGAACATGTACCGGAAAATAACAATTATTTTGGTATTAAGGCCGGTAGCAGCTGGGACGGACCGGTACAGCAGCTGGCCTCAGATGAGTTTTATGATGGCAAGCTACAGTCTGAAGTGTCAGCATTCCGTGCTTATCCTGACGTAGGAGCTAGTATGCGTGATTATGCCGCACTGATTCAGGGTAATGATCGTTATAGCAAGGCTGCAGCATGTTCTTATGATCCGGATAAATATTTTGAGGAAATTCAGAAGGCTGGCTATGCTACCGATCCTCATTATGCCTCTAAGCTCAAACAGATAGCGCGAAAAATTGCATTTATGGCATACAAATAGCTAGTAACAGGCAAAACGTCAGAGGCGGCAGGTGGCTGCCGCCTGCGATCAGAGAGAGAAAGGCTGTATTATGTTAGATATACTGAAAACCGGAAAATACGGGGTGCTGGCCAATCAGAAGCTGCTGGGCACCACTTCCAATAATATTTCTAACGTAAATACTGAAGGTTATGTCCGGCAGAACACCCAATACTATACCAGTGTGATTGACTGGGGCATTGGTGAATCCTATACCCGCCGCATGTACGATCAGTACGTGCAGCGCGAACTGTTCCGCGATCAGGCTAGCTCTGCTTTCTATGAATCCTATATTTCGGGCATGGACAGTATCGACAAAATGCTGACGGACGACAGCATGTCCATCTCATCAAGCCTGAATGATTATTTTGATGCCTTGCAGGAGGCAGTACAAAACCCGACTTCCACTGCTACCCGGCGCGAATTGCTCTCGCAGCTTGGGATCATGACTGATCGTTACCAGACTTTAAACTATTCCATTACCAATGAGTTACATGACGTAAATTCCAAGATCCAGGATCAGATCCTTGTCATCAACGATTTGGTCGAGGGTATTTACAACATCAACAAGCAGATTATCTCCATGGCAGATGAGCAGTCTGACATGGCACTGCAGCTTAAAGACAAGCGCGAT
This sequence comes from uncultured Succinivibrionaceae bacterium, assembly GCA_944390085.1. GTDB lineage: Bacteria > Pseudomonadota > Gammaproteobacteria > Enterobacterales > Succinivibrionaceae > Avisuccinivibrio. The sequence continues at coordinate 13,314 of CALXOT010000046.1, forward strand.
TTGCTGGTAACGGAGCTCTCTGAGTATGTGGATTTGAATCTTAATGTCGATACCAGGGGGTCTTACGAGCTTTATCTGTCAAATGGACAGATGCTGCTTAACAGTGATGCCTACGCAGTGATCAGCACCAAAGGTAACGAATACGATAAAAATAAGCTGGAGTTGCAACTTGCCTATTCCACCAATCCTCAGGTCAAACAAGGCATGTCCGTCAGCGCGGTGGGCGGTTCCCTTGGGGGATTGCTGCAAAGTACGGATGAGATCCGTCAGACCATGCGTGATTTGGGGCAGCTGGCAGTAGCTTTTGCTGATGCCCTTAACGTACAGAATAAATCGGGCATTACCCTGGAAAATAAGGCAGGGGATGATCTTATTACCATCAAACAGCCGGTGGCGGGGGTCAGCAATAACGGCTCTTATGCCATGGAATGCAGCTTTATTGAAGGCCTGGGCGAAAATGTGACGGCCAATGACTATAAGGTGACTTTTAACAGCCATGGCGAGTTGACGGTATCCATGATTGAAAACGGCAAGAGCGTGGTCCTGACTGCAGGTGAGGACTATGATGTCACTGCTGATAATTTAGGCAATATGGTGCTGAATATGCCGTCCCATGGCATTACCATGACCTTCTCGGCCTCACAGGCCAATATGGAGGCAGCAGGAATTGGCAATGGCAAACTGGAATTTTATGTGCAGCCCACCATGCATGCAGCCTATGACATTGAGCTTAATGCCAGTAAGCCTGAAGATTTTGCCTTTGCTGCAGCGGTGCGTACCAATACCGGTTCTGACAACATCGGAAATGCGGTGATTTCCCTTGAGAGCATGACCCAGACCGGGACTGACTTTGGCGTCAGCATCAATGCAGATGGCAATCCGGAATTTAATGCTGCAGCGCCAGTGCAAATAGTGATAGATGATGATGGCAATTACGAGGTACGGGCAGCAGACGGTACCACTTTAGGAACCGCCCCGGCCTCCTGCAATGGCAAGAACGTGTTTGCCCATACAGTGTGGCTGGATACTACTTTACCCGATGGTTATCCGGGCTATGACGTGTCGGTAACTGGTACGGTGTCCCCGCGTGACAGTTTTGATATTGAAATCAATACTGACGGTTTTTCTGACAATACCAATGGCATACAGTTAGGGCTGCTGCAGACTGCCAATACCGTCGCCTCATCTGGCAGCAATAAAGTTTCCTTTACTGAAGGCTATGCTGATATGACTGCCGCCTTAGGTTCAGCATTGTTGTCGGCCAATACTGATTTAACTGCAGCACAGACTAAGTTGCAGCAGACGCAGGAGCTGTACAGCTCGTCTGCCGGAGTCAATCTGGATGAAGAGGCTGCCAATTTAATTCGTTTCCAGCAGAGCTATACCGCCTGTTCCAAGATCATTACCGCGTCACAGACTGTGTTTGACGCCTTGCTTTCAGCATTTTAAGGAGGCCTAGATCATGCGTATTTCTACCTCAATGCAGTTTAACAATCAACTGTACTATATGCAGCTGGCTAATACCAAGGTGGATGAAGCCTCCAAGCAGTACAATACCGGCCTTAAGTTCCAACAGTCTGCTGATGATCCTTCTGGCATGAGCCAGAAAATCAAATACACTGCAGATACCAGAGCCTATAAGCAATATCAGACTAATGCCGGTCTGGCTGCCGATGCCCTGTCACAAAGTGAAACAGCGCTCTCTTCTTTGTGGGATGTGCTTTCTAGCGTCAAGACCCGCCTGCAGCAGGCAGTCAACGGGACCATGGATCAAAACAGCCTGGATGCGATTGCCGAGGATCTGGAGCAGGCGCAGGCGCAGATCTTTGATCTGATGAATACCAAGAATGCCGAAGGTGAATATATATTTGCTGGTGCAGTATCAGATCAGCCTGCCATGACCATTACCTCAGACGGTCATTATATTTGCCAGGCTGATGGTGCTGCACGCAAAGTGCAGGTGTCACCTACCGTAACCGTACAAACCACTGACAGTGCGCTGAATATCTTTGAGAATGTGGAGCTGGCGCAGCGCCTCACGGTGACGGATGCTGCGGGCAATGAGGTGGAATCACAGATCACCAATTATGATGATTATATTGAGCTCTATGACAGCTGGTACGATCCGACAAATGGCTATAACCCTGCAACCGGCGTCAATACTCTTACTTTTCAGGTGGCGGCAGATGGCACTTTTGAGGTATTCGGACCCCTGCAAAATGGTGTCAGGCAGTCATTGGGTACCGGTGAGCTTACTGACAAGGGCAAGCTGGAATTTAAGGGAATGGTGATCGATTGCGGTACTCCGATTACAGCCGGTACCTACAATTCAGAGCTCAAGCATCCGGAGAAGGGCAATATCTTAAACGTGCTCAATGATGCCATTGCCGCATTGCGCGATCCGGATCTGTCCAATGAGGAGTTAGTAGAGCTGATGGCCGAGTCACAGATTAATGTGCAGGCGGCCATGGATAACTGTGACATGTACAGGGGGCAGATCGGTGCACGGGCTGCCAATATCGATACCATCATTTCTTCTGATGAAGCTTTAGGGCTTATCAAGCAGGAAGCCCAGGCCAATGTGACAGAGATTGATGCTTATGAAGCGGTGTCCAACTTAATGCAGGAGCAACTGGCACTGCAAGTGGCACAACAGACTTATAGCGTGGTACATCAAAGCAATTTATTTGACTATATCTGATAAAGCGGCCTGAATTTTGCTTTATTCAGAAACAAGCTGCAGGCTGCGGCAATAAATGCAGGTGTAATTGCAGCAACAAGTAACATCTGAAGATTATAGGTTTTCTGCATTTAACTTGCCCGAAAGCTGAAAAAAGGAGAGATAAAAATGTTAAGCGTAAATCATGGCGTTGAGAACAGCAAGGTTTTAGGCCTGAATGCAGTTACAGCGCATCAGGATGGCAAGGGAGCAGCTGTAGCGCCGGCTGCTGCAGCATCTGTGATGAACAAGGCACAGAGCGCCTCGGCAGTCGTGGAATTATCCGGCAGCCTGAATCCGGATACTGTAAGTCACATGCGCCATGTTGATCACGATAATGCACAGCAGCTATCATTGGATATAGCCGGCATGCTTTCAGGTTCCTTTGGGGTGCAGAGCAATATCAGTGCTTTTGATGCTAACCGCTTGCTGGCTGACTGATCCAGGGTTGGTAGCTGCGAGCATAAAACTCTGCCCGAATGTATTTTCTGTCTGTGGCAGGGGTAAATGAATTTTGCCAGGGCAATAAAGCTGCAGTGGCGATCGCAGCGGTGGAGCTGACTGTAAAATCCAGTTTGCCCAAGACTCACCTCCTGATGCAGGAACCCGCCGCAGCTTACAACAATAGCACTATTGTTGTTTAGGAGTAGGAATCATCGGCCTTTAGGCCGGCGAGGACGTCAACCCAGCTCAGGACTGTGACTGTAGTAACTGCAGGTCCTTGCAGTAAAACAGTTCTCATCTCATCTCAATGTATCCTGTTTTGTGATCTTGATATTTTGTGATCATGATCACAAAACATTCAAAATAATTTAAGCATTGAAGTAAAACTGCCGTTATCAAGACAAGGACGGCAAGATGCGTCTTTTGCTGCTTGCCATCGCGGAGAGAAATCTGAAAATAAATAAATAAAAAGAGTCTCCATACATGGAGGACATAAAAATGGAAGTTGCAGGATTTGACCGTTTGAAAAGTGCCGCTACCGCTACGGTGCAGTCTGATTTAAACCAGGCTCAAAGTGCGCAGAAAGAACAGGAGCGCGCTGTACAGCAGCAGTTGGAAGTAGTGTCAGACAGCAGGGCGGACAGCAAGCTTGAGGCTCAGAATGCGCTGCAAAGTGAGGCTGCGCGTGACGCTTTGTCGCAGGAACAGGCGGCCAGCGGAACTGCTGGACTGCAACAGGCCGGTCAGGCAGAAGCGAGCTTACAGGCCAAGCAACAAAAGGAAGATGAAAAGAGTGCCCTTGCGGCAGCCCGTGAACAGGCGCGCGAGTATATCGGCAGCATTGATTTTAAGGATTACGGCTTAAGCTTTTCGGTGGAACAGGATTTAGACAAGACTTTGATCTCGGTTACCGATCGGGCTAATGACAAAGTGATCCGGCAAATCCCTTCTGAGGAGTTTGTGCAGATGGCACGCAACATTCAAAAGTTTACTGCAGCCGATGAGGCCGGAACTACTGACGCCCGGGGAGAGCGTGTTAAAAAGGATGAGCCTAAGGGCGTCATTCTTGATCATTTGGTTTGATCTGTATTTTTATTTTTGCTGCGACGTCCTGCCTGCAAGTCTTTTCAGCATTGCAGGCTTTTTTTATGCCTGCAGGGGCTGTAAAAAAGTATTACAAAAATAGTTACAATATCCGTTAATTAAAAAAACGGGATCGCAGGAGATAATTAAGGATGTACGGCCGTAACCTAAAAGCTTATCAGCGCACTAATCTTGAGGCGGAGTTGTCAGTAGCAGATCCTCACCGTATCGTGCAAATGATGTTTGAAGGACTGCTGGAGCGCCTGGCACAATCCAAGGGCGCCATCCTGCGCAAGGATTTTGAATATAAGTCAGACCGTATTTCCAAGGCGCTGGGGATTGTCAATGGCCTGCAGGTGTCCCTGGATAAAAAGCAGGATCCTGAGCTTTACGAAAAGATGTATGCACTGTATGACTATATCAAGGAGCTTATCAACGAAGCATCGACCAAACTGACGGTGGAGCCACTTGATGAGGCTATCAAGCTGATTCTGCCCATCAAGCAGGCCTGGGATAATATTCCGCCTGAAGCCCGTGCAGAGGCTTATGCCCGCAAACAGGCGCAACAGGGCAACTAAACCAATGTCTTTTTGCCAGCCCGTTTCCTGCAGCCCCAGCTTGCAGGAGCATTGCGGGGCAGGCAGTTCTTATTTCCATTTGTTTAGCCTAGATGAACTACCTACGCACTTACGTGCGAGGTTTCGTGAAGACGGTGCCTCACTTTTAGTAAGCACCCATTACTGGGCACTTACGGGCATGTCCACAATGCCCCCATCAGGTCGGAGCAAAAAAGCC
>CALXOT010000047.1 GCA_944390085.1 uncultured Succinivibrionaceae bacterium
GGTCTTGAACAAACCTCTCAGGGCACTTTACAAGCATCCTTTGGCAATCAGCAGGAAGAATTTGACGGAGTGATCATGGCTATCGGTGGCCGTCCTTTATCCACGCTGGCAGCTGACTGTGGTCTTAAGCTCAACGAGCGAGGCTTTATTCAGGTCGATGAATATATGCGTACTTCTGATGAACGCATTTATGCATTAGGTGACGCCGTTGAACTGAATGATCCTTTAACCGGCGGCCGTTCAAGTATGGCTTTAGCTGGTCCAGCCAATAAGGAAGCCCGGGTCCTTACCGCTGACATTGCCAGACGTTACTTTAACCTTGATCTTAAGATTGGTGGATATGAGGGCGCCTTGGGTGCCAGTGCAGTGAAAATTTTTGATTTAGAAGCATCTGCGGTGGGTTTATCTGAACGCCGTCTTGCAGCACTCAATCTGCCGCATGCAGCTGTTTGGCTGCATCCCAATCAGCATGCAGGATATTATCCAGGAGCCCAGCCTTGCCATGTAAAGGTGATTTATGATCCTGTAACATACCAGCTGTGGGGTGCGCAGGCTGTAGGGGCTGACGCAGTTAAACGGATTGAGGTTTTCAGCGCATACCTGAAGAAGAAAGGGAGCATTGACGATCTGGCTTTCCATGAGCAGGTTTATGCACCTCCTTTCAGTTCTGCTCGCGATCCTGTCAATTATGCCGGCAGTTATCTGGAAAATATTCGTGATGGATTGATTAAGACTGCACGTTATGATGAGCTTGAGAGTAAATTCAAGGAAGCCTTCAAATTAGACGTGCGATCCCCGGAGATGTTTGCAGCACGTCATATTGAAGGATTTGTCAATATTCCGCTGCCCAAGCTGCGTCAGAGTCTTTCTGCGCTTCCTAAGGACCGGCCGATTGTAGTTACCTGTGTGGTAGGTATCAACGCCTATAACGCTGCCCGTATATTGCTGCAAAGTGGTTTTAATGAGGTTTATGATCTCTCAGGCGGCGTAACCACATACTTTGCGGCTACAGCAAAGGTATGCGGGGATTAGCGTTAAGGCACAACACAATGGATCAAACAGAGCGTTTTCCCTTAGAGCGTATTGAGGAAATAGTAAAGCATCCTGAGAACTTCAGGATGCTGGAACGCATTCCGCTGACTATGCCCGGCATGATGGAGCATTTGCCCATTAAATTACAGGATCCTCAGGAAAGCGATACTATTAAGCAGGCAGTTTTCCTGGACACCGAGACCACCGGCATGGATCCGGCTTCTGATCGGATCATAGAACTTGGGATGGTGCGCTGTTCCTACTCCTTTGAGCGCCGGGTACTCTTATCAATTGATAAATATTACGATGAATTTGAGGATCCTGGCAGGCCGATTCCTGCGCAGGTACAGGAACTTACCGGGATCAGTGATGACATGGTGGCAGGCAAACATTTTGACAGTGACTTGGCTGCACAAATGTTAAACGGCCGTCCCTTGGTAATTGCGCATAATGCACGCTTTGATCGCCCTTTCTTTGACAGGCGTTTTGCCCTGTTCAAGGATTTGGCTTGGGCCTGTTCGCTTGCTGGGGTCAATTGGGACGCTCTGGGCAGCTCAGGTAAAAAACTTGAGTATCTGGCACAAAGCCGTGGGTGGTTCTATCAGGCTCACCGCGCTTATGTGGATTGCCTGGCTTTAATCTGGCTGATGCATTTAGAGCCAGAGGCCTTTGACATGCTGATTGACAGTGCTTTACGCTGTGAGTATCGGTTGTATGCCTGGCAGGCACCGTTCAGGGTCAAGGATGATCTGAAGGCTCTGGGATTTCGCTTTGATGGCAATCGTAAGGTCTGGTACCGGGGTTTTGCTGCACAAAATGAGGCACAGCAGATCCTGCATCAGCTCTCGGCTTTGTTTGATGTCAGTGCCTGCGAAATACAGCGTTTTAATGCTGCAAACCGCTTTAAGGGTTGAGGAGCCGCAGTAAAGCTAAGACTATTACAGATGCTTTTTACACAGGAGAAGGATCATGGCGTATCTTGAGGAACAGAGCGAGGCTCTTGATTTTACCCTTTCAGATATGGACGGCAACGAGATCAGGTTAAGTTCGTTGCGGGGGCGCAGAGTAGTCCTGTATTTTTATCCTAAGGACAATACTCCAGGCTGTACCACGCAAGCCTGTGCTTTTGAAAAATTACAGCCTGAATTTGCACGGCATCAGACTGTGATCATCGGAGTGTCTGCTGATGGACAGGCCTCGCATCAGAAATTTGCGCAAAAATATAATCTGAACTTTACTCTGCTCAGTGACGAAGATCATAAGGTGCTGGAAAGCTACGGAGCTTGGCAACAGAAAAACATGTACGGACGGATATCCATGGGGACGGTACGTACTACTTATGTCATAGATGAAAATGGCAGGATAGTAAAGCTGTTTAAGCGGGCCAGAGCAGCCACTAATGCTGCAGATTGCCTGGCTTTTATTGCAGCTTTGGATAAATCTTAAGTTTTGTCTTATAGCTTACTCATATAGGCCTGATTGTATTTTGCCCGGTAGCTCGGGCTTTTGATTGCTGACAGCGCCAGAATCGCCAGCAGGGATAAAGCTATTCCTGCGGCATAAATCAGGCGACAGGATCCTAAATCTGCAAGAGCAAACAGGCCTCCTCCTAAAATTTGCCCGCAGGTCACTGAATTTACATACAGTGAGGTGGCCTGTCCCGGATATTGGGGAGCTAGCTCTTGGAATAGCACCATGCCCATGCTTGATACCATGCCAATAAACAGGGCGCTTAGGATCTGCGCTGTAACCAAAAGCCAGGCCTGATGGGCATAACACATAAGACAAAGAAAAAGGCAGAGACAGACACACCCAGCTAGCACGATACGTTTTAAGCCCAAGCGTCTGGAAAAGCGGGCAGCCAAGAGCATAATCGGAATTTCTAATAAAGCAGCAAGTCCCAGCATCAGTCCCGGAAGCTTATCGGGCAGCATTAACTCCTGCACCACGTAAAGAGGCATTGAGATCATATAACCTGAAAAAGCAGTGAATGCAGCAGCACATCCAATACTCAGCAAGGTTAGCTGCGGACTTTTCATTAAGCTTAATTTGCCCTGACCGCGGGTTGCCTCAGGCAGGCGCGGCGCTGGGAGTAATATAAATGCCAACAGGGCATTGATCAAAAAAACCGAGCCTGCGCCGATGAAAAGAGTATCGAAACTAAATTCCGTCGCCGTCATGTAGGCAAGGGGAGGGCCTGCCACCCAGGCCAGAGAACACAATGAGCGCAGCCAGGTGGTGAACATCAGGGCACTTTTCAGGTACAACAGCGAAAATTCGCGGGCAGATGCAAAAAGTTGCGGAAAGCTTAATGCATAGGCACCCATCAGCGGCAATCCCAGCAGGCATAATTGCATAAAATCAGGGCGTGATATCAATAATAAACAGGACAGAGCACCACAGGTGCTTGCCACAGTAATAATCAATGGGCGCTGCAGACCGCGATCTGAATAGCGGGCACACCCTTGTACAATGCTGATGGTAACAAGGGGTAATAGGATGAAAAAAAGAGAAACTTCAAGCGCGCTGAAGTTAAGCTCGCTGACTGCAAACAAGCTTAACACCGGGTTTAGTAAAGAATTGGCAAAAGGGATCAGGATGGCACAGGCAATATAAATTCCTTTATTCCCGGTTCCTGAAGCACCCAAAGTACGCAGCATGATTTGCCCTCAGATATATTTGCCGCGCAATTTTACAATTTTAGTTAGCTGTTAACACTATATTCTGCTCAGTCTGGATCATTTTACTTGCTGCTCTGTATGCCTCAGATGATCTGTAAGCCACAGGATCATGAAGAGCACCAGGCAGGGCAACAGCCAGGATAGACTGGAGGAGTATAAAGGCAGACTATGACGCAGCAGGTCAGGCAGCAGATGCAGGTTTAAGCTTTCGGCAGCATCATTTAAGCCAAAGAGCAGGGCAGCTAAGGCCGTTGGAGCGATTACAAAGGCAGGTCTTTTTATAAAGGATGTAAGAAAACTTGCAAATACCAACACGATAAACATGGGATAAATCGCAATCAAGATGGGAACTGAAATACGGATAAGCTCAGTTAAGCCCAAATTAGCAATAAGACCTGATGAAAGGGCAAAGATCAGGGCAAATGTCCGGTATTTTATGCCGGTAATCTTTGAAAAATAACTGGAGCAAGCACAGATAAGACCAATTGCTGTGACCAGACAAGCCAGGCCTATTAAAAGAGCTAAAAATATATTACCGAGGGATCCAAAGGCAAAATTGACATAAGCTCCGAGAACTTGAGCTCCATTATCTGCCTGAGGGGCAATGATATATGAACTATAGCCGATGTGAAAAAGCCCTAAATAAATGGTGATGAAACCCACACCAGCAATACAGCCTGAAATGGTGGCGTAGCGTACGGTTGAACGATTGTCAGTAACATTACGGGATCTGATAGCATCTACGATCACGATACCAAAAGCCAGCGATGCTAAAGTATCTAGGGTCAGATAACCATTGATGATCCCTTGCGCAAAAGCTCCATCCACAAACACGCCCTGGGCAGCACTACCTTCGCCCGGGATCAGGAATATACCGGTAGCCACCAGGAAAAGCAGAGCGGCAATTTTTAACGGTGAGAGTATTTTTCCTACAGTATCTAAAATCTTGCTGGGATAAAGTGCAAAGAGAACCGCTATAACAAAGTAAATGGCGCTGTAAACAGGCAGTAAATAATCGCCTTGCATGAAAGGTGATACGGTCAGCTCAAATGAGACTGTGGCAGTGCGAGGAATTGCGTACAGCGGGCCAATGCATAAATAACAGATAACAGAAGCTGCAAGACCTGCTTTAAGTCCAATCGGTGCTGTGATGGCATTTAAATTACCGCGTACTCGTGCCAGGGCAATAGCAGCAATTACCGGTAGACCGACTCCGGTCAACAAAAAGCCAATGGTGGCCAGTCCTACATTGTCACCTGCCTGCAAGCCTAGAATTGGCGGGAAAATGATATTACCGGCACCAACGTAGAGTGCAAAATTGGTCATGCCAAGCAAAATGATGTCAAGCAGCGATAATTTCTTCATATATCCTCTCTTGCTTTAAGACCGGGCAATTATCGCATAAAAACAGTGCAAATTTCCTGTAGGTAGTGCGCAGACAAAATAAAAGCGCCGAGCTGGCGCCATTTTCCACCTTCCCTGGCAGGAGACATATACTGTTGTTGTCAGCATATTATGTCAGTAGATGCCGTTCAATATAGCTGACAATATAAGTGACCTACTCACCCATCTTAAGAGGTGGGGGCTTCCTTCTCGTTCAAGATCCCTAATGGGGTCAGTATCAGCGAGCTGTCGCCACTGGTCCAGCGGCCAAGCAATAAAATTGCATACTGCCTGAGGTTCTGGC
>CALXOT010000048.1 GCA_944390085.1 uncultured Succinivibrionaceae bacterium
CGCCCTGCACACAAAGCTGCGCTTTTCCCATAATTAATGATAGATAATGACTGCTAAAATTCCTTTCTAATTAAGCTGATCTTTCGCCCAATCCCCGCTATCCGGGAATACGCACCGTCCATGTACCTGCCACCACCTGCCATGGCGGAGCTCATCTTATTTAGCGTGAACAGATAGGGGGTGAGGAGACGGCTGCTGCTGTAAGTCAGTTGCCCCTACTCCCCCTGTTACCCCTGTTATCTTTGCCTGCATCCTTGCTTATCCTGGAGTCTTGCTGCTTATCCCGAAGCTTAGGGATAAGCAAAGAAAGGGAGATCTAAGGAAGACGGGAGGGAGACACGCTCAGTCCTGCTCATCAAATTGCGAGACAAAGTCTGTCCCCACCAGCTCAAACGCTCCGGCCGGGAGTTGCTTTATCAAAGCAGCAAAACCTTTTTCCTGTACCTTAAGCTTACAGTCAAGGGTCAGGCGGGGCTTGTCCGGATCCGGTGGCAACGGTGCTGCTGTACAAGAACTTAGCTGCACATTATCAAGCTCTCCTGCACCCATTACCCACAGCTGCAAGGCAGGATAAGCCTGCTGCAACGCCTCAAGCTCAGTACGCAGCGCCTGCAGCTCTGCATGCCCTGCAAAATCAAGAATGATCCCTTCAGGCAAACTGGGCACGGCCTGCAGCAAATCCTTCAGGCCAAGCTGCCGCCCTTGCTGTAATCGCAGCACGACTCCCTGCTCCTCCTCAAGACTTGCAGCAAACTTAAAGTACTGCGCCCCGCACAGCTGGCTTTGCGCCAGCTCATACAGGCAGGAAGGGTCTGAAATCACTACCTCAGGCAGCGGCTGCGGTGCGTTGCCCGCCAGTCTGTCCTGCTGCAGCTTACTTAAATTAAGCTGAGCCTGATAAAGCGGATCTTCCCGCACATCCTTGCCACCATCAATGGGGCCACGCAGCTCATCTGGGGCATAGCCGGGGCATGCCGGGCTTAGTCCCGGATCAAAAGCGCTGCTCTTAACCTGCATCAGGCTTAGCATCAGATCATAAAGCGCATCATTGATAAAAAGCTTGCCGGCATTGTGCTGCAGCGCCTGCAAGGTCTCAGGATAGGCCCTGACATAACGCTCGCTTAAGTTCACTATAAGCGGCACCCGGGTCATGGTATAGGTAAACTGTCCCATGTTATGCCGTCCCCCGGGCGGTGTGATCTCTTCGGCATGATCAGAAAGGTAGATAAAGCCGGCAAAATCCGGACGTTCTGCACACAGTGCATAGATCTGCTCCAGTACCCGATCATTGTAGCGAATGGAGGTCAGGTACTGATTGAGCTCCTCCCGCCAGCCAAAGGAAGAGGCGCAGGAACCGATCAGCGCCGGATCGGACAGATCATATTCCGCAAAGTCTGCCGGATAACGGTTGGCATAAGGGGAATGGTTGCCCATCAGATGGATGACCAGCAGGTGATTGTCCTGTGGCGCTTGCTCCTTAAGGTAAGACTCAATGACAGGCAGCAGATATTCATCCGGACGCTGTTGCTTGCTGGAGCCTTCGGAGGCATTGATGGAGAAGTACTGGAAATCCGTCTTGTCAGCAAGGGCGGCGATCGGGGTGTCAAAACGGCTCTGGCGCACCTGATTGCTGATCCAGGCACTCTTTACCCCAGCACGGCGCAGCACGGCAAACAGATTGTCCCCCCTAGGGAAGGTAAGCCCGCTTGCAAAATTACCCTCACTGAAGGCATGGGTCAGTGCCGGCACCGTATTGACAAAGGCGGCATAGGCATTGGCAAATTTCACGGTGCCGTCCTGGGCGCACAGCCGGTTTAAGAACGGGGTGGTATCAAAAACCCCGTTATAGCAGCCCATGAAATCACGGTTTAAGGATTCGCCTATCACCAGCACGTAGAGTTCCCCCTGCTGCTCCTTGAGAGCCTCAGTAGCAGAAACATTCTCCACTTTGGCAGAAAGCTGATTGAACACCTCAATCTGCTCAAAGTACTGCTGACGCATGATGAAATAGAACTTTACCGGCCGCAGCTGTGAGATCACCCCCGCTCCGCCTGCAAAAAAGAGTAAGGCCAGCAGGGCATAGCTCAGGCGGCGCCGCCCGCGTACCTGCCGGGCCGGGTTGCTGCCCACCCGCCTGCGCTGCAAGTTAAAGCTGATCTCAAACAAAGTAAGGCTGAGCAATGCAGCTGCCAGGGCTGTAGCAAGGCCTGCCGGGGTCAGGATATTAAAGAGCATGAAATCCCAGCGCTCTTCGGGGTTTGACTGAATGATAGCCACCATGTCGTCCCCGGTAATGAAGGAATCAATGCGCCGGTAATAGACAAAAAAGAGCACCGTGATCAAGGCACCCAGGGCTGTCAGCAAACTGATGGCACGGGCCAGCAGGGCATGGCGCAGGCGGTAGCACAGCAGTGCGGCCTGCCACCACAAAAACAGGGCAATGAAGGGGCGCACCCCGTCAGCTAAAGTGGCGCGGCCACTTATCTTGTATTGACAGTAAGAGAGCAATGCAAAAAACAGGCACAAAGCCAGTGTGCACGCTCCCCGGCTAATGATGGAGGGCATGATCTACATCCTAAATTTTTCAAAAAAACACCCTGCCACCAAACCGGGCAGCAGTTTTACTGTATCCCGGCTCAGAGCACAACTTGCACTATTTTAACACCTTGCAACATGCCTGCAGCTTTTCCTGCCAGCCCTACAGAGCGTACAAATCAAACGGCACTGCCGTAGCAGCCTTAATTTCTGCTAAACTTGAGCGCACCAAAATGCAGGCTGCTGCCTGCAAGCTGGCCTTAGACTTTGACTTCAGAGTTTAGACCTTAGCTTTTAGCTTTGTTTTTTATGTAATGGGAGACAGCCCGCTACTGTGGCAGCCACGCAGCCAGCCCCAGACACTACGGGCTTTACTGATATGAGCCTTAACATTCTGCTTTTATGTGGCGGTAACGGTGCTGAGCACGAAATTTCCCTGATCTCTGCCGGATTTATCCGTGACTGCCTGCAGGCCAATCCTGACTTTAATGTCATTTACGCCTGCCTGAATAAAACCGGGCTGTGCCTTGAGGATGGCAGCAGCGCTGAACTTGCCCCCGGGGCACAGCTGCACTGCGCCAGTGGCAATATAAAAATTGACTGCGCCGTGCCCTGCCTGCACGGCACCCCCGGAGAAACCGGTGAGATCCAGCCCTTCTTAAAAGCCTGCTCCATTCCCTTTATCGGCTGCGGGGCCGAGGCCAGTATGAATTGCTTTAATAAAGTAACCACCAAGCTTTATTTAAGCGCACTTAATATCCCCAACAGCCCCTACACCTGGCTTGATGATCAGAGCTCTGACAGCCTTGAAAAGGCGCAGGCCTTCTTTGCCAGATATCAGGACGTGTACGTCAAGGCTGCAGCCCAAGGCTCCTCTATCGGCTGCTTTCATGTCAGCAAAGCTGAGGATTTACAGGACAGCATTGCTGAAGCCTTTGGCTTTTCTGATACGGTGCTTTTAGAAAAGAACATCGTGCACCGGGAGCTTGAAATTGCAGCCTACGAGACAGATGCTGGCTTAACCGTCACCCCGCCAGGTGAGATCATTATGCCGGCCTCCATGTTCTATACCTACGAGGAAAAATACTCCAAGGATTCCGGCACTGTCACCACCACCGAACCTGTAGGCCTTACCGACAGGCAGGTTGAGACCATGCGCAACCTGGCCGCCCGTGCTTTCAGGGGGCTGCACTTAAGGGATCTCTCGCGCATTGATTTCTTCTTAAGTGCAGAAGGGGAGATTTTAATCAATGAAATAAACACCTTCCCGGGCATGACCCCGATCTCGATGTTCCCCAAGCTGTTGGCACATCAGGGTGACAATATGACCGATTTCCTGACAGCCTGCATCCGGCGTGCCCTGAAGCGGGCTCAGGAAGGACGTTACTAAAGAAAAAGGCCTCACGGGTTTACTGCCAAGCGATCCCGCGCCCGGTCAGCCTAGCCTTAAAGCACTATCACTGCACTTGCAGCATGTGCTCTGCTCTGCCTGCAGGGCTTTGCCCACAGGCAGGCAAAACTTAAGGCCTATGGGCTGACGATAACCTGACTTTATCAAGATCCCCCGCTACTTGACCGATTGATCTGCATAAGGGGGATTTGCCCTTTCTGCAGCTTTATTGGGCAGGTCACTGCCAGTACCATCCGGGCAACCCTTCCCTTTTATCTCAAGTAAAAGCCCTGAAACAAAGGTAAGCAGACCGTGACCATTAAGCGTGCAGACCGTGCTGCCGCCGCGACCTCCGCCTAAGTTTTAGACAGGATTGTGGCAAATAGCCTTGCTTGAGCTAACAGCAAGCAGGCAAGGAAGGGGTAGCTCCCACTAGTGGCTGCTCAGAGATGCAGCTGCTGCACCTGAGGCGGGGCTACGGCTTGACCCGGTTTCTGCCCCTGCCGCAGGCCTGCGCTGTTTAGGAGCGCTTCATCGCCTCAAAGAACTCTTCATTGGTCTTGGTCAGGGAGAGCTTGTCAATCAGGAACTCCATGGCCTCGATTTCACCCATCGGGTGCACGAACTTCCTTAAGATCCACATCTTCTGCAGCTCGTCCGGGGTGGTCAGAAGCTCTTCACGGCGAGTACCGGAGCGGGTCACGTCAATGGCCGGGTAGACGCGCTTTTCGGCGATCTTGCGGGACAGATGCAGCTCCATGTTGCCGGTGCCCTTGAACTCTTCATAAATGACTTCATCCATCTTGGAGCCGGTATCAATGAGGGCAGTGGCAATAATGGTCAGGGAACCGCCTTCCTCCACATTACGGGCCGCACCGAACAGGCGCTTGGGCCGCTGCAGGGCATTGGCATCCACACCACCGGTCAGCACCTTGCCCGAGGAAGGCACCACGGTATTGTAGGCACGGGCCAGACGAGTGATGGAATCCATCAGCACCACCACATCGCGCTTGTGCTCCACCAGGCGCTTGGCCTTTTCAATCACCATCTCAGCTACCTGTACGTGACGGGTGGCCGGCTCATCAAAGGTTGAAGCCACTACCTCACCCTTGACGTTGCGCTGCATCTCGGTCACTTCCTCATGACGCTCGTCAATCAGCAGCACTATCAGCACGCACTCGGGGTTATTGATGGCAATGGAATGGGCCACATTCTGCAACAGCATGGTCTTACCGGCTTTAGGCGGGGCGACAATCAGGCCGCGCTGGCCCTTGCCGATAGGGGCAGTCAGATCGATGACCCTGGCTGTTAAATCTTCCTTGGAACCGTTACCCAGTTCCAGACGCATGCGTTCATTGGCAAAAAGCGGGGTCAGGTTTTCAAACAGGATCTTGTTGCGGGCATTTTCGGGTTTATCGAAGTTGACACTGTCAACTTTAAGCAGGGCAAAATAACGTTCGCCTTCCTTGGGGGGTCTGATCTTGCCGGAAATGGAATCGCCGGTACGTAAGGAGAAGCGGCGGACCTGGCTGGGAGAGACATAAATATCATCGGGACCTGCAAGATAGGAGCTGTCTGCACTTCTTAAAAAGCCGAAGCCATCGGGCAGGATTTCTATCACGCCCTCACCGAAAATATCTTCACCCTGCCGTGCGCATTGTTTTAAAAGGTTAAAAATGATTTCCTTTTTGCTCATGCGGGCACTGTTTTCAATGCCGGCCTGCTCGCACATCTCAACTAATTGTGCGACCGGGGTATTCTTAAGTTCGTTAAGATTCATAATTAGTAATTCAAGCTTGTTGTATAAAGCTGCGCGCTGCGTATCAAGATCAGCGATTTAAACACAGAAATGCTTGCAAATCAGAAGTTGCTGTTGCGGCATATACACGGGAAAAACGGCAACAGGAAAGTTACCGGCGCACATAATACCACACTTTGCACCGCTGCATTAAAATTTGCGCAAAATCGGATCATCAGGGCAGTCCGGCACTGCCCCCGAAAAACAGCCAGCGGGCAATATGTATATATGCAAATACTCCTATACAGCCTACAGTGCAGCGCTGCAAGTCCCTGCTTCCTGTCCCCATCCCCCTCAAAAAACAGCCCTTAATCCCGGCAAAAGACCTGATTGAAGGCAGCGCTGCTGCCAAGGCTGTCTGCAATCTCGCGCAAGAACTCGCTGGGCCCTGAGGGCACCATACCCCCATCAAGATAAGAAAAGGTATAGTTGGCATAGCACAGATAGAGCTGGCGTTTGGCCCGGGTGATGGCTACATAGGCCAGGCGGCGTTCTTCTTCAGAGCGCGAATAACGCCGCTTTTCATTGCCGTTATCTGAACCTAGGCCGGCATAGGGCAACAGCCCCTTTTCAAAGCCTGAGACAAAAACCGTATCAAATTCAAGTCCTTTGGCTGAATGAATGGTAAAAAGCCGTACCCTTGAGGCCTGCTGCTCCCCAAAACTGCCTTGTGAATTGAGCTCTGCTGCACTGAGCAGGGCGGCATTGCTTAAAAAGGCGATAACCGGGCTTAAGGGCTGACCCTGTGCATCTGAGGTCGGGCTTAAGTCTTCGCGTTGCTCCACCTGTACTGCGTTATTGACCAGCTCCTCAAGATTCTGCACCCGTCCCTGTCCTTCAGGGTTATTTTCCTTGGCATCCTGCTGCTGATAATAAAGCAGCAGTCCGCTGTGCTCCAGGATATCGCGCAGCAACTGCGAGGACAACTCACCTTGAGCTGCCCTTTCCTTTATCTCATTGATAAGTTTTACAAAGCCCTCGGCCTTTTGAGCCAGAGCCTTTAACTTGCTGCCAGCATCCTTAGTCCTGGCATATTCTACCGTAAGCCGCAGGGCCTCCAGCCTGGAGCAGCCGCGCTCCCTGGCCACCTGTGCCAGAGTCTCAAGCTTCACCGGCCCGATCCCGCGTGGGGGTGTATTGATGATCCGGGAAAAAGCAGCATCATCCCCGGTATTGACCGCAAGGCGCAGATAGGCCAGGGCATCCTGTACCTCCTTGCGGTCAAAAAAGCGCATGCCCCCGTAGATATAATACGGCACCTTATAGATCAAAAAAGCCTGCTCCAGGGCCGCTGAGCGTGAGTTATTGCGATAGAGCACGGCAATGTCTGCAGGATCGAGGCCTGAGTCCATCAGCTGTCTGATGCGCCGGACTATGCCTAAAGCCTCCTCGCCATTGTCATCAAAACCGCCCAGCAGATGGACTTTCTCGCCACTGCCCTGCACTGCCACCAGCTGCTTGTCAGTGATGCGCTCCTGATTACGGCAAATCAGCGCATTAGCAGCCTGCAGGATCTGCGAGGTAGAGCGGTAGTTTTCCTCAAGCTTAAACAGATTTACCGGCGCAAAATCACTGATAAAGCGCTGCAAGTTGGTGTAATCTGCCCCGCGCCAGCCGTAGATGGACTGATCATCATCCCCCACAGCAAAGACATGGCATTGCGGCCCCTTTAACAGTTTAATAAGACGGTATTGCAGGCTGTTGGTGTCCTGGAACTCATCGACCAAAATCTCAGCAAAACGCTTGTGCTGCAACTCAAGCAACTGCGCATTTTCCGCAAAGAGCTCAGCTGTGCGCAAAATCAGCTCGCCAAAATCCAGCATGTTGCCCGCCTTGCAGGCATGCTCATACTGCTTATAGATTTCAGCGCTCAGCCGCACCTCCGGGGACTGCATGCGTACTCTGGCAAGTTCTGAGGCTCTAAGCCCGCGTTCCTTGAAGCCGGCAATAATATGAGCAATCTTAGCAGGACGCAGCTTCAGCTCTGCTGCCTGCAGCTTTAAGGACTGATTTTCCTCCTGCTTTAACAGGGTATCCACCAGCGTTTTCTGCCCGTCAGTGTCCAGAATGGAAAAACCCGGATCAATGCCCGCCTGCAGCGCATAGGAACGCAGGAAACGGGCACAGATGGAGTGGAAGGTACCACACCACATGCCGCGCAGATCCACCCCGCTCAGATTCAGAGCGCTGATGCGCTCATACATTTCCTCAGCCGCCTTATTGGTAAAGGTCAGGGCCAGAATACGCCGTGCCGGAATGGCCTCCACACTAAGCAGCCAGGCCACGCGCGATACCAGCACCCGGGTCTTGCCGGTCCCGGCTCCGGCCACTATCAGCATATTTCCAGGATCGGCAGATACCGCTGCCCTTTGCTGCTGATTTAATGAAGAGAGCAGACTTTCCCGTGAGGCTGAGTTCATATACTGATCCTTTTATTGATTTACCACCATGTGCTGCAGTTTGCAGGTAACCATTGTAATGCAAAGCAGGCTCCGGCCATAACCTTAAGCCAAAAGCCAGGAATTTAACCGCTATTGCCGGGCTTGACCATGAGGATGACTGAAGGCAGTTACTGCAGGAGCAGTTGTTACTGAATCTGGTTTTACTGAAATGAGCTCTATTGCAATAAGCCTGAATGAGATGGAACTGAGTTAAATGATTTTACTGTGCAGGCTGCAGAGATGATATTTAATGCAATGATATTTAATGCAATGATCTGCAATGCAATGATTTTTAGCGCAGTGACATGCAGTGCTGTGCACTGAAGCCCGGAAAAACAGATCCCAATACCACTGCAACAGGCAAAAGACTGCAAGCTAAAGGCCGGCAAAACCAAGGCCAGCGGATACAAGCCAACAAGGCATAAGATACAGCAAAGCAGCCTGGAACAATTCCGTCCCTTGCCTTACAGAATGTGGGGCCGCTTCTGGCAAACTGCCCAGGCAAGGCCCTGCTGCCCCCTCAGGGGAATAACAGCTGCAGCTCCTGCAGGCTGTCAAGCTCCAGCGTCGGCAGCTGCCGCAAGGCCACACTCCCCGGACTTAAGCCGGCGATACCACCTTTAAGCCAGGCGCACTGACAGCCAGCCCCCAGGGCCCCATTAACATCAGTGGCAGGTTCATCACCCACATGCAGGATCTCTGAAAGAGCGCAGCCAAAACGCGCGGCTGCCTCATAAAACAGATCAGCACAAGGCTTACTCCGCCGCCCCGGTTGCAGCGAGGGCCTTAAGTCAAAGACAAAGTAAGGCTGCAGGCCCAAAGCTTCAAGCTGCACATTACCGTTTGACACTGCAGCCAGCGGCAGGCGGGACTTTAAATAGGACAACAGCTGCAGGCTTGCTGGCGGCACCGGCACTTCAGAGCGTTTGCGGATAAAGATCTGCACCAGCTCCATGGCCTCAGAGGGAGAACTGAGCGGGCATTTTAATCTGGCAAAGGAATATTCCAGGGCTCTTGCGCGCAGCAGCGTGACATCATCCCTTAAGGATGGTGCTGCGGCGGCACATTCCTCCTTCAGCTGCGCCCAGAACGCCGGATTGGCCGTAAATTGCGGCAGGGCATAACGCTCCGTCAGATAAGCGGAAAACCAGGCTTCAGCGGCCGCAATGCGCGGGGCATTATTGTAAAGAGTATCATCAAGATCAAAGGTCAGAGCCTTTACTTTAGACAGGGCTTTGTAAAATCTCATGACTTACTTTTTCCCCCGCTGCCTGCAGTTACGGTGTCCGCAATGCCAGCATCAGACATGGAGTCACGCGGATGAGCCTTGGCGTAGGCTGCACGCAGCCGATCCATATCAATATGGGTATAAATTTGTGTGGCCGCCAGGCTGGCATGCCCTAAAAGTTCCTGCACCAGACGGATATCTGCCCCGCCCCCTAAGATCTCAGTGGCAAAGGAGTGGCGCAACTTATGCGGGCTGACCTGGCCGTACAAACCGCTTTTTTCCGCTAATTTTTCCAGCATGATCTGCACTGCGCGGGTAGTGAGCCGCCCCCCGAAGCGGTTGAGAAATACCGCACTCTCACCAGGCGGCGGGGCAAAGTCCTTGCGCCCGGAGGCAAGATATTGCTGCAACGCTCTCCTGGCATTAGTGCCAAAGGGTACCACCCGCTCCTTGCCGCCCTTGCCGAGCACCCGCACTTCCATGCGCTCACAATCAAGATCCGCAAGGTTTAAGGCCACCAGCTCACTGACGCGCAGCCCAGAGGCATAGAGCAATTCCACCATGGCACGATCGCGCTGCGCTCCCCGGTCCTCACCTACAATGGCATCAAGCAGCAGTTCAATTTCCGCAGCACTTAATACCCGCGGCAAGGGGCGCTTGACCTTAGGAGCCTTGCTGAGCAGGGCCGGATTGCTGTCCATGCGATCCTGGCGCACCAGGTACTTAAAAAAGGAACTTAGGGCATAGAGATCATGTGCCACACTATTGCCTGACAGCAGATCAGCCTCTGTCCCGAAATTAAGTTCGCGGCGCAGCACCCGCATGCCCTCAGCCGTGATCTTAGTAAAGCTGTTAAGGCTGCACTCTTGCTCCAGAGCCCGGGCAGCCTTGTGCAATACCCGGCTATAGGATTCCACAGTATGCGGACTTACCCGCCTTTGCGTGCTCAGGTAGTTAAGAAAGTCATCAATCTCCTCTGTACAGGACATCAATGCACCTCAATACTGCCCTCAAACACACTGACGGCCGGTCCTGACATCATCACGCAGCTGCCAGGCCCTGCGTATTCGATATTAAGGGAACCGCCAGGCAGATTGACCCTCACCGGGGAGACCAACCGCCCCTGACTCACTCCCACCACCACGGCCGCACAGGCCCCGGAACCACAGGCCAGGGTCTCGCCGGCCCCGCGCTCATACACGCGCAGATCAATTTCATGGGGATCGCGGCGGCTGTAGAATCCGGCATTGACATGCTCCGGAAAACGCTCATGCTTTTCAAACAGCGGCCCCCAATGCGCCACCTCAAAGGCATTGACGTCAGGCACTTCGGTCACTACATGGGGATTGCCCATGGATACCGCCCCACAGTTAAAACGCTGCCCGTCCACCTCAAGGCAGTAACTGTCTGCCCTGGCCTCAGCCTTGAAGGGAATGCGTGATGGTTCAAATTCAGGCTTGCCCATGTTGACCAGCACGCTGCCATCATCATTTAACTTTAAGCGCAGCACCCCGGCACTGGTACTGACATGAATGTCGCGTTTGTGGGTCAGCCCCTGATCGATCACAAAGCGCACAAAGCAGCGCGCCCCGTTGCCGCACATCTGCACCTCGCTGCCATCGGCATTGAAGATGCGGTAATGGAAATCAAGCTCCGGATTATAAGGCGGCTCCACCAACAACAGCTGATCAAAGCCTACCCCGAAATGCCGGTCGGCCAGGCGGCGGATCAGTTCAGGGGAAAAATAAATTTTCTGGCGGACCCCATCCACCACCATAAAATCATTGCCCAGCCCCTGCATCTTGGTAAATTTCAGCAGCATCCTGACTGCCCCCTCTTATTTATCTTTTATTTTATCTTCTGTCTGCTAGCTGCGGCTTTATCAGCATCTGCGGCTGTGCCCGCTGCTTAGGTTTCTATCAGCTGTTTATACCAGCGCCAGCAAAGCCCTGTTTATAGCCGAAAGCAGGATTGAGCCTCCTGCCTGACGCTGCTGCCTGCTAAGGCTCACCTTCCGGCCGGCAGTAGCTGGCCCTAAGGGTGCAGCAGCTTGCCTTCTGCATCAAAGGCAAGCTGCCGTTCCTGCGCCCACAGGTCCTCAAAGTCCTGACGTCTGCGGATCACTTCGACCGCCGAGCCGTCCACCAAAATCTCGCAGGGCAGGCGGCGGGCATTGTAATTGGAGGCCATGGACATGCCATAGGCTCCGGCACCGCGTACCGCAATGATATCCCCCTGCTGCACGGCAAGCTTGCGATCACGCCCTAAGAAATCATCGCTCTCACAGATGGGGCCCACCACATCACAGAGGATTTTGGGATCATTGCTCTTGCGGCACTCCACAATATTCATCCAGGAATTGTAAAGCGCCGGGCGGATCAGATCTGACATACCTGCATCCACAATGCAGAAATTTTTGGTGGCAGTTTGCTTAAGATACAGCACCGAGCAGGCCAGGATGCCGGCATTGGCAACCATGGCCCGGCCTGGCTCCACATAGATGGAAACATCACGCCCGCCCACCCGTTTTAGCACCGCTGCCATGTATTCATAAGGGGAGGGCGGAGTCTCATCATTATAGGTAACCCCCAGTCCGCCGCCGATATCAATGTGATCAACTAAGATCCCGGCCTGTTCTAACTTGCCGTACAGGGACAGCAGTTTCTCGGTGGCCTCAGCAATGGGGCCGTTGGAGGTCATCTGCGAGCCGATATGACAGTCAATACCGCTTACCTGCAGATAGGGATCAGCTGCCACCTGCTGGTAGAGCGCAAAGGCATCCTCTGCGGCAATGCCAAACTTATTGCCCTTAAGCCCGGTGGAAATGGAAGGATGAGTCTTAGCATCCACATCCGGATTGACGCGCAGTGCCACCTGAGCCGGGCACTTTAATTCGGCACAGATCTTGGAGAGCAGCTTAAGCTCTGCCTCTGACTCCACATTGATGCAGCCAATGCCGCTTTTTACGGCCAGCGTCAGCTCGGCGCGGGTCTTGCCCACTCCCGAGAAGATCACTTTTTTGGGATCTGCGCCAATTTTCAGCACCCGCCTGAGCTCACCTTCAGAGACTACATCAAAGCCTGCCCCCAGGGATTTCATCAAGGACAACAGGCTTAAATTGCAGTTGGCCTTCACCGCATAGCAGATTAAATGCTTCTTGCCGGCCAAGGCTTCCTCAAAAGCCCGCATATGCCGCACTAAGGTGGCCTTGGAGTAAATATAAAGCGGAGAGCCATATTCCTGCACTAAGGAACTTACCTTCAAATCCTCGGCGTAAAGCTCATTATCCTTGTAATTAAAATAATCCATAATATCCTGCCCTTTGTCCTGCCTCGCCTGCAGCCTGCAGGCGCCATTAGATCCGTAAAAACTGCTGTAATCCTTTTTTTATCCAGCCTTGCTGTCAGTTTTTCTGGCAGCAGCTGCTGCAATAAGCTAAAGCTGCCCGGGCTGATCGCTTCTTTGTGGCTCTTACAGCTGATGCTGCCTGTATTTAGCTGAGGTTCAGGCTAAACCCGCCATGCAGGCTCACTTAACTGCTGCCTTGTTGTTGTCTGCCATCTCCTCACCTGAGGAAAACAAGGTGAGCTGACTGTCTGCCTGATGTGGATCCTGGCTTGCCCCGGCCTGATTTTCTTCATCAGGCATATACAGATCGTACTTCAGGCCGCAGCCGGAGATAAAAAGGGAGAGCAGCACGGCACTTCCCAGCGCAGCTGTCATCTTAAGCATTGTTCTGTTTTGCATAATTATTTCTGTCACACGCAAGTTTAACCCGGCAGCGCTGCCTGGTTGAAAAATAAAAACAGGAACAGCGCCTTAAGCCTTTACCGCCCTCAAGTGTAATGCCCGCGCCGCTATTAGACAATCTTTTTGCACGCAACCAAGGCAGCTTCGCCTTGTAATAGGGCAGCGGCGTGCCCTCTGTATGCTTACTGCAAGTTGACGCCGCATGGCTCAGTCAACCCTTGCATGCTCCCGGATGGTAAAGGGATGGATGGACTTTAAATCCGAACTTAGCACGAAATACTGCGGCAGGTTGAAGCGGCTTTCAGCCAGATTGTTTTCCTCAGACAAACGGGTGTAGTAGCGGTTGATGGCATTGACTAGGGCGGCACGGGAACCGACATAATGGGGATAAACCTGCACCTCGTTATCTTCATTGACGATATAGATATCCCAGCCATCGACCAGCGGGGCAAAGAAATACTGCATGATGCCGATGTTGGAATAACGGTCAACCTGTGCCGGCACCTGCAGCGAAAACTCCGGGCGCATGCCAAAGCGGGTATGCACGCCAAAGGAGTTCTCATCGCCCAGCACATTATGCCGCACCAGCTGTACGCCACGATCCGGGGTACCGCGGGCCATGTAGGTGTTATGCCCCACTTCAAAGGCAAAGCTGCGTTCACTGCCAGGATTGTTCAGGCAGGCAAAAACCTGCCGGATCACCGCCTGCAGATCATAACGGATCAGATCAGCATGCAGCCTGGCATAACAGCAGACCTGAATGTCTGACAGTACGTCCTGTTCTGCATTGCCGCGGCTTCTCTTGCTAAGGCGCAGTAAGGTGGCCAGCAGTTCCGTCACCCCCTGCTCGCCGTCTGGCAGATCCAGGGCAGTGATCTCGCCCCAGGAGTTGACGATGACAAGCGAGATGGAGCCTATCAGGCACAGGCGCTGCCTGCCAGCACATAAGGTGGATCCTGTATTCAGATCCACGCTTAACATGCGGTTTTCTAAGGTCACATCGCGCTCTAAATTCAGGATCACGGCACTGACCGTGATCTCACGCGGCCGCAGGTAAGCGCTGTCCTCAACCTTACGGCGCACCTTTTGCCCCAGCACCCTAGTGATGTCATCGGCCAGGCGCCGAAGCTTAAGGGCACTGACCGCCTGGCAGTCGCCGCAGACACTGATCTGGGTGCGCTTGGTCAAAAGCTGGTTAAAACAGGCCCAGCTGACGCACTCACAGATACTGCTGCCGGTATAGGCAGATCTGGTACTCAAAAGTTCCACGCTGTCCCCGGCTGCGGCATATAAATGCCAGCCCTGGGCACAGACGCTGTCTGCATGCGTCCTGATGAAGGTGAGGGCCGGTTCTGACAGAGAATAGGTAAACTCTGGAGCATAGAGGATGATTTTGTCCTGATGCTTGTCATAGGCTGCATAGAGCTTGCGCGACAAGATCCCGGCATCATCGGAGGTAATGGCATATTCAATGCCATGACGCACTGAGAAGCTTAACAGCGCCCGGTAGCTTTTAATCAGGGCGGCAAACAGATCGTCATAAAAGGCGCGCACATAATGGATCTTCCACATGGCGCGATTTTCCAGATCTTCCTTGAGCTTGAAACTCCAGCGCCACTTAGTGGCCATCTCGTCCAAAAATTTACGCCTAAAGCGCACCAGCTCCCCTGAAGGCAGCCCCTTGAGGCCAAGGAAAATCTTTAAGTAAAAACATTGCCGCACCAGCTGCAGACGCTTGAAGTCGCCCTCGCGGATCAGGTAGTCATGCACCTTGCGGTACATCAAGAAGTAAGGATCGAGCTTTAAATCATACTGCCCGCTGCCCTGCAGCAGTTCCTTTTTCATCTGCGAGGACAGCAGCAGGCTTTGCGGATACTCATCAGCATAGACTTCCATCAGCATGATCTTAAGGGCTGCCTTGAAGGGATATTCAATTCCCTTATATAAAAGCCACAGCCCCGAACCGAAATATTCTGCAGGTGAGCTGTTGGCCACTGAGCCAAAGTCAAATAACTGATCCTCAGGCAGTGCCCCGCTGTCCTTCAGTTCTGCCACATAACCCTGATAATCCTCAATCTCCTCTTCATTGGAAATCAGGAACCAGGACAGGTAGCGCCCGCACAGACGCACTGCACTGCGGTAAAACTCATCGAGCAAAAATAAATTCTGTGCCGAGCCGCAATTATCCCCCGCCACCTGTTGCGAGCCGCCACCGGTAAAGCGATCATCTGCCGTGACAAAGAGATTGAGATCCACTCCCAGCCCCTGGGCAAAAGTACTGATAAAGGAGCACTTTTCTGTAAGGGCCTGCTGCGCGGCCGCATCCTGTCGGTGCGACACACACACCCAGATATCAAGATCCGAGCCCGATCCCTGCCCGATGGAGGCAGTGCTGCCCATGCAATAAAGCCCCAGGATCTGAGCTGGCTCACCCTGCTGTGCCGCCAGAGCTGCTGTAACTGCGCTCTTGGAGCCCAGTACCCGCTGCAGATAGGCAAGCTGAGAGGCATCGGGCTTAAAGCCATCAATGCCGTGGGGTACCCCGGCCGGACGGTAACCTGGTATTTCCTTGCGGTTAAAGTGCAGCAGCAGCGGCAGCACGCCTAAAAACTGGCGGGCATCTGCTGACATTATCGAGCAGGCATAGGAAAACCGCTGTGCGTTGATGGCCTGATAACGCTCAAGGCGCTGCAGGTATTTTTGACGCGGGGAAAGGAATGAAGCTACGGTCTTGGGCATAACTATCCAAAAAGAAAACGCTTCATTTTATACCGAAACTAGGGCAGAACGTGCGCTGGCGCACAAAATTTAACGGGGCAAAATTAAAATTTCTGCCACAAAGGCGACCGCCCTCATGGCGCTGTGCCTTGAGGCGCAGCCTGAGCCTGACGCTGCTGCAGCCAGAAGGCGACCGCATCCTTAAGCCAGCCTGCCGCCCCGGTGCCCTCACCTGTGCCAAAGCCGTGGGGCAGACCAGGATAAATTTTGATCTGTGCCGGAATCCCCAGGTTCTGCAAGGCTTTTATGCGCGCTGCCATCAGTGAAGCTGAAGCGATATAATCCCTATCCCCACAGACACTGTAGGTTGGCCGGTCAGAACTGGAATAGCTGTCATAACCGGTATAGGCCATGATCACTGCAGCAGGCAACGGCAGCTGCGGGCTATTAAAATACTGCGTGCCATAAGCTCCCAGCACTGCCGCCATGCGGGCTCCGGCAGAACTGCCGATCAGGGCATAGCCTTTCACATCCACCTGAAATTCTGCAGCGTGGGCAAAGATGTAGGCCAGGGCTTCAGCCAGATCAGCACAGGCCCGCTGCCCCGAGCCGGTACGGTACTGCAGGACAAAGGCATTAAGCCCCAGCTCGTTTAGCTCCAGCGCATAAGGAAAGCCTTCATGGATGGAGCCAACGTAAGCAAAGCCCCCGCCAGGGCAAATCACCGCAAAAGGAGCCCCGAGCTTGCCTGGCAAAAAGAACAGCCCGCTGTCCTGATGTGACAGCGGATACCACAAACGCTGCCCGTCCCGGCTGCGTGCAATGAAATCATTGATGATGGCCACCCCTCTGCTGGCACTGACAAAATTATGATAGGGCAGCAGGCGTTCCATCTCAGACAAGGGCAGCTTAGGATCATAGCCATGTTCCAACGGTAGCAGATAACGGGCAAAGGGCTTGAGTTCCGGCAAAGAGAGCACATCAGCAAGAGTGTCATTAAGGGAAAGCACCGGATCTATCCCTGCTTGCTTAAAGGAAGCTTCTGCCCCTGCCGCTGCAGCTGCGGTGGTTGCAGGGGTACAACTTACTGCGACATAAGCTGCCGTCAACATGGAACCGACATGACGCATCAGACTTAACATCCATACTCCGCAGGCTTTGGATTACTTGAGGTTAGCAGTTTAGTTACAAGGCATGTAACTGCCGTCCCGATTCCCAGATGTTTACCCTGCTCACAGACGGCAGCTTGCTTGTACTCACCATCATCTTACACACAAAGCCCCTCCTGAAAATAAATCTGCCGCGCTTTGTAGAGGATCAGGCAATATCTGTATTCACCTGGTCAAAACAAACCTACCTGCAGGAGCTTGTTCTCTACTTGCCAAATAAGCTGTCTGCTCTGATCTGACCGTCAGGCTGCAAAACCCACTTATCCTGCAGTTGCAGTGGCAGTAACTGGCGTAAACTGCAGCTATCAGCCACAAAGTCACTCAGGACGGAACTGCAACCCGTGCAGTTAAGGACATCAGCCTGGTTCACAAAATTAACAGCAGGGGCTGCGCTTTTAGCCCTGCCCTACCCTTTTTGCGCTGCTAAAGTGCTAAAATCAAGCAAAATTGACCAAAGGTGGATTAACCCATGCAAGACAGCTTAGATGAGAAGAAAGATACTGATTTAAAGTCTGCCGCAACGGGCGCAGATCAGGGCACAGTACAGGAAGCTGCGGCGCTGGAAAGCCAGGCCGTGGAAATTTTGGAAAAGGCCGATGCCCTGCGCGCGCAGGATAGCGCAGACAAAAAGGAAGTAGCGCAGGATAAAGATAACGCTGCCGCCCCTGAAGATAAAGCTGCCACTCAGGCCGCAGCTTCCACAAAGCCAGAGGCTCCAGCTCCTGCACAGCAGCCCTCCCCGGCACCAGCTGCTAGTACCATGCAGACAGGGGCAGCCCCTGTTGCAGATGCAGCTGTCAGTGCCCAGATTGAAAAATTAAAGGGACGTTCCTCCTTCTTAAGTTTTTGCTGCCTGATTCTGGCTGCAGTCGTGATAGGCGGCGGCGTTTACTGCTACCAGCAAATAAATGCCCTTAAAAGCGCACAGCTTGCAGGTCAGCAGGATGCACAAGCCTTAGCCCAGGCTCAGCAGTCCTTAACTGGGGCGCAGGCTGAGATTGCAGATCTGCTTGCGGCAAATGACAGCCTAAAGGATCAGAACCAGGCTCTGGCCCAGGGACAGGGCGAGCTTAACGCCAAGCTTGAGGCCATCAGCGTGCAACATCAGGATGAGCTGAAAGCCATGGGTGAGCTCAATGCCCGCCTCGATAAATTTGAAGCCCGCGATCCCAATGAATGGCGCATTGCCGAGAGTTACTTCAACGTAGCTGAAGCCTACCGCCAGGCAGTATTCGGCCGTAATGCCGCAGCTGCCATCTGGAACTTGAACCAGGCCGACCGGCTGCTTATCAATCTTGAGGATGAGAACATCATCGCTATCCGTGCTGCCATCGCCAAGGATCTTTCTACCCTCTCTGCCATCAAACAGCCTGATCTTACAGGCATTACCCTGCGCCTGGAGCAGCTGTACGCTGACGCCGGCGCCCTGGTGCTGGCCGGATATTCCGATCCGGAAAAAAGAGCCCATGCCTTTGACAAGAGCAGTGAGCCGACCTCCAGCTTTGCTGACTGGAAGCAAAACCTGCTGACCTCAGCTAAGGAGTTCTCCTCCCGCTTTGTTGAAATTAGAAGGCGTGCCCCGGATGCAGTGACTGAGTTTTTAAGCCCGCAGCAGGATCTGTTCCTGCGTGAGCACATCAAGACCCGCCTGCTGCTCTCCAGGATTGCCGCAGCTCAGGGTGAACAGAACAATTACACGGACAACCTGAAGGAAGCCCGCCGCCTGATTGATTCTTACTTTGATAAGGAAAGTGCCTTAGTCCAGGCTGCACTTAACAGCATCGATCAGTTATTGACCACAGACGTCAGCGTCACGATGCCGCGGGTGCTGGAGAGCCATCAGCTCTTTGAGAAACTGGCCGCCAGGCAGGTACAGGGTATCCAGGGGTAAGCCATGATAAAAATTCTGCTTTTTATCGCCATTCTGTGCGCCGCTATCTTTGCCGGTCCCTTCCTTGCAGATCAGCAGGGCTTCGTGCATATTGCCACCCAGGATTATATTATTGAGACCTCCCTGACCACGGCAGTCATCATCGCCATTGTCAGCTTCATCGTGCTGTTTTTGCTCTGCACTTTAATCCTGAAGTGCCTGCGTATTCCCAAGGGCACACAGAGCTTCTTCAGGCGCCAGCATCAGCGCAAATCCAGCTCCCTGCAGCAAGAGGCAGTAATGGCCTACGAAGAGGGTGACTATGCGCGGGTGCTGACCTTGATCCGCAAAGCCGGGCGCAATCACTCCCTTGAGGCCTGTTTTATCGGTGCCCGGGCGGCCTTTGCGCTGCAGGACTACGATCTGTGCCGCAAGTTTTTAGATGAGGCCAAAAGCCACAACAAGCAGGCCTTCATCTCCAGCTCTATCATCAGGGCCAAGCTTAACCTTGAAATCGGTAATGCCAAGGCTGCCCTGGAGGTGCTCGATGAGCTCCGCGACCGTTACAGCTCCAAGCTGGTGACCCGGCTTACCTACGAGTGCTACCGCAAGGAACAGGAACATGACAAGATAGCTGCCATGATGCCGCAGCTTATCCGCCAGAACATTGTCAGCAAGGAAGAAGGTGCGCGCTATACACGTGAGAACCTGATGAAGGGGATCGATAACGCTGAAAATGCCAGCGCCTTAAATGAGCTAATCTCCAGGCTGGACAAGAAGGACAAACAGGATCCGCGCCTGATTGCCAAGCTTACTTCCAAATTGCTGGAACTTGGTGATGTCAACCGTGCCCGCAAGTTCAGTCTTGATCTGTTAAAGAAAAATCTCGATCCGGACTTTTTGGAAAGCATCGCCAACTGGGAAATTTCCATTCCTGATGTGCTCTCTCGCCTCAAGAAACAGGCTGAGGATAATCTTATCGCCAGTCAGGTCAATACCCCGCTACTCAAGGCTTTGGGTAATCTGGAGTTTAAGGCAGGCCAGCTGAAGGATGCGCAGGAACATCTGGAAAAAGCGCTGCAGCTTAACAAAAGCCCTGACACCTACCTGAAGCTTGCCAAAGTCATGGCGGCACAGCGCCTGTTTGAGCCGGCCAGCGAATACTATGCCCAGGCCCTGACCGCTGCGCGCAAACAGCTGCCGCACCGGGCATAAACATATATACTGTAACCAGGCATCCCGGGACCTGCTCCCGGGTTCCAGAACAGAAAAAAGATAACGGCTTTTGCCAAAAGAGCGCTATATTACTCTTCTGAACTGGATGGATGTCAGCTCAACTAGAATAAACTTTATGAGCGTAAAGTGCGGCTATGAGGTACATGCCGACCACAATGCCGCACAAAACATATTAAAGGCAGGACGTGCCAGGATGGCCTGTCAAGCGAACCTCACCTGAGGTTGGCAGCAGGAACCCGCCGCAGCTTACAACAATAGCACTATTGTTGTTTAGCAGTAGGAATCATCGGCCTTTAGGCCGGTGTGGACGTCAAACAAACATAATGCCTACGCTACTAGAATGCCTGCTAAATATCAGGAATGACTACCCAAGTAGTCAACTTATCCCCGTCTAAAAAAGAAGCAGGAGAGGATCCTTGTCGTAAATTTAAGATGATAAAAGGTAAGTTCCATGAATAGCAAATTCATTTCTATGGACTACAGTGATCTCCATGAACTACCCTACGCTTACGCATAGGGTTTCAAGGGCTCGACGGCCCTTTTTTAGCAGTGCTGCGCAATCCAGCTTGGAGTGCAGATTGCGTATCACTACGGGGCGGTCCACGCGCCCCCCATT
>CALXOT010000049.1 GCA_944390085.1 uncultured Succinivibrionaceae bacterium
AGAAAACTTTGGTGTGCATTTCTGGTTCAGGGGTCAAGATCAGATTTTCTGTAATAAACCCAGACAGTCAGCTGCTAAGCTAGAGTTAATCAAAAGGGTGGTTCAAGCGGGCGGTGCCGGATGGTGCCCCGTATTTCAATACCTGGTCCGTGCTGAACTTTTTTGCCAACCCGCAGTGTGATTTTATAAATTATTGGTACGAAAGCGGCGGTTTGCCGCAGATTCTGCGCAAGTCGTTGCTCAGGAAGGTAATACCTTTAAGTAAGCATAAGGTCACCTGTTAAGGCTATATCTTTGTCTATGCATCCATAAAATTCTATTTCACCCCTGCCTCTATCTCCATATTTATTTGTTATTTATCCGTTTTTATATGCCAAGAATAATCCATCATTCTTGATTTTTAACGGGTTACCTTTTATAATAAAGTAACCTGTTAATGCTAAGGACTGCTCTAAATGGCCAGACCAATCAGAAATTGTGAGCGCATTAAGACCGTCAGGGTTAAAAAACCCGGCAATGTTATTTACGTTTACGAGAAAAAGGTCATTTACGACCCTGAAAAAAAGTACGATAAAATCCTCTCATCAAGGCTTCTGGGCAAAATCCTGCCAGGCTCTGATGAGCTCGTTCCTACCCGTCCTAAAAGATCCTCTCGCTCCCAGGCGACTACTACTGTGTCAGATCTTCTGGCTCAACCCGATGCGAAAATCTCTCGTTGCCATACTGGCATGTTAGAAATCCTCAGCTTCGTGGGAAAGACCACTGGTATTGACAGTGATCTGAGCGCTGCGGTCTCTTCGGCTGAATGTAATGAGCCTCGTGCGGCGGAGCTGACGGTACAGAGACTGTTGTCCCTGGTTCGTTACTGGATCGGAACTGATGGCAGACCGGTTAACGGGGTGGGAGATTGGCAGAAGCTGCATATTCTGCCGGCAGAGCTCAGTGAGTACACCTGTCATGAGCTGTTTGAATATGCAGGGAGCACAGAACATCTCGTGCAGATGTACGGTAAACTGAGATCTGCAAGGCTTGGCAGCTGTGACTGCGTTGCCTTTGACAGCACAACCCGTTCTACCTATTCGCTCTACACCAGTCACCCTGAAGCAAGATTCAATCCCGGTATGAACAAATCTCATGACGGGCTGGCGTGCAAGAAGTTTCTCGTGCTCTATTCTCTTGAGAGCGGTCAACCTTTGTCCTTTGAGGAACAGCCCGGCAATATTCCAGATGTCATATCCATAGTTAACTGTATCCGAAATGTTAAGTGGCTTGATCTCATAAAGCCCACCGTGGTCACCGATAACGGTTTCTACTCTGAGTCCAACCTCATCGAGTTCCTGAACTCCAACATGAAGTTCATGATGAGGATCAGCGTAAGTGACGGCAGCTGGATCCGCGAAATCATTGATCAAAATCTGAGCAGACTGCTGCATCCCGACTCTATTTTGGATTCAGCCGCATCCGAACGTGGGATAAAGATCAGCCTGACACGAAAATTCAGTGGTAAATGGGTATACAACACCGCGCAGCATCGCAGGGGAGAAAGCTATACCATTGAGCGGCGCCTCTATCTCCACCTCTTCTATGAACCTGCGCAGAAGGCGGAGGACGAGAAAAATCTGACCCGCAACCTTATGGAGCTTAAGCATGACATCGAGAGCGGCATGTACCCCATGTTGACACTTGCCGCGCAACGCTGGGCCGCGAGGGTATTCAGTCTGCCAAAGAAAGTTGCTGGTAAAAGAAGTGGCACCCTGCGGCGCCTTAGCTGGAAGGAGGGAGTCATGGAAAAAGCCCTCAAATATTGCGGCGTGTTTGCCATAATCACCAACAACGCCCGTTTCAGTCCCGAAGATGCTCTGCGCACTTACCGCAAACGCAATCGTCTTGAGACATTCTTTGCCAGGGATAAGGGGCACTGCGACGGAATGAACGAAAGAGTGCACGACCGTGACAGCGGTCGCGGACGCCTTTTTGTACAGATTGTGACGCTAGGTTATCTTGAGTTTCTATACGGAAAGCTCAGGGATATAAGGGATAAGATTAACAGAAGTCTAGCATCAGGTGAGCTCAATGCTGCTGAAATTAAACTGCACAGGAGCCTGAGGACATGGCTTGACAATAACACCCTTCACCAGATCCTGCTGTGGTTCGATTGCGTCGACACCATACGCTTTGTGCGTACTGATACTGAACAGTACAAAAGGCTTACGTCGTGCATCACCACTGAGACCACAAAACGAGACCGGCTGTTCCTACATTTGCTTGGAATGAAGGTGGAGGACTGGCCGGAAAATGATGGCAAATTTTAACAGGTTTCCTTTTACTTACTTAAAGGATATAACAATAAATTATTATTTATCGTATAATTTAAAAAACTTATCTGACGAAGCTCTCCTTGCTGCACATTATTCTGACTACATGCCATTGACGGTTTACACGTTAAGTTAATCCTTAAACAAAAAAATAAAGGAAGGAACCTTACTTACGTCCCTCCCTCCATTTATATCCGGCTCATGACAACTGTGACTGGCTTAATAGAAACCAGACGGAGCCTCACTTAAGTTGATCACAATATTTTTACACTGCGTATAGTGCTCTAAAATCATCTTATGGGTTTCACGGCCAATTCCTGATTCTTTATAACCGCCAAAAGGTGATCCTTCAGGGATCTGATTGTAGGTATTTACCCACATTCTGCCTGTACGTACCCCCATGGCTACACGCAATGCCCGATTGATGTCGGCACTGAAGACACCGCCACCAAGACCATAGACACTGTCATTGGCAATAGCGATAGCTTCCACTTCTGTCTTGAATTTTATTACACAGGCTACCGGCCCGAAGATCTCCTCTTGCGCCACGCACATGTTGTTTTGCACATTGCCCAGCAGGGTCGGTCCCATGAAAGCACCTTGAGCCAGCTCTCCATCAGTCAGACGTTTGCCGCCACATAAGATCTCAGCGCCTTCATCCACGCCTTTTTGAACCCAACCTAAAATCTTATTAAGTTGACCCTCATTTATTTGCGATCCCATCATGGTGCCCTCAGCCCAAGGCAAGCCAACCTTAACCTGATTAAAGCGCTTAATCAATTCGGAGACAAACTCGTCATACACTCCTTCTTGCACCAAAATACGTGAGCCGGCACAGCATACCTGCCCCTGATTAAACAATATGCCAAGCTGTGCCCCATCTAAGGCCTGTTCCATGCGCATATCATCAAAGAAGATATTAGCAGACTTACCGCCAAGCTCCAGGGTTGCAGGAATAATGCGCTTGGCTGCAGCCAGAGCGACCTCGCGCCCCACTTCTGTAGAACCGGTAAAGGCCAGTTTGTCAAAGCCAGGATGGCTTAACATATAATCACCTGACTTTGATCCTCTGCCGGTTACCACATTAAAGACTCCAGGAGGAATCACCCCCTCGGTCAATTCAGCCAAGCGCAGTACTGACAGCGGAGTGGTAGATGATGGTTTGAACACCGTGCAATCGCCTGCTGCCAGAACCGGAGCTAATTTCCAGGCAGCCATCAGGAATGGAAAGTTCCAGGGAACAATTTGCCCTACCACACCGATAGGCTCACGCAGAATGATGGAAAGAAAGCTATTGTCAAGCACGCTGGCCTTTCCTTCTTCAGCTAGGATCACTCCGGCAAAATAGCGGAAATGCTCAACTGAATATGGAATATCAATAGCCATGGTTTCACGCAACGGTTTGCCGTTGTCACAGCTTTCAATTAGGGCCAACTCCGCAGCATGCTCCTCAATGATATCGGCTATTTTATTCAAGATAGCAGCGCGTTCTTTGACCTTGGTGTGTGACCAGGTGACAAAAGCTTTCCTGGCTGCAGCCACAGCCCGATCTACGTCTGCTGCAGCTGCATCTGCGCAGACACTCAGCTTATCTCCGGTAGCCGGGCAACTGGTCACAAAAGTGGAACCATCTGCTGCGGGGCTCCATTTACCATCGATATACAGGCCGTAATTGTCCTTAATATTAAGTTCACGAGGCAGCATAGCTTTTCTCCTTATAAATGTTCTGATCACACTGTAGCAGTAGAACTGCGCAAATGATTTTCAGTTAAAAATCCTTATCAGATATAAAAGCAAAAATTTGATCAAAACCTCATTTTTCCGGGCATTTCACCGTCATTGCGGTAAATAGCGGTAAAAACTGCCGTCTGTGACAAAGACATGACGGCAACAAATCAGCTTCAGCTTTGCCGCAAATGGCAAGTTAACTCCTGCAAAACAACACTGCGGCAAATATGTTTTTGACAGCTTGTGTCAGAGTTGTTTTATAACATTTTGAAATATAAATAATTTTAATGTTTTATAAAAGTTGGCACATTATTTTCATTATGTAGTGCAAGCAAGAATAACTGCAGCAATATAACTATTAGAACACTGCAGGAATAGCAAAACTCAGGAGATAAAGATATGGCTCTTTATGTAAATACCAACGTCTCGTCAATCAATGCCCAGCGCAAACTGACGAACGCCACCAATAACTTAAACGTTTCCTATCAGCGCCTGGCTTCCGGACTGCGTATCAATTCTGCCAAGGATGATGCCGCCGGACTGCAGATTTCTAACCGCCTGACGGCCCAGATTAATGGCCTCAATCAGGGCAACCGCAATGCCAATGATGCCATTGCCTTAGCCCAGACCATGGAAGGTGCGCTTGATGAGACCACCAATATGCTCCAGCGCATCCGTACCCTGGCCATTCAGGCTGCCAATGGTACCAATACCTCGGCTGATCGCGTCGCCATTCAGCAGGAAGTGCGCCAGCTCTCCCAGGAAATCACACGTATCGCCTGTAAGTCCACCTATGCCGGTCAGAAGATCTTGGCTGGTGCCGGGCAAGGCCTAATTAACGATAACGGTGACGTGATTTTTCAGGTGGGCTCCAATGCATACGACACCCTGTCTGTAAGCCTGTCTGCCGGCTTTACCATGAATGGTATCGCCAGCATGGCTGGAATAGATACCAATACAGCAGGAACTGTAGCTCCCTACACCAACGGCAGGTGTTTGATTGAGGATCCGGATGCTCCCGGTTCCGGTAACTATATTTTCACAGTCTGTACTGCAGAAAATGCCCAGACTACGCTTGCCAATATCGACAAGTTCATCGCTGAGGTTGATGCCTGCCGTGCGGACCTGGGCGCCGTACAGAACCGTCTGGAATCGACTATCCGCAACCAGTCCAATATATCAGAGAATCAGTCCGATGCCAGATCGCGTATCCGTGACACTGATTATGCTGAGGAAACTGCCAACTTGACGCAGCAGACCA
The DNA here is from genome assembly GCA_944390085.1 of uncultured Succinivibrionaceae bacterium. Lineage (GTDB taxonomy): Bacteria > Pseudomonadota > Gammaproteobacteria > Enterobacterales > Succinivibrionaceae > Avisuccinivibrio. The sequence goes on from CALXOT010000049.1 coordinate 5,305, forward strand.
TTATTCAGCAGGCCTCACAGACCATTCTTACCCAGGCCAATCAGCGTCCGCAGATCGCTCTGTCTCTGCTCGGAGGCTGATCCTAAGTATTAAAAATTTCTCTCCTGAGCGTTCTGCTCATTTGGCCGGGGCATCCCGCCCCGGCATTTTTTATTTGGATCTGGATTTTTCCTAGGCTGGTACTTTTTGGAATTTCTGACCTCGCCCTGTGTTCAGCAAACTGTGCGGGTATTCCCAAATCTGGCAGATAACATTTCCGGGCTCCCCCTGCACCATCTGCTAAAAGACATCTTTTTGCATTATTGCACTAAAGCTCCGTCTGCCATCACTGCTTCTGCCTTTAAGCTCCAATTTCTGATTTGTCTTTCTTACAGTCAAAGAAACGGCAGATTTTTGCCGCGGGGACTGAGCGTTGACAACGACGATTTTTGCCCGCTCCCTGTTATTTTATTTTTTTCATTATTTATCAAATATAAAAATATTATTTTTTAATTTTGGCACATATTTTTCATTAAACCAAATGACATCCCTGCAGGGACCGTCTGAGAGGAGAGAACTCAGTCTGTCAGAGCACCTTTAGGGATAAGTTTCAAGTAAGGCATGGCCTTACGGTAACTTGGGAGATTATAAAAATGGCTCTTTATGTAAATACCAATGTCTCGTCAATCAATGCCCAGCGCAAACTGACGAACGCCACCAATAACTTAAACGTTTCCTATCAGCGCCTGGCTTCCGGACTGCGTATCAATTCTGCCAAGGATGATGCCGCCGGAC
>CALXOT010000050.1 GCA_944390085.1 uncultured Succinivibrionaceae bacterium
AGGGTCTGTGACAGGAGGCGGGCCATAAAGCTGACGGTATTTTTCAAAGACGTCCCCGTATACAGAGGGCATGGCACGGCTGAACCTGCACTGTGATGCAAGCTTCTGCAGCCCCTCCGATGCGAGAAAACCGTCCAATACCGATCTCTGTAAAACAGAAACCAAAATTAATCAGTATGGGGTCATTTTTTAGGCTTTATGTCGATCGTGGCTGCAGAATTTTGAACCCTGCGTCACAGAATATATCAGGATTTTGATCGGTGCGTCACATTTTAAGAGCAAGTAACAGCGGTAACTCCTGAAAACAGCCGCAAAGCCCGGCAGCAGCAGGAATCACATTGTTAAAACGGATTTTTAAAGAACAGATACAGCACGGAATGTGCTGCATCAGGCTTAAACCGGCCGCTTCAGAGGTCTGCGGGAAGTGTGATCCCGATCAGGTCGATGAATCCGCCATAATTTGAAGAAGATCCTGAAAAATAGAATTTGACAAAGCAGTGATCACCACTGAAAATGGGCATGAAGGAAAGAAAAATTAGACTAGTAATTTAAGAAAATATTATTGAAAGAAGATCCTGCAAAAAAGCATGTTTACAGAGGATCTTCTTAACGTAATATTGGCGGATCTTCTACGTAATAGTTAACAGGTCATCAGTAGAAAACTAAAGGAGTCAAGGCATGCGCCGTTTACCTTCAGCAATCAGAGCAAGGATCTGGCCACACTTAAAGGACTTTGGCCTGCAGTACGGGCAGGAAAGTTTTCTGCAATATTACCGGCGCTTTTACCAGGGCGGGACCGTCCCGCATCCTGACTTTAGTAAAGCCCTGTACGAAGAGAGCTGCCGGCTCTACCCGGATGCTGATTTAAAGCAGCTGCAGGCACAATTAGGAAAAGCCCAGTATTTTTGTTCTGCCGGACATGCCGGCATTGAAAATCCCTCTGTCCTGATTGCAGGTGCCCTGCTGACCGGGGCAGCAGCTGCTCAGACCGGCAATTTAGGGATCTGGCTTACCTGCTCTGCCCTCACCCCGCGCCACCCTTCATGCCCCGCAGGTTTTTATTTAAGCCTGCGCCCGGATCAAGGTCTCGCTCCCCGGCCGCGGCTACGTTTTTTAACCGATCGCTTCCATCAGACCTTTGTGCCAAACTTTGCCTTCCTTGAGGAAAAATATGTATTAAGGCGGCTCACCCAGGCTCAGTCAGACTTTCGCTTACGTAAGGCAGAAGTCCAGGCCATACAGGAGCTCACGGCAAAGCTCATCCGGGAAGGAAAGGACTTTTTAAACGGCCACAGTCCCTATAACTGTGCCGATGCCCTGCTGCGCCTTAACCGCAGCCTATACCGGCGCTTCCTTGCCAATATGAAAGCCCCCTGCACCCCGGATGTCCTGGTGCTGGATATTGACCGCCTGAGCATAAGGTTAATGCTGCAGGATCTGAATAATCCAGACAGTGACTTTACAGCCTTCCTTAAGGATCATACCCTGCTGACACACTTGCTTACCGGCATGAACGGCTGTACGCAGGTCTGGGAATACGGACAGGCCAGCAGTGCTCCCCTTTTTTCAGAGCACACTACCGTGCTGTTCTATCATCTGCTGCCCAAATTAAAATATGAAAGGCTCTCTGCCCTGATCCGCCCAGGCATGCCTCCACTGCTCATCGGCAAATCTGGCTACCAGCTTGAGCTTAACGCCCCTGCCTTAGCTGCAGCTTTGGCGCGCGGGGAACTGCACCCCAACATCTTCTGCACCAACTTTTACCTGACCTTCTTCAAGCAGGTGACACTCAGCGGCGGCATTTATTTTTATCAATACGTAAGGCAGCTGCTCTCCCGTCCGGCCGTGCTGCTCGGACTACCACTGCCTACGGCAGTGACCCGCAATTTAATCCAGAGCTACCCTTGTCCCATCAAAGTGCAAAACCCGGATCCCCAGGCTACAGGCACCCTTAACGCTGCCTGGGCACTCGATTATCTGGATCTGTACAGCCAGAATAGCCCCAGTGCCGCTGAGCTAAAGCAGATCCTGCAAAGCCCCATCAAGGACAGCCTACCCCTGTCAGCCCTGTCCTTGATGCTTGATTTTGAGCTGCAGAGCGCAGAAGAGGTCGGGGTACTTGAACCGCAGCTGCTGCAATTGCTGCAGGCACAAGCCCCGCTAACCCTTACTGCCCCTTAATAGTCTGGAAGACCTGATCAAGTGCCATCAGGATTTCAAAATCAGGCTTCCATTCAATTTGCCTGGCTGTTTCAAGATTTAAATTGAGCGCAAGTGGTGCGTAATAGTACTGCGAGATATCCTCTGGCGGTATCCCCTGATAGATCTGTTTGACGACCCCAGCCTCAAAAGCCCCGGATTCTGCCAAATCCATATCAGCCAGGGACAATAACGCTCCCCGCTCTACCTCACTGCCACCTGACTGCGAAAAGGTCGGGATCTTCCGTTCAATTAAGGGCTTTAACTGACTGTAAAAATGATCGGGGGAAGCACCATTGCCCAGGGACAGGTAAACTGCATCGGCCTTAGTGGAAAGCTCCTGCAGGCAACGGCTGTACGCCTCCTGCGCTTTTTCCTGTTCCTGGGAAATAATCGGGCCGCGGCAGCGCACCAGTTCAAAGCCCAGCTCTGCTGCTGTTGACTCTACCGCAGGCAGGGATTGCCCGCCCCAATTATCCGGGTCCTCATCCTCGATAATCCCCAGCCGCTTGAACTTAAAGATGTTGTAGAACATGGTAAGCTCATTGCGGGTACGGTTCATTTCCTTTTGCACATGCACGTTAGGTTTATCTGAGAACTCACCCGGTCCAACAATGCCGGCACTTTCCGGATCAGAGGCTGTCATCACCATGACCGGCACTCCCAGGGAAGAATCGGCCAGCAGCTGCCCTCCTACCGTGCCTAAGGCCAGGATCAAATCCACATCACCCTGCTCCCGCACCCGCTTTTTAAGTGCCAGAGCCAGCTCCTGCTCCTGCCTGGCATCCCATTTGGCGTCATACAGGCCATCTGGCAAAAACTCAATGCAGCTGCCCTGTGAGGCCTGTGCCAGCCAGGCATAGCTCTGCTCTTCATGAAACCTAAAATCAGCTGGCATAGGCTCCTGCAGCCTGATATAACGATCCGCAGCTAAAGAGAGCACCGTCTGCCTGATTACCTTATAAAAATCGATATAGGATCCAGCCTGATAGATGGCAACCCGCAGCGGGCTGCCAAACTGACAGCGGTTATTATTTTCTGCAGCCTCAGCTGCCGTGGCAAGCATCAGGCTGCCAGCTGTCAGCACTAATACCCCTGCCGCTAATTTTTGCAGCAAATTCATACAAAACCTTTTATTAATTCAGTCTATGCGCGATCATTGTACTACGCTGACCGTCGCCCAGGAGCTCTGCAAACTACTAAGCCCGACGCAGCAAAGACTGCTGCACCCAGCTGACACAGATTAAGCATGCAAAATATCTGCACTCAGCCTAAAATAGAATTACAGCAGTTATATTATATTAAGAAAACTGCCCAATCAGCGCCCAAAACGGCTTCCCAACCTGACAAAATGACTCCGGAAGGCGGATTATGCCTGACTATACTAAACTGCCGCTTGCCGTTACTTCATTTCGCGAAATCGTGGACAATAAACTGCTTTATGTCGACAAAACCGATTTTATAGCCCATATTGCGTGCAACCGTAGCCCGGTATTTTTATCCCGTTCCCGCCGCTTTGGCAAATCCACCTTAGTTGAGACCATGCACGAACTGTTTGCGCACGGACTTAAGCGTTTTGCCGGGCTTAAGATCAGCAGGCAGCATTTATGGCAGGAGAAAAAACAAGATCCTGGCTATAGTAAAGCTCAGGTCTTACAGGAACTTGCTGCCAATTATAATGGTTATTGCTTTGACGAGGAGGACAGATGGCATGTATACAATCCCTGGACCATTCTCAATTTCCTGCGTTTCCCTGGCCGAGGCTTCCGTCCCTACTGGCTGGAAACAGGCGGTGTGCAGCTGCACTCTTGATAAAATACCTGCACCGCAGACAATTCTTTTCGGCTACCGGATACGAAAGCTTCCTTAATCTGGATAATCTGGCGCGCAGCAATTGTTATCAATTATCACCCGCAATAAAAAGTCTGCAGGATAAGGATTTCCCTTTTTTTGCTATTTTGTATCAGGCAGGCTAATTTACCATCAAGGGTACCGATGACGGAGATCTGCTGATAGGGATACCAAACCTTGAGGTCAAGAACGCCTTTGCCGAAATAGTGCTTACCTCCCTGACCAATAAAGATGGACTGACACTCAGATCGGCCTATAAGGATGCCATCAAAGCGGCCTTGCGCTCAGCTGATTTTACCACCTTAAAACACGAGTTCAGTAAGCTGCTCAATGAATTGTCTTACGAAAGCACAGCAATGTTTACTGAAGCCGGCTTTCGTAACATTTACAAAATAATGCTGCAAATTCTTGGCTTTTACGTCTGGACCGAATATCAGACTGCCATGGGACGCTGCGATTTATGCTTTGAGGGTCAAGGAAGGCTCTATGTAATCGAGCTGAAAATAGCCCCCGATCGCAGCAAGGTTCCTGAGTGCCTGCAGCAGGCTGCAACCCAAATTAGGAAGAAAAAAATATGCAGTAAGTCTGCAGCAACCGCTGACAGCGCTGGCCATGGTAATTATCAATCAAAGCAAAAAAACAGGGACTAACGCGCAGGTCCGCGTGGCGGAACTACAGCCGGTATCCTGCTCAACCGGCAATTGACAGGCCTAGTTCTGAGCACTGGGGATCAAATACTGTTTTTGATGTCTTTCTGGCATTAATACATCTGATCAATGCCTATGAACTACCTACGCACTTACATGCGAGGTTTCGTGAAGACGGTGCCTCACTTTTAGTAAGCACCCATTACTGGGCACTTACGGGCATGTCCACAATGCCCCCATCAGGTCGGAGCAAAAAAGCCCGTTCCTGAATTCTTAGAGAGTATTG
>CALXOT010000051.1 GCA_944390085.1 uncultured Succinivibrionaceae bacterium
GATTAGCATCTTTACCTGAAATAGAAAGCGTGCCCCCGTTCATTGACACGCTGGTAAAAGCAGCATTAACCTTGTTTAAGGTCACATTTGCGCCATCAGAAACACGCAGGGCACCGGTAAGGACTAAGCTGTCATCATCACCGGCCACAGCGACTCCATCTTCTCCAGCATTATAGATACCGCCATAGAATCCCTTTTCAACGTTTTTATCAGCAGCCCAGGTGGCGTCAGATAAGGTCAATGAATTTTCCGCGCCAGAAATAACGGTATCACCCTTGATGTAAACACCAGTTCCTTCAGCCTTCATATCTAAGGTGAGGTTGCCGTTTACAGTAAGGGAATTTGCGTAAAGGTTTTCGCCTGCCTGTAACACTTTAGTGTCAGTATCGGTTTGTACTACGTCAGGCAGTTCAGCAGTAGCTGAAGTTGCAAACTCAGGGGATAAAGCAGCATTTGCTGCGCCAGCGGAAAGACCTGCAGTCAGGACAACTGCAGTAGCCATACCCTTGACATAGGCAGACTTAAAAATAGCACGATAAGCATTAAGCAGCATGCTTAACGCATTCTTCGTTTGCTTCATAATAAATTTTTCTCCCAAAAACGTTATTTAAGGTCTGGTATTAGCCTTTATTTTCCCGTTGCAGGAATTTAAGAACCGGTTATAGCCAGCCTGCAGTAGATTTGCTTTGATATTAAAAGCACGAAATACAAACCTACTACTTTAACTTTATGCAGTTACAAAAGAAAAGTCAAATAAGTTTTTTATTTATAGATCATATTATTATGCCGCGAGCCCTGTTTGAATTGTGTTTTGTATTACAAATCACTTTTTACAACAGATTGACAAAATAAATCTTTTAAAACAGCCCTTAAAGGGCCTAAATTTGGCAAGCGGTTTTCTCCTGATCCATCAAAAGTAATAGATAAATTCAGCACCAGAATGCGGGATAAAATACATCACACTTGCCTGACAGATGACGGCAAAATACCCTGCTCTGAGAGCCTGATATGTCATTTTTCTGCTGTAACTTTCTGCAAGATATTTAAAACAGCTGTAGTGCTTGAAAACCTGCAGGAGCTATCAAAAATTTCTTTTTAAAAAGCCCCTTTCGTTTAAGCTGTGGCACCCAAAACAAATCTGCTAAAATTGCCGCAGTTTTAAAGGAGATTAACATGCAGCGTATCCGTAACCGCTTCCGTCATAACATCACATTAGGCCGCATCAAAAGACGCCGTAAAATCATCAAGCAGATCCGCCGCCATCAGCGTGAGCGCCGTGCCGTCTATTTCCGTCTGGAGCTGGAACAGTAAGCCCTAAGTCCTTGGCATAATCCTTGCTTTAAAACTGCAGACTAAAAATATCCGGCAGTTTTTGCCATCAAGGAGAGATGCCCATGTACGGACGCAATTTACGTGCTTACCGCAATACCTCGGTATCAGCAGAAATCGCGGTAGCCGATCCTTATGTACTGACCAAGATGCTCTATCAGGGCATCTTTGAACGTTTAGCCCAGGCCAAGGGCGCCATTGAGCGTGGAGATCTGGCCGTCAAGGCGCAGAAGCTGGCCTCTGCCACCGCCATCATCGAAAACCTCAAGCACACGCTCGATTTCAAACGCAACGCCGCCATCGCCCAGAATTTTTCTGATATCTACGACTATATGTTAGAGCGCATAGCTGATGCTGCGGTACAGATAAATCCCCGTCCCATTGACGAGGCACTGCAGATCTTCATGCCGATCAAGCAGGCCTGGGACAATATTCCGCTCAGTGCCCAGCAGGAGGCTGCCACTATCCGCAATCAGGATGCTGACAGTGCCGAGTTCCAGCACACCACCTCACTGGCCCGCGGTACTATTTAAGAAAACAGAGCATTAGCGCAGGGAAAGCTGCAGACGGGCACAATTTGCCCGTCTTGCTCCGCTGTTTGTCCTTTTTTCCTTTACACTAAAGACAGCAGGCTTATTTTTTGACACTTAAAGTTCCGCGCATAATTTTTGTGAGGCATAACATGACCGATAACAATAAAGCAGCAAACCTGATTGCCCGTCTGACTGAGGTGGAAAACGCCATCACCGACGCCCTTGAAAACGAGGATTACGAAACGGCAACCGCCTTAAACCAGGAGCGCGATCAGCTGATCAAGGAAATGGTCAGCGCTTTTCATCAGAGCTCCGATGACAATCAGCGCCAGGAACTGCAGGATTTTGCCCGCGCTTTAAAAGAGCATGGAGAACAAACTGTAGCAACCTTGCAACAGGAGCGCGATAAAGCCCGGGAGGAACTGTTAAAGATAAAACACGGGCAGAGCGGGCGTAATCTTTATCAGCAGGTAAGACGTACCCGTTAGGATCAGCCCTGCTGCAAACAGCTGCATTTTTAACAACTGCTGCTGCCTGTAATTTCCCCATTTATGCAGGGATGGAGGCAGATCACCGGGCTCAGTACCAAAACAACAGGAGAGATCATGTCAGATACAGTACAAGCGGATTTAAGTACGATAAGCAATGAGCTTAAACAGCAGCTTTCACCACAGGCGCTTGCAGAACTGAAAAATCTGGTCTCCCTGCAGGCTGCCATGTCCGACGAGCTGATAGCCCGCTTTGCCCGCAATATTGAAGCCTTTCAAAAATACATGCCGGAGATTGCACAGTTCTTTGAGCACTATAAGCCTGAAAAAAGTCTGGAGTTCTTCTGCGCCCCCGGCGGTGCGCCCAATTTAATATGGATAGACAGCAAGCAGGTTCTGTACAACTGCCTGGATCCGGTGCAGCTGTGCCAGAAACAGGTCGAACTGCTGCTTAGCAATCAGAGGTTTGTTCAGGTACATTACAACAACGAATATGATCCCTTCGGGCAGATCCATCACCGCTACATGAACGAGAGCGTAAATGTACTGAAAAAACATCAGCTCAAAGAAGGCACCCCGCTGCTCTCAGGTTCAGTCCCCTGCTGCATGTTATTTGGTCTGGGGCTAGGCTATGTGCTCGAACAACTGTACTCCCGCATCGAAATTGCCAACCTCATCGTCGTTGAGCCGGACAACGATATGTTCTTTGCTTCGCTGCACGCCTTTGACTGGGCACCATTGCTGGATTTTCTTAATGAAAACGGCTACGGCATCTATCTGATGATAGGCTCCAAGAAAGATGAGGCCGTAGAACAGCTCCATGATTTTTACCTCAAGCACGGCCGCTTCCTGTCAGGCTTTTTCTGGAATTTCGTGCACTGCCGCACCCCAGAGGTGGAAGAACTGGCTAAAACCATCGTCAAGGACTATTCCCGCGCCTATTCAGCCCTGGGCTTTTTTGACGATCATCTCTTCGGGGTATCGCATGGCTTTCACCTGCTGCAGGACAAAGTGCCACTGGCCCGCCGCGATAAGGAACTGCCCGAAAAGATTAAGGAGCTGCCAGTCTTTGTCATTGGCAACGGACCGTCCCTGGCAAAAGACATCCCCTTCATCCGCCGTCATCAGGACAAGGCCCTGATCTTAGCCTGCGGCACCGCCCTTGAAACCCTGTACCGCGCCGGCATACAGGCTGATATCTATGTGGCTACTGAACGTATCCCGCAGCTGCGCAATACCCTGCGCTTCTTGCCAGATCATGAGAACTATTTAAAGGAAGTGATCCTGTTTGCCAGCGACGTGCTCCATCCCCTTACCTTCAAGGAGTTCAGGTTAAGCTTTACCTTCAGTAAACCGGATGAACCCTTCTTCTGGCTGATGATGAACCATGATCACAAAAATACTTACAATTGGCGGCCTATCCTGCTGATGAATCCCTTGGTCGGCAATTTCGGTGTCTCCGCCGCCCTGAACCTGGGTTTTAAGCGCGTGTTCCTGTTTGGCCTTGACAACGGTATCCGCCTGGACGGATTTGCCTATCACCCGCAGGGCAGCCAGATCTACCGCGAGATCTACAAGAAAAGCTTGGAAAATGTACAAAAGCGGGTAGACGAATTTAAAAAAGTGGATCCCAGCCTTCCTGATGTCCCAGGTTACGATGACAGCGGGCTTGATGAAAATGGCAGGCAAATTTCTGAAGCTGAACAAAACCTGCGTTATGAGAAACATATTGAAAGCTTCTTTGCCTACATCAAAGAGGTAAATGCCCGGATCAGGCAATTGCAGGAACAGGGACATCCTGAGCTTAAACCTTTATATGAGCGCAAGGCTCCTGAGCCCAAGGAAATCATGGAGGCAAACTTTGGGGGCAAGATGCGCTGCAGCGGCCTTTATCCCATGGCAAAGCGCCACATTGAGCTTATCTGCGAGCACTATCAAGAAACTAGCAAGGTGTTCAATTGTTCAGACGGCGTGCTGCTGGAAAATACTGAGCCACTGCACAGCTCAGATCTTGAAGCTGAGTTTAGTGCCCGCCCGGTGCTTAACAAGCAGGAGTTCCGGGATTATCTGATGCATGAGATGACCTATCATTTAAGTATCTCCCGGGAAGATTTTGCAAAATTAGCCGATGCCGATTTGTTTGAGCAAATTGTTCAGCGCCTTAAAACCCAGTTCCAAAAACGCGGCAGTACCCGCCTGCAGTTTACCCAGACCCTCGAAACCCAGGCTGAACTTTTCTCACAGCTTAACAATAAGTTCAACCGTTTTCTGGGCTTTATGCTCGATGGCAGCATGAACACTTTCTTCATCATGATCCTGCGTGCCCTCTACCAAAGTGCCGATGAAGAACAGGGTCTGCGTCTTGCCAACGAGGTAGGCGACATCTATATAAACTTCCTTGACGACGCTGCCAGGCTGTTCCGTTTCCTGCCTGATTACTGCATCGGGGAGCATCAGCACTTTACCGGCTTTAAGGTAGGCTACGATCATGAAAATTCCCCTGCCCCCAAGAGCCCTGAAATAAAAGAAGTAGTCTCGGATGAGCAATTAAATCAGGTAAAGTATGAGCCCTTTGTCAAGCGCTATGCCTGATTGCCTAAAGAAAGCCGGCAGCCCTGTAGGCTTTAGTCAGGGGCTGACAGCAGCTTCAGCTGCCAGGCCCTGACGGATGCGATCAAGAAGCTTCCTTCAGGGCCAGGTAATTTAGCAGCAATTCCTTTTTATTGTGCAGGTAGCGCGTAAAATCCTCTTCTTCGATGAAATTGCCTATTTGATTTAACTGAATGGCCTTTAGCGCTCTTTCAGAGACATCTGCCAGTGTATATACGTTGTCGATCCTGAAATCAGTAAGTCCGGACGAAGTCAGGCGCACGATGGTACCATCCGGGCATAGATTTAAGGACAACAGCCTGAGCCTGCCTGCTATGCAGGCAATCTGATAGGCACAGGTAAGCTGCAGGCGTTTATAACCCCAGGCACTGTCACTGCCACGCACTTCCTTGATGAGCTCAAAATGCCCGCAGATAAGATGCCCGCCATGTTGCTCTGTTCCTGACACCGCGCTTTCAGGAAGATCTTGCACGCCGTCGATATGAAAAGCCCCCAAATGCAAATTGGCCAGGGAGATGGGTGCACTCTTTAGCATGCTTATATCCTCCTTAATCAGGATTATCCGTATTTTTCTTTACACGTCCCTTATCAGAGCTATGGAGCTTCGAATAATCTATTTCAGCATCAACGTCAGCTGTAAGCTGCATACCGGCTGTTGCGGATTTAAGGACTATCCTGATCTTTATACGTGTAGCTTTTAGTGTAACCCGTGTGCTGCATTTTTTATGCGAGCCATCTCAAGCTTCAGGCCTATGTACTTATCATTTTTACCAGAAGCTAGTGCCGGAAAAACGTTGTTTCCCCCGCAGCTGACGTGATCATGCGCACAAAGTGCCAACTAAAAAATTTTTCATCCAATTGTTGACACAGCTCAAAGTTTTACGTATCATATGCGCATCAATCGCGGGGTGGAGCAGCTCGGTAGCTCGTCGGGCTCATAACCCGAAGGTCGTAGGTTCAAATCCTTCCCCCGCAACCAATTCTCTGATTTCCCCTAAAATTTCCAAACTAGGTACAACGCTAAAAGTCATTTTTTCAGGCCTTCGCCATACGGCTTTGGCGCTACTGTTACTTGATTTGCCGTAGCTAGCCCTTCCTCATAATGCGATACCGGCGGTTTTACTCCAAATAATGCCAGACAGTCCCGCTGTTTCTTTGAGATCGGACTTACCACGTATTCCTTTGTTTCGCTGAAATAGGTTTCCCTTATCCCGCGCAA
>CALXOT010000052.1 GCA_944390085.1 uncultured Succinivibrionaceae bacterium
CTAAGCCCACGGCTTAAGCTTCCTGCACCAAGCGTAAAAACGCTCACTAATCTCTCAGCATAGCACAGGCAAATTAGGCGCAACTTAGAACGCTGGGCGTAATTTCAGATCTGTGATGCCGCGCGCACCACCGTGCCCACCCGGTCTATCTGTTGTCTATACCATGTCTATTTGCTCTCTATCAGCTGTTGATCAGCCTGCCGGGCCAAGTTGGGAGCGGTTTAGGCGCCCATGAAGAGGAGGAAGGTAGCGACCAAGGCTGCGATGATGAGACCTAAGAAGATGTAGGCAAAGAATTTGAGCATGGCTTAATCCCGCACAAGAGAAAGGAAAAGAAAAGAATGGGCTCAGTATCGGCGATTGCGCGGGCGGGTGCAAGCTCTTAATAGATACAACATTTGGGGATAAAAAAATCAGCTCGAGGCTGATTGTGAATGGTGCGCCTTAGTGGACTCGAACCACCGACCCCCACCATGTCAAGGTGATGCTCTAACGAACTGAGCTAAAGGCGCGTCAGCAAACGCCGACTATTATATCAGCCTATTTTTCTCTGGCAAGCATTTTATAAACTTTTTCGCACAATTTTCCGGATCTTTTAATTTTTTATTTATATTTCATTTAAATAACTCGAATTTCCGAGTTGATAGTTAAGTTTAACATTTTGTAAAAACTGGTTTTTACATCGGTTTTAGCTCTTTAAAAATCAATATTGACTTCAACTGGCATTTGTTCGCGGATTTGCTGCGTAAATCGCTCCAGAAATCCTTTGATAAAGCAGCTTATGCTTTCAAACCTTTTGGTAAAGGCCTCCTTTGCCAGCTCGCGCAGCTTTTCTTCGTAGCCTTCTTTTACGTAGCCTGCGCTGATTGCTTGCTCGGTAAAATCCTGCAACAGAGCATAAACGCTGGCCAAAGCATCCCCAAAAGGCAGATCATGCAGTTCTTCGACGGTATCGTAAAACAGGTTGCCGATAGATCTCATATCTTCTGACATCCGACGCATCCATTCCAAGGTAATGAAGCGTATAAGCCCCATGGAGAAGTTTGCAATAGTGGTGGCGAACTTGCGGTTTTCATGGAATTTAGTCAGCTTTAAATTTGATTTAAGCCCTCTAAATATGCCTTCTATGCTGAAGCTCCGAGCGTATAGCGAGATGCTCTCTTCAGCCGAGAGGTCAAGATCTGTACAAGCAATAACGATATATTCTGACGGCTTACTGCGATTGCGTACAAATACCAGTTTAAGAGCAAAGCCTGTTTTGGTGTAACAGATCTTCGTGCCATAAATATTGCCTTTGCATCTTCTATCCTTAAAGCACGATCGCATCAATTGCTTTAAGGTACTGCCTGTGCCGTCAGCGGATCGTAGGTAAACCACGTGTCCATCAGCATGTAATCACAGGGGATACCGGCATTTAAAGCAAAGTCCACCAGTATTTGTACCAGCTCGGTCTTGGGCATAAGAGCTTCCTTGATGCGGCGCCCTAATACCGTGCGACCGTCATGCCAGCCTGCTCCCCATACTTGCAGTTGCTCTTTATCGGAGGCCTTAATGACTCCGGCAACAGGCACAGGGGAAACTCCGTCGGTCCAGGACAAGGCCAGGCCGCAGAAGAACTTGCCGGTACGTACGGATACAAGGTCGAATAAGCGTGACAAGATCTCTATCTTTTTACCGCGCGGCCGCGGCATCATGGTATGGTCAGCAACCAGGCATTTAGCCCCTGATTTAAGCGGATTAATTCTGAAGATGACAACAGCGGCATAAAGGCTCACCCGCTTTAACCAGTTTAACTTCTCAAAATTGAGGAAGTCATAGACCGTAGTTTTGCCGCAGCCCATCAAGCTGCGCCCCTTAGCAGAGCTGAAGGCATGACCTACAGAATCGAAAAGGAAGGGTAGCAGCAGAAGCTTGCTGAAGATATCCCAGGCGGAAACACCCTTGGACTAAAAGATGAAGCCGCATCTTGAGAAAAAATAGAGCAGCCCCAGCACATGGCAGGCACTGACAAACTCGCAGGATTTGATCTGTAAAAAATCTTTAGGAACTGATATCATATATTCAGTTTCTTTACTGTAGCTTATGTAATTTGGGATATTGGTATAATTATACCACGTAAGTCATATTTTTACAAGAAAAACAAAGAATTAGTAAAGAAAAACTATCTATAATTCTCACCAAACAGAGCAAAGTGAAGTCAATATTGATTTTTAAAGAGCTAAACCAGATGTAAAACGCAGGTTTTTCAATTTGTTGTACGTAAAATCAAACTCGGAAAGTCGAGTTTTAATTTTATAAATTTTTATTCGTATAATAATAATCTTATAAAGATTTTATGTGTTTTTTAATGCTGGTTTTGCTGATAGAGATGTTGATTTCTTATGTTAATTCAGTCTTTAGGCAATACTTATCAGCCTAAGTTTATTTAAGCTGATAATTTTCCTTCGTTAGCCTTGCCTTACCTGGAAGCACGGATGTTGTGCAAACCTTAAACGGAAAAACATATTGAATATTTAGTTTTATAAAATAATTTATTGAAATTAATCGTGTTTTTGTATTTTAGGGAAGGTTTTTGATGCAATATGATCAATACTGCTGCAGGCAGAATTTCGCTGGCATACTGAACCTGGCTTTTGCGCAGATCCGTCCTGATAAAAGCAAGGCTAAAACTCTTAAGCTTGCGACAGATGCTATTGCCAAGTCTGCTTCAGCTGGGGCTGATCTGGTAATTTTTCCTGAAATGTGGAGTAATGGCTATGCTATTCATGACAGACTGCCTCAGCTCTGGCTTGCTGAGGCCTGGGATCTTAACGGTCCTGAACTTACCTTGATCAGGGAACAGGCGTTGCGTTTTCAGGTGGCAATAGCCTTTGGCTTTTTATGCCGCCATGCAGGCGGGATCAGTGATTCTTGTATGCTGTTTGATAGGCATGGGCGGCAGGCCTTGCTCTATCACAAGGTTCATACCTGTGATTTTTCCAGTGAACGGGTATTGAAACGCGGATCTGAGTTTGAGGTCTGCGTGCTTGATACTGCTGCAGGTTCTGTCCGGGTGGGGATAATGATCTGTTATGACAGAGAATTTCCGGAAAGCGCACGTTTGCTGATGTTAAAGGGTGCTGAGCTGATTGTGGTGCCTAATGCCTGTGAGCTGGAGCAAAATCGTTTGTGCCAGCTGCGTGCCCGCGCCTTTGAGAATATGTTGGCGCTGGCAATATGCAATTATCCTGCAGGATCTGATGGATGTAATGGCAGTTCCTGCCTGTTTGATGGCCGTGCCTATGCAGAAGGAGATGGTGGATCGCGTGATATGTGCTCCCTGCTGGCACCGCCTGAACCGGGGATCTATTTTTCAGATCTGGATCTGAAAAAGCTCAGGCGCTACAGGGAGAGCGAGGTGCATGGAAATGCATACCGCAGGCCGCGTCTGTATCATGCCTTGTGCGCTGAAAATATTGCGCCACCTTTTCAGCGCAGTGATCGTCGCAGCGAAGATTAAGGCATCTCCTTATGCAGGAAGAACAGGCGATCAGTCCTTCAGCAGATCCCTTATCTGTGCTGAAAATTCCGGCATAGCACCGCGCTGGGTACAGACAAATCCTGCTATTTGAGTTGCCAGTTGATGTGCCTTTTTAAGCGCATAACCTTTGACCAGCAAGCTGACCAGGCTAGCAGTAAAGGAATCACCGGCACCTACAGTGTCAATGGCATCTACCCTGGGGGTAGGCACGTAGGAATATTCGTCATTTAAGAAGACGCTGCTCTGTTTGGCTCCTTCGGTAAAGATCAGGCAGTTAACCCCATGGGACTGCAGATAGGCGTAATAAGCAGTGGCCTCACTGCGCTCCGGCAGACCGGCAAAGCGGCATAAGGTAGGCAGCTCGTCTTCATTGCATTTGACGGCCTCACATCGGGTGAGGCATTGTTCTATTACTTGTGCGCTGTAATAGCTGCTCCTTAAATTGATGTCAAATACCCTCAGGCGCAGATCTGCGGGCATGGTATCAAGGAACTTGAGCACACTCTGATGGCTTACCGTTCCGCGCTGGGCTAAGGTACCAAAGCAGGCAATGTGGGTGGTGGCAGCCACGCGGGCACAAAGTTCAGTAAAAGGGATATTATCGTAGGCTGTATTTTCGGCAAATTCGTAGGAAGGAACGCCGTCAGCACTCAGGCTGACTTGGACATAACCGGTGGTAAATGGCACTGTAGGCATTAAGGCCGGCAGGTATTTGGCTGCCAGTTCCTGCCGGGCGCGTTCACCAAGATCATCCGCTCCTACTGCGGAGATCACCATGGCATTAAGACCAAGCTGCCGACAGTGATAGGCAAAGTTGGCAGGGGCTCCGCCTAATTTGGCCTCCTGCGGATAAACGTCAAACAATACCTCGCCCAGGCCTGCGCAGTTTATGCTGTTAAGGCCAGCAAACTTCTTTAAATCCAGCATTTTGTCCTCACTGCTGTCTGTCATGAACGCCGTCAGAACCTGATTTTCTGCGGTATATATCAGCTTTGCGGGCTATTATGTCAGAGCACTGTCAGGCTCTCAAATTTAAAGTGCTGATTTTGGAGCTGCATCATTTTTTCTTTATGCAAAAATTTGTTGCAAATTTGCATAAAAATAATCAGAAGATCCCTTATCCTAAAAGCTTGTACTTAGTGTTGCTGCAATTTTTGCAACAGCACTGTTGAAACACATGCTCCGCTGCAGTTAATTGACCTTAGGTACAGGCAGCTTGACCGTATGCTGTCAGCGCAGTCAGTGTGTAGACAGATCGCTAAAGGAAAGGATTCAGGGAGATGGCTTTTGGCCTTTTATTATATGAACTACCTCAAGCTCACGCATGAGGAATTTCGCAATAATTAGTTAAAAAGTTTGATCAAGGACTGAATAGGCCGGATAAATTAAGCTAACTTATTATAAATAAATGATTTATTTTATTATACATTTATTATCGCTGGTGGTAATAAATGCATATTTGAATCTTAGTCGGAGGCTGGCAGAGAACAGCTAACGCTGTAAGTGAGTTGAAGCAGGTATTATCCTTGATCTGCATTTTGCGCAGAGCTTTTTCTTTATTGCTGCGCAACCGGTAAATTTTGATTTTCCTCTTTTTATTACCGACACAAAACAAAATATAGGTTAAATAATAATATCTAATTGAAATTAATAAAAAATATTTTATTACCACTTTATTACCTGTAATTACCGTTTTATTACCATCGGCTATCTGATCCTGCAAAACATTCCTGCAGCTGTGCCTTTTGCACCGGCCTTTACGGTGGCAGCTGAAACTTTATCTTTCAATATTGATTTCTTGCAAAATATTGGGGAGGATTCTTTACCGCTTTACTGCACGTTAAGCACTTACGACTGCGGTTAATTTTTGTAAAATAGCACGGAACCAAGAAAACAAGCTGTCACAGATCCCAGGTTTTTCGTTATGCTGATTTATTTTTCGCTTGCGCTTATTGCCTATGCCTGTATTTCGCTGGTACTGCCTTTAAAATGCCGCTGGTTTTTAAAGTTGCCGCTGTGCGCCTTTATCATCCTGGCAGGTGCCAAACCCTGGATCTACAATTACACCGGTACCTGGCTTGATCCCAATTTGCCCTTTGTGGTGATCGTGGGGCTGGAGGCTTTGTACGGTTCGCTTATTATCGCGGTTTTCATCGCTCTGTTAAAGGATTTGTGCCTGGCCGGTTATTTTGTCTGCACCCTGGTGTCTAAGGACAGGCTCAAGTGGCCTGTCAATCTCATCACCCTCGGTGTGGCGCTGGTAGCCCTAGGTCAAGGTTTTTACGGTACCTTTACGCAGTTTGCCCTGCCGGAGGCGCAGCTGCATCCCATCCGTTCCTCCACCTTGCCAGATGGTCTGAACGGCACCCGCATCATTCAGCTTACTGATCTGCATATTGGTCCTCTGTTAAAGCGTGAATTTCTGGATAAGGTAGTAAGGCGCGTCAATGAGCTGGAACCTGATGTGGTGCTTATCACCGGTGATTTCCTGGATGGTTCATTAGCTGAGATTAAGGATGATTTGGCTCCCCTGGGGCAGCTTAAGGCTAAGCTTGGGGTCTATGCGGTTACCGGCAATCATGAGTACTATTCAAATTTCAGGCAATGGGGGCCTTATCTTACAAGCCTGAACGTGCGCTTTTTAAATAATGAAGGGATCACCCTGCAGCGTGGCGGGGCAGCGCTGAATATAGCCGGGATCCCGGACAGGAACGGTGCGCGTTATGGCTTTGCTGCCCCTGATGTGGAGCGAGCCTTGTCCGGTCTGCCGCAGGCATTTACCGTGCTGTTAAGCCACCGTCCGGATGATGGTGCAGCAGGTCAGGCGGATCTGATCTTATCTGGACATACCCATGGCGGCAGCATGTTTTTCCTGCAGCCCTTGATTGCTCATTTCAATGGTGGTTTTGTCAGCGGCATGTATCAGTTAACAGGTGATCGTAAGCTCTATGTCAGCAATGGCACCGGGGTGTGGTCAGGCTTTTCCTGTCGCTTTGCAGTAGATCCTGAGATTACAGGCTTTTTGCTGGTGAAGACTGAGGATCAGGATGCGAAGCAGGATCCTGAGTAAAGCTGGCCAGGCTTTCTGCAAAGCTGGTGCAGATCTGGGTAAACCCCTGCTGCAGTGCCTGGCATAAGGCCGGGTAGCCATCTGCCTGCAGCGGTATCAAGCTGTCTTGTTCCTTAGTAAATAGCGTCTGTCCGCTGCTGTCCTTAACGCTCAATAAGGCCTTGATGCTGGCCTGCCCGGTAAGGGTACCCTGAAAGGCAGTGACTGACAGGTTCAGCTGCTTGTCCTCAAGATAATCCCTGATCAAGGGGTGATGCGCCTGTGTTGCAGCTTGATCTGCCTTAAGTAGGCTGTGATTTAACAGCGCACTTAACTGATCCTCAAGCCTTAAGGCCCAGCGGTGGTTTTTGGCGCTTACCACAGTATAGGGGCTGGTCTGCATGATGATCCCGCCGCTGGCTAAGGTGGCGCTGATCCTTACCTGCAGATCATAAGGATTGGAGCTGGCCAGAGCCGGTAAATCTTCAATCAGGCTGTAGCGCTCGGGATTGACGCTAGCTGAACAGCCGTTAAGCAGGCTGAGGCTTACTGCCAGCAGGACTGTCCCCAGGATCTGTAAGGGGCTTGATGACTTATTTTTAAGCATGTTTTTTTGCCAAGTTACTTTTATCTGCTTTATTTGCTTTCTCATGGGCAAGCGGCCTTTTAATCTGTTTTTTCTTTTTTCTGTCCTGATTCTAAAGGATCCTAAAGCTGTCTGATTAAGGCTTTGTTGTGTCCGTGTCCTTTACAGCGGCTGCGGCCTTAGGCTGTGGATCTTCAGTGCTGCTGCCAAACAGGATGGAGCTGGGAGCTTGCCCTAATTCGCTGATGGCAGGATTGAGATCCCGCATGATCTGCTGCAGGGTCTGTAAGGTTTCCTGCAGCTGCTGATGGATCTCAGAGCCTTGGGCATAAGACCTAGTGGCACGAGTAAAGCTTTCAAAGCTTAATACCATTTTCTCAAGCAGCTCAGTTTGACGTACCCGTTCGTTACTTTGTGCAAAGCCGCGCATGGCCTCGGCAGTGGAGCTTAAGGCAGCCTTGAGCTCAGTGGAAATCCCAGCTACATCCAGTTCGTTTAATTTGTCGGCAGCGGCGTTGAGCTTGTCCTGCAGTGACTGTCCCTTAAAGCCAGGGATCACCTTAATCCCGCGGTAGGTACTAAATTCAGACTTGCATTTATGCTCCAGGCTTAACAGTATCCGGTTGTCCCCTGAAATAATGCTGCCGGCTCCAGCCTGTGCACATAAAGTGCCCTGTTTTAATTTTTGTTCAAAGAGTGAGTTGATGAACGCTTCATCTGCAGCCTTGAAATTAAATGACAGCAGCACCGGTACAAATTCTGACTGGAACAGCTCCCTGTCATTCAGATACCAGGGGGCGGCCAGCACTTCACCAATGCGCACGTTTTTATAGTAAACCCCGCTACCCGGGGCAATAGAACTTACTGAGTCCGGCAACAGGCTGACGTAAGTCAGCGGATGCTCCCTGGCCGCTTCCAGCTCTGCTTCCTGCCGGTTATTGAACAGCAGGTGGGTAATGCCGGTATCAAAGGGGGCAGCATGTTCCTTGCTGCCTGCGGGGCTGAAGGAGGCAAATTCACAGCCACCGCGGAGGATACTCTCCACGCTCGGTGAGCTGAAGGTAACTCCTTCGGTACCTAGGCTCAGATCAAAGCCTGAAGTGATCCAGAATTTACTTGAACCATTGAGCAGCTCCTTATAGGCATCAAAGATAAAGAGCTCGTATTCCACGCTGTCGGTTTTGGCTATCAGGCGGTCACTTACCACCCTGCCTACGGTAAAACCACGGTAATTTACCGGATCCCCGTTATTCAGGCGTTTTTGAGCCTGCGAGAGCAGTTTTACCACTACGCCGTGGCTTTGTGGCAGTAATGGTGGAGGCTCGTCCAGGGCAGTGAAGGAGGTGGCATGTTCAGCAGCAGTCCCGACTATCATGGCAAAGTAGGAACCTGAGATCAGGGTATTAAGCCCGCTGATGCCGGCACTTTCCACACGCGGCTTGACCAGCCAGAATTTGGTGTCACGGCGCAGCAGATCTTCAGTGTCGGCCTCCATCTGTATGGTGACCTGAGCACTGCTATAGTCGGGGCTTAATTTGACTGCCGTGACCCGTCCGACGGTCACTGAGCGCACCTTGACCAGGGTCCTGCCTGGTTCAATGCCATCGGCACTGCTTATCTGCAGTTCAATTTCAGGTCCCTTATCCAGGCTGTTCTGCCACAACAGCAGGGCAGTCACAAGCAAAGCCAGAAAGGGGATCAGCCATACCAGGCTCAGGCGCCCGGCTTTTTTCTCATGGGCTGAAGTGACGGCAGTGCTGTTGCCGTGATTACTGTTACTGTGGTTATGCTCTTGATCTGTCATATGCCTGCAGCTGCCTGTTGTCCGTCCTTTATTCTGCTTGTCGCCCTGCCATTGTGGCTGCGCATGTCCCAAATTAGCCTTTCGTCAAATACCTCGGCTGCAAACATGGTGATGAGCACCACGGCACAGAAAGCGAGGATGGCAAGACCAGGATCAATGGTCAGAAGCCCTTGAATGCGCACTACCGAGGACATGATGATGACCACGAAGACGTCTATCATTGACCATTTGCCTATAAATGAGATTACACGATAGATCCGGCTTAACAAAGCTGGTTTTTTGATCTTAGCGGAAGCTGTCATGAATATGAGATAAAAAAGCATCAGGATCTTGAAGACCGGGATAAAGATCGATGCGGTGAGGATGACCAGGGCGACAAAGCGCGAATCCATGTTCCACAGGGAGATCACCCCGTCCACGATATTTGATCCAGTGCTGTTACCCAGATACTGCGTGAACATGATGGGATAGAGATTGGACGGCAGGTACAAGATCAATGCAGCAAGCAGCATGGCGGTGCTCTTTTCGCGGCTGCCTTCAACTCGCAGTGAACTTTTATGCAGGCAGCGTGGACAGCAGCCGCCTTCCCTGAAAGGATGTACCTGCCCGCAATGATGGCAGCGCACCATGCCTTGTGCCATGCCGCTTTTACCGGGCATAAGCGCAGGCAGTTTGCTTTGCATATAGTGATCCCACATTTGTTCAGGGGGCAGTTTGATCCAGCAGCGCATTAACAGTACAGAGAAGGCAAAACCGGTGAAAAAGCCTTCATGAAAGGAGACGTTGGCAAGGGAGGTCAGCTTGACCAGGCTGACCAGTACCCCCAGTACGAATACATCTACCATGCAAAAACGGTGGCAGAACTGATAGAGCTCACAAAAGCGCCGGTCCGGGCGTAGTCCGGTAATACCTGCAAGTACCGTCTGCAGCAGCATGGTGGTAGGTAGCAGGAAGGCAAAGAGCAGGAAAATGTATAGCAGCAGTGACCAGTCGCCCTTTAAGACAGAGAAAATTGAGGCCAGGGACATGCGTTGTTCTATACCCAGGCTCTCTATTGCCAGAAAGGGCTCAAAGATGGTAATGCCCAGCAGAATTAAGGCAGCCAGGGCAATGGCAGCGGTGTTTTTAAGGGGAACCAGATGGCCTGAACGTAGTAAGGCTCCGCAATGGGGACAGACACATTTGATGCCAGGGCGGTAGTCTGGCAGACTGACGGTTTGATCGCAGGATTTGCATAAAACCTGCTGCACGGTCACACCCTGCTATTTGAATCCCTCAGCGAGCACCACCTTGCCCTCGCGCAGCGTGCGCTGTACATCGATGATGCGCTGATTGGAGGATCCCCGGAAATCGAGATCCATGGAGTGCAGGGACTGCACAAAAGGACCGTCCACTACTACATCCAGGTATTCCAGCAGCTCACGGCGCATGAAATCGCCACAAAGCTTGTCAAAGGTATAGCCTGAATATGACCACAGGTTATAGCCTTCGGCTTTAAGAATTCTGGACAATACAATGAGCGGGCGGGTCTGAATGAAGGGTTCACCACCTGAATAGGTGATCCCCTTGATCAGGGGATTGGCTTTAATTTCTTTATAGAGTACGGACAGCCTGACTTCCATGCCCCCGTTTAAGGTCTGTGCCTGTGGGTTATGGCAGCCCGGGCAACGGAAAGGGCAGCCCTGGGTGAAGATGGTATAGCGTATTCCCGGGCCATCAACGATGGATTCCGGTACTGCTCCAGCTATCCTGATCCAGGTCTGATCGAGTATGCCCAAATCAATGTCATCTGCCATGACGCTGCCTTTATACTAAGCCCAGTACTCTTTTTAAAGTGCTGTAGTTCTGTAGCCAGACCCTTAATTTACGTGCATGTGCTTGACGCGATCACGTTCCTCGGCGCGCTTGCCATTATTGAAACGATCGAGGGTACCGACCAGATAACCGGTCACTCTTCTGATCCGCTCGAACTTAACGCCTTCACCGACGATACCGTTGCGTGCATGCAGTCTGGTTACCATTTGAATATGCTCCTAAATCCAAAAAAAAAAACAAATCTGTAAAAATAAATCAGTTAAACTTCAGCTGATATTTTCAGGCAGGTACTACCTGCCTTTTGTATCTGTCTTGTAGTTATCCTGCTGTCTTGATCAGCCTCGGCAGATGCAGTCCACACCAAGCTTGCTCAAGCGCTCAATGGTGACGCCCTCACCGTCCTTGCGTCCGCACTTAGGGCAGACATCATCAATTACTCCGACGTAACCGCAGACCGGGCAGCGATCCACCGGATGGTTGATGGAACCATAACCCATGCCGCAATCCTTCATGTACAGGATCACCTTTTCAAAGGCATCGACATTGCGGGTCAGATCACCGTCCATTTCCACGTAGGAAATGGGACCGGCGTTGCACAGGGCATGGTAGGGGCCTTCAATCCTGATCTTGTCAGCAGCTGAGATATTGTAATACACCGGCACGTGGAATGAGTTGGTGTAATAATCTCTATCAGTTATGCCTGGCAGTGAGCCGTAAATCTTACGGTCGATTTTGACAAAACGTCCGGACAGGCCTTCGGCAGGGGTAGAAAACAGTGAGAAATTAAGGCCGGTCTCATCACCTTTCTTGTCAGTAAGCTCGCGCATATGAGAAATAATCTCAAGACCTAATTTTTGTGCTTCCTCACTTTCACCATGATGCTTGCCAATCAGAGCCTTTAAGGTTTCAGCCAGGCCAATAAAGCCTACGGACAGGGATCCGTTCTTGATGACGTCACTGATTTTGTCATCCAGGTTCAGGCGATCGGAGTCGATCCAGACGCCCTGACCCATTAAGAAGGGATAGTTATAGACATGCTTGTTGGCGATGATGTCAAAGCGATCGAGCAATTGCTCGAAAATCATGTACACCACCTTGTCCAGGCTGTCGTAGAAGTGGCTGATGGAACCGTGAGCCTCGATCCCCAGGCGGGGTAGGTTGACGGTGGTAAATGACAGATTGCCGCGTCCCGGGATGATTTCCTTGGTTTTGTCGTAGATATTACCAAAAACGCGGGTACGGCAGCCCATTAGTGCCACCTCGGTTTCAGGATGGCCGGGCTTGTAGTACTGCATGTTATAAGGGGCGTCTAAGAACGAGAAATTAGGGAATAGCCGCTTGGCTGATACCTGGCAGGCTAGGCGGAACAGATCGTAATTGGGATCCCCTTCCTTGGTATTGATACCGTCTTTGACTTTGAAAATCTGCACCGGGAAAATCGGGGTCTCGCCGCCACCTAAGCCGGCATCCGTGGCCAGCAGCACATTTTTCATGATCATGCGCTGTTCGGTGGTGGTACCGGTACCGTAATTAATGGAGGAGAAGGGCACCTGGGCGCCGGCGCGGGACTGCATGGAGTTTAAATTGTGGATCACGGCCTCCATGGACTGATAGGTCTCGCGCTCAGTCAGTTTATAGGCCTCAGACAGGATATAGTCCACGGTTTTCTGCAGTTCATCACCGCTCAAGCGCTCAGACAGCTCCCTGGTGATTTCATCTTTCAGTACGGCCTGGGTTTCTGTTCCTAAGACTGTGCCCTGATCCTGATAAAGCTTTTTGACAAAGTCCTTGATTTTGGCGGTATCAAAGCTGTCATCACGCAGCACAATCTGCATCACCTTGCTCAGGTGCTTGGAGTAGGAGATGACTACGTAAGGGGCTAAGTCGTACTCGAACATCGGGATGGACTGACCGCCGTGCATATCGTTCTGATTGGACTGAATGGCGATACAGCACAGAGCCGCTGCAGACTGAATGGACTGTGGTTCACGCAAAAAGCCATGACCGGTGGAAAAGCCGCGTTCAAATAAATTCTTCAGGCTGATCTGGCAGCAATTAATGGTCAGCAGATAGAAGTCCAGATCATGAATATGAATGGTGCCATTGCTGTGTGCCAGCGCATGTTCTGGCTTCAATACATAGCGTTTGACGAAGTCCTTGGAACCTTCAGAGCCAAAGCGCAGCATCAGTCCCATGGGAGCATTGGCATCAATATTGGCGTTCTCGCGCTTTAAGTCCATGTCAGCCGTGGACTTGGAGGTCAGATCGCGGTAGATGCGGGTAAGTTCAGTGTTATAGGTTCGGACGTTGGTACGCTGCTGGCGGTAGAGAATGAAATTTTTGGCTTCGTCGGCCAGATCATGCTTGATGAGGACGCGTTCAATCAGATCCTGGGTATGTTCCACCGTCGGGACTTTGTTGACTTCACCTTCGATGATCTCAATGACTTCAGCGGTGAGCTTTACCACCAGCTCTTCATCCTGCGGGGTGATGTCGTCATCTGGGTGTACGGACAGCAGAGCCTTTTTAATGGCATTAGCTATCTTGTTCTGGTTAAAGGAGACCTTACGTCCGTCCCTTTTGACAATAAATCTAATCATGCTGCGTCCTGAACTGTTTAATAAATTATTGTTTTATATAAAGTTTTGTTAAGAAACTATATATAAAAAACCGCCTTATCATAGCGGTATGACCATTACCGGTCAATCAGCCAAAACTTAATCCCATCTTGCTGCCAGCCCTGATTCTTCCGTGCCTGCAAAAATTTATTCATTGATTTTTAATGTGTTTAAAAAATTGCAGATCTAATAAAAAATTTCAGGGATCAGGAGCGGGGTCTGGGCGCCCGGGCGTCCCCCTATCTTAAGCTCAGATGCCATCCGGCAGATCTTGAGGACTTAGCTTTGCCAGCTAGTTCAAATTTGGCGAAGATTTTTCTGAAAGTGGCATACATTCAGGACTGATGGTAAAGGCTGCTGTCAGGCAGCAGTCCGGGCTGGTAAAAAACCAGGTCTAAGGCGGCTTAAGCTGTAGTTGGGTTACAATTTGTAAGGCTGATCCCAAGGCCTGCAGGCAGGGGGATGCAACCTTCAAAACTGAAAGTCAGGGACGTGTGGGGAATTTTATATGCGCTTTGATATTTACTGTCAGGTGGTGGATAACTATGGTGATGCTGGGGTGTGCCTGCGCCTGGCTCGGGAGCTTAAGCTTGGTGGAGACAGCGTAAGGCTTTTTTGTGACAGGCTTGAGATCCTGCGCGCTATTGCAACGATGCAGGATGAGGATGACAGTCTGTTGTTCCTACCCTTTGAAAGCGGGATGGCAGAGGATGGTTCTGCCCCTGATGCCGTGATTGCCGCCTTTTTGTGCCATCTGCCGCCTGAGCGTGTGAAGGCTTTGCAGCAGGCCGGTACTCCGGTTATCTACCTTGATTATTTAAGCGCCGAAAGCTGGGTGGAGGACTTTCATGGCCTGCAGGCTCCGGCTGAATTTGCCAATGGCTGGTATTTTTATCCCGGATTTACCCCTAAAACCGGAGGATTGCTGATAGAACAAAGATTGCAGGCTTTAGTGCAACAGCCGCATGACTATGCCTCAGGCGGCAGGCGGCAGGTGACACTTTTTTCTTATCACAATGAGGCCCTGCTGCCCTTCCTGCGCCTGTTGGATGATTCCGTGCTGCCCACTTCCCTTACCGTGTTTGAGGGACTGGCCTTAGCTAACCTCAATGAACTTACCGGCCTTAAGTTAAAACCCGGTGACTGCTGCCATCTGGGCAAGCTCACCGTTAGGGCGCAGGCCATGGTGAGTCAGGCTCGTTATGACGAAATTCTCTGTCAGAGCGATCTTAATCTGGTGCGCGGGGAGGATTCCATTGTCAGGGCCCTGGTCTGTGGCCGGCCTTGCCTGTGGCAGATTTATCCGCAAGCTGAGGATACGCACATCGTAAAGCTTAAGGCCTTTTTAAGCCTGCTTAGGGACAAGGGCGGAGCTGATGAGCGCATGGCAGCAGTGCTGGATGCGCTGTTTGCTGCCTATAACGGCCGGCAAGCCTTCCCGGGGCTTGCCCTTGATGAATTTGAGGAGGACTGGCGGCAGCTTGCAGCACGTTTTTCCCGCTATCTGCTGTCCCTGCCCTCCCTGGCACAAAGCCTGCGCTCTTTCTGTGCCTTGCACAGCAAAAAGGAGGCAAAGTAGGGACTGTTTCTGCTAAAATAAGCGGTTAATTATCATGGTAAGCGTCAGATGACGTGTGTTTTTTTCATTTTAGGTGAAATTTAATGAAGTTAGCTCAAGAAATCCGTGCCGGTAATGTGATCATGTTAAACGGCAATCCGATGGTGGTGCAGAAGACTGAGTACAACAAGTCTGGCCGTAATGCTGCCGTCGTCAAGATGAAGTTAAAGAACCTGTTGTCTGAAGCCGGTACCGAGACCGTGTTCCGTGCTGATGATCGCCTGGAAGACGTGATCTTAGAGCACAAGGATTGCACCTATTCTTATTTCAATGATCCGCTGTATGTGTTCATGGACGAAGAGTTCAATCAGTACGACGTGGAAAAGGATAACCTCGGTGATGTGCTCAACTATCTGGTTGATGGTATGGAGGATGTATGCCAGGTTACCTTCTATAATGGCAAGGCCATTTCCGTAGAGCTGCCTATAAGCATCGTGCGTGAGGTGGAGTATACCGAGCCTGCCGTCCGTGGTGATACCTCCGGTAAGGTCACCAAGCCTGCCCGTCTGGCCGGCACTGGCTTTGAGATCCAGGTGCCTGATTTCGTCAATATCGGTGATCGCATCGAAATTGATACCCGCACCAACGAGTTCAAGAAGCGCGTCTAATCAGACCTAGACATGCAGGCTTAATCGAAATTATCTGCGGATAAACAGTAAATTAATCCTGGTATGGTAAAACCCCGGCAGCTTGTAGCTACCGGGGTTTTATATTGTCTTTAGCTTGTCTTATTTTTGTATTAAAGGGCGTGATGGGAAGGTCTTTATCAACATGCGGCAATGGGGGTGACCCTTTTTAGTCACCCCATAGTTGATGAAGACTTCCCTACTGTTTTCCTGACTCCTGCCGATCACTTGCCGATACAGAAGGTGGAGAAGATTTTGCCCAGGATGTCATCGGAGGTCACTTTGCCGGTAATGGTACCTAAATGCTCGGCGCCAATGGTGATTTCCCGGGCGCACAGTACCAGATCGCCAGTCTGCAGTTGTTCCCGGGCGCGTTCAATGCCAGCAAGGCAGTCATTTAAGGCCTGCAGATGGCGTTCTCTTGCACTGTATACCCCTTCAATAGGTAAGATCCCCAGAGCCTGTTTAAGCTGATCCTGCAGGGCAGTAAGTCCATCCGGGCTTACTACCGAGATATCAAGGCGCTGCAGGGCAGCAAATTCAGGCTGTTCAAGCAGTTTGAGCATTTCAGGATTGGCGCTTAAATCTGCCTTGGAGACCAGCAGCAGCAGATTGAGATCTGAGCCCAATTGTTCCTTGATCTGATTGAGGGAGGCACTGGCAGTGCTGGGATCAGCGGTACGATCCACCATCAGCAGCACCAGATCTGCTTTTTTAAGTTCCGCCACTGCCCGGCGGATCCCAATGGCCTCAATTTCGTCTGCCGGATCCCCGCGCAGCCCGGCTGTGTCGGTGATGACAGCCGGAATGCCCCCGATCTCAATGTTTACTGAGAGCACATCACGGGTAGTGCCCGGGATGTTGGTGACGATAGCTTTATCTGCTCCGGCCAGCGCATTGAGCAGGCTGGATTTGCCTGCGTTTGGTGCTCCGGCAAGTACCAGCCTAGCCCCATGACCGAGCAGGGCACCCTGCCGTGCCCTGGCCAGAGCCAGTTTTCCTTCCTCAAGCAAGTCAGTCAGTTCTGACATGGCCAGGCCAGAGTCAAAGAAATCCTCATGCTCCTCCGGAAAATCCAGGCAGGCTTCCAGGCGAACTCGGAAGTTGGTGAGTTTATCTGTAAGTGCATTCAGGCTGCTGGCAAATTTACCTTCTAGTGAAGACAGGGCTGCTTTGGCGGCACTTTCGGAGCCTGCTGAAATCAGATCTTCCACCGCCTCGGCTGCGGTCAGATCCATCCTGCCGTTTAAAAAGGCACGTTTGGTAAATTCACCGGGTTCAGCCAGTCGGATCCCGGGCAGGGAGGTTAGGGCTTTAAGAACCCGCTGTGGGGCAATGTTACCGGCGTGACCCTGAAATTCCACTACATCTTCCCCGGTATAGGAGTGCGGTGCCTTGAAATAGATCACTACCCCTTCATCCAGAACTTCGCCTTTAAGCTCGAATTTACGGTAATAAGCGTAGCGGGGAGAGGGTTGATCAAGACCGGTGAGAGCCTTTAAGGAAGCCAGGGCCAGGCTGCCTGAAACCCTGACGATGGCGACACCACCGCGTCCGGGCGCGGTGGCAATCGCAGCGATTGTATCTGCCATGTTATGACTTGGTGGCCGGAGCCTGCTTGACTCCCAGGCCTTTCTTTTCCAGTGAGCGGTAAATGATCACCTGCTGCAGGATGGTAAAGCAGTTGGACACCACCCAGTACACGGTCAGACCGGCCGGGAAGGTGCAGAACATGAAGGTGAACACAACCGGCATGGCCATGAAGACCTTACGCTGCATCGGATCATTGATCGGGGTCGGCGACATCTTTTGAATCAGGAACATGGTGATGCCGTACAGGATCGGGGTGACGAAGTACGGATCATGCACTGACAGATCGGTGATCCACAGGATGAACGGGGCGTGACGCAGTTCGGTTGATTCCATCAAGGTCCAGTACAGAGCAATGAAGATAGGCATCTGTATCAGTAACGGGAAGCATCCGCCCAACGGATTGACCTTTTCGCTCTTGTACAGGCGCATGGTTTCCTGACCCAATTTCTGGCGGTCATCCTTATAACGCTCGCGCAGCTCAGTCATCTTGGGGGTCAGCAGACGCATCTTGGCCATGGAGGTGTACTGTGCCTTAGTCAGCGGGAACAGCACGGTACGCACAATCAGGGTCAGGATGATGATGGAGAAGCCCCAGTTGCCGACAAAGCCATGGATAAACTCCATGATCTTGAACAGCGGTATGGAAATAAACCACAGCCAGCCGTAATCGACGGTCAGCTCCAGGTTAGGGGCGGTAATTTCCATCTGATCTTGATTCTTAGGGCCGATCCACATACGTGACTTGAAGTCATGGCTGCTGCCGTCAGCAATGGAGATGGCATTGGTACGGATACCGATAATGGCGTCGCGTCCCTGCTCGGCGGCATTGCTGTAGATAACGTTGTCGGTGTCATCGCCGATCCAGGCGGTGACAAAGTAGTGCTGGATCATGGCCACCCAGCCGTTTTTGGTAGCGGTATTGATGTTGCTGCCATCTGCGGCTAAGTCCACTAAATCCTCAAAGGTGTTCTTCTCATAGCGGGCTTCAGCGCTTGAATAGGCTGAGCCACGGTAGGCTCCGGCCACAAAGCCAAAGGCACCGGCATTGCTCTGGGCCTCAATGTCCACGGTTTGCTTCAACTGACCGTAGAAGGCCATGGACAGTTCACGGCCACTGTGGTTATCCACCTGATAATCCACATCCACTACGTAGCTGCCGCGTTTTAAGGTATAGGTCTTGGTATAGGTGACATTATCCTGGGTGAAGCTCAGTACGGCACTGACGCTGTCCTCACCTTCCTTGAGCTGATACTGATTGAGCTCACTCTGATAGAGCGGACGGGCCTTGGAGTCTGGACCGTCACGGCCGGCCAGGCCACTTTGTGCCACATAGACAAAGCCTGGCTCTTCCATCAGCAGATGGAACGGATCATCCTTGCCCTGCTCCTGCATTACCTGCAGCAGCTTGGCATCTACGATGTCGCCGCCATTTAAGTTAATGGTCAGCAGCAAGTTGTCACTTTGCAGGGTAATCAGCTTGCCGATGGAACTTGCCGCCTGAGCATTGGTGTTTATCAGCTCAGCTTGCTGGGCTGCCACTTCGGCCCTGCGGGCATCCACAATCTTGTCGTTCTCCCAGGCCCAGTACAAAAAGAGGGTCAGGATTAAAAAGATAACGAATAGTATGTTTCTCTGTTGTTCCATAGGATTAACATTCCATGGCAAATCATTTAATGCTGATGCTTTTCAGGATTCTTGGGTACCGGATCGATGCCACCTGGATTTAAAGGATGGCAACGGCAGATCCTTTTGCTGCCTAAGTACACGCCCTTGATAAGACCCCATTCCTGAATCGCTTCCAGGGTGTACTGCGAGCAGCTTGGATAGAAGCGGCAATGCTGGCCTAACAGCGGACTTAAAACTTTCTGATAGGCACGGATCATCAGGACGGCTGATTGCCCAAGCGGCGAGAGATGCTGTTGCATAAGCGCGTTAAAGCTGCACAAAGATCTTTATTGCTTATTTCACCTATCTTCGGCCTGGCGATAAACACCAGATCAGCTGCAGGTAGGGTATCCTGATGCTGTCTGAAGGTTTCTCTTACCAGCCGCTTTACGCGGTTGCGCCAGACAGCACGTTTTAAAACTTTTTTGGGTACTACCAGTCCGAGCCGCGGCCTTGAGACTGTGTTCCTTTTAGCCAGGAGCACCATGCCAGGCGCGCTGGCACGGACGGGATTTTTAAATACCGCATCAAATTCCTCAGTCGAGAGCAAACGCCCTTGACGGGGAAAACTGTTATTAGACATTAACAGTGGTTAAGCGCTTGCGGCCCTTGGCACGGCGGCGGGCTAACACCTTACGGCCGTCAGCGGTACGCATACGGACGCGGAAACCGTGGGTGCGCTTACGCTTTAACACGTTGGGCTGAAAAGTACGTTTCATGCTTTTAATCCTCGTTAATACGCAGGTTTTATGTTGGTTTAACACTCCGCAGCAAAACCAGAGCTCCCTGAATGTGCCGTAACCTGCGATGGCAGCGCCTCCCGGCGCGTCTTGCGGGCAGCAGTAAGGGGCGTAGTTTGTCACTGCGCTGTAAAGCAAGGTATTTTACTATTGAGATTTGACTGCGGTCAAGCGCACTGCTGTGATAAAATGCACTGATTTTCAAGCTCAGCTACAGCTATCAAGGGCATTCATCAGATGGATTTTATTCAGCTTTGGAATCAGGCGATTAAACAGGTTTCCTCACGTACCAGTGATCCCAGCGAGCAGGCAATCATTCAGCTTTTTGCTACTCAGGTCACACTGAACGTGGACAATAACAACCTCAAGTTTTTGTGCAGTTCTTCTTATATTCATAAAATTTTCCTGCACCATGCCCCGGCCTTTTTTGATGAGGTCTCACATTTGCTGAATAAATCAGACATGGGTTTTTCCGTGGAAATTGCCAATGCTGTCAGTCCTGCCTCAAGCCAGCCCCCGCTGCAGCCTGCTGCCTCCAATTTTGGCTTTTCGCAGCAGCAGGGCTTTAATGACAATGGCCGTGCGCGTGGCCTGTATCAGGCTGAACGTCCCTCGCTCCTGGCCAAGGGCGGCCGCCTGAACCATGCTGGTGGCAGCTTCAATGGTTTTAATGGCAACGGTCAGATAGGTTCCCCTAATTTGTCCCCTGCAGAACTGCAGGCCCAGCAAGGACAGTTTGCAGATGTGAACCAGCACCCGCATTCCCAGGCGCCGCTTAGGCAGCGTCCGCGTTTTATGCGCAACGAGGCCATCAACCCCAATAAGACCTTTGAAAATTATGTCACTGATCCTGATAACCGTCTGTTAGTGGCAACTGCCGTGGCGGTGGCGGCGAATCCCGGTACCTCCAATTACAATCCTTTCTACATTTATGGAGGATCGGGGCTGGGCAAGACCCATCTGCTTTTTGCCATTGCCAACCGCATTCGCAAGGAACGCCCGGATTCATCCCTGGTTTATATCCGCGCTGAGGAATTTATTCGCCATTATGTGGAATCAATGGCCAAGCTGGGCAAGAAGAATGGCCTTGATGATCAGTCCGTGCAGTTCCAGGATCTCTATACCGAAAATGATGTTTTCATTGTCGATGATATCCAGAATTTTATTAAGGCGCCCAAGTCACGGGATGTGTTCTTTGAGATCATCGCCGATTTTATCGACCGGCCCAACCGTCAGCTGATCCTGGCCTCTGATAAGGCTCCGGGCAATTTAAAGGGATTTTCGGCACGCCTGACCTCACGTTTTGGCTCCGGGGTCTGCTGTGAGGTGATCCCGCCGTCGGTAGAAACCCGCGCTGCCATCATCATGAATAAGTGCAAGGAAATTGGTATCACCCTGAGTGATGACATCGTCAATTACATTGCCTCGCATATCCGTTCCAATGTACGCGAAATAGAAGGGGCACTCAAGACCCTGTATACGCAGTACACCATTTCCCATGAGCTCACCTTCGATGATGCGGTAAGGATTTTGTCCAATCTGGTCAATTCCTCTAATCAGGTGCTGTCCATGGATTCAATTAAGGAAAGGGTGGCCAAGGAGTTTGAGGTTCAGGTTTCTTCCATGGAAAGTGCTGAGCGTAAGAAGGCTGTTTCCATGGCGCGTTCCATGGCCATGGCGCTTATCCGTGAGCTGATCCCGTCTGCATCCCTGACTGACATTGGGCGGGCCTTTAATAAGGATCACAGTTCGGTCTATGAGGCGGTGCAGCGCGTTAAGGCCAAGATGGAATCAGATCCGGAGCTAGCTTCTCGCTATCACCGCCTGAAGCTGGCCCTGAAGAATGATTAATCTTTATATATCCTCTTTCCTGCTTAGCACTGCTACCGCAGGATGGTTACAATGAACTTTTAATGATGATCGCCGCTGCATCTTGGGGGTGGCCTGAAAGGCTGCCGCAGGCAGGCAGTTTTTCTTCTGGATTTTGGATTATCCTGGATTAATCCTAGTAACAGTTATCAAAGTCTTAAGGTATAAGTGTTATGGAATTTTCAGCACCGTTGGCTTCTTTCATCAAGCCCCTGCAGAATATCTGCTCCATTGCAGGTGGTAACTCCCCTGATGACATCACGCAGAACGTGATCCTGATGGTCAAGGATGGATACCTTTCTATCAGGGCTACCGACTACCGGATTGAGCTTGCCTATAAGGTGCCGGTTTCAGTAGCTGAGGAGGGGCAGATCCTGGTGCTGGCCTCCAAACTGCGTGAAACCTTGTCCAAACTGCAGGCCAATGCCATTGTCACATTAAAGTGTACTGAAGGCTCAGATCAGGATTTTGCCAGCGATCTTACTGTATCTACCGGTTCCACCATGTTCAGGATCCGTACCCGTGCGGCAGATGACTTCCCTGATTTTGAAAATGCCAATGAAGAGACTGAGCAGGTTATTTCCATTCAGCAGGGGCGCCTACGCCGTATTATTGAGAGCACCATCTTCTGTGTCTCACAGGAGGAGTTCCGTGAGTATCTGCGCGGCATGCGCCTGGAGGCTGACGGCTCGCAGCTTACGGTATTTACCTCCGATGGTCACCGCATGGCCATGGTCGAGACTTCTTTGGAAAGCCCGGTTACCGAATTTTTTGGGGTGACTCTGATCCGTCCCTGTGCCGCAGAGCTCTATAAGATCTTGGAGAATACGGCAGATCCAGTGCAGTTGTCCTTTACCAAGAGTAACATTACCACCACCTGCAATGGCTATAAGCTCACCTCTAAGCTGCTTTTGTGCAATTTCCCCAATGTGCGCGGAGTTTTACCGCGTGAGATTAAGAATGTCATTCCGGTGAACCGTACAGAGCTTAGATCCGAGATCTCCAAGGTAGCGGTTTTGTCTTCCAAGCGCATCAACGGGGTCAATCTGGTCTTTGCTGACGGCTTTTTGAACCTGCGCTCTGAAAACAGCGAGCATGAAGTTGCTACTTCGCAGATGACCATTAACTATCAGGGTAGTCCGGTCGATATCACCCTTAACGCCTCTTATGTCAATGAGGTGCTTGGCGCTATGCAAAGTGAGGAAGTGAAGTTCAATTTCAGCCAACCCCTGATCAATGCCATGATCACCCCGGCGGACGAATCGGCTGCAAGTGAGATGCATACGCGTTATATCATCAGTCGCGTGGTGGTTTAATCCTGTTTCAGGCCTTTAAGTTAATGCCGTCCTGTCCCAGCCGGCGGCGGGACGGTCTTAGTCTTACTTATAGAGATGCTGCTTGAAAGACTGCTGATACACAATTTCCGGAACCTGGAGCAGCTTGATTTCAGGCCAGGTTCTGCCTTTAATCTTATTTCAGGGCCCAATGGCAGCGGCAAGACCTCAGTGCTAGAGGCCATCTCCTATCTGGCTTTAGCCCGATCCTTTCGTAGCGCCAATGCCCAATATTTGATCCGGCGTGGGCAGCCTTCCTTTGAGATCTTTGCTAGGGTAGATGAACAGGGACAAGGAAGTGGTGCCTTTAGCCACAGCATTGGCGTAAGCCGCGGGCGCAGCCAGCACAGTGTCAGGATTAGGATTGATGGCAGTCCCATTAGCAGGCTTACTGATTTGGTATCACATCTGTGTGTACAGGTAATTCATCCGCAGGGGATAGAGCTTATTACTGGAGGACCGGAGCTTAGGCGGCGTTTCATCGACTGGGGGCTTTATTATGCCGAACCTGAGTTCAAGCATCTGTACGCGCAATATCACAAGGCGCTGAAACAGCGCAATGCGCTGTTGCGCTCCGGTGCGGAGGCTGCTCTGTTTGTGCCCTGGGATGCGCTGCTCTCAGAGCTTTCAGTCAGGATCAGCGCTTTGCGTTCACAGTATGTCGCGGCCTTTGAAGATATTTTACTAACTATTGTCAATAAATTCTTATGTCAGTTCCGCTTTTCATTTGAACTGTATCAGGGCTTTGAAAATGCTGTTTCCCTGGCTGCAGACCTGGGCTCAAACCTTGAAAAAGACAGGGTTTTAGGCTATACTTCAATGGGTTGTCATCGGGCTGATCTCAAGATCAAATGTGATGCTTTAGCAGCCGGATCTACCCTTTCGCGCGGTCAGTTAAAGCTGTTGGTCTGCGCTATGCGCATGGCACAAAGTCTTTTATTTAAGGAGCAGACCAAGCGCAACTGCATCTTCCT
Organism: uncultured Succinivibrionaceae bacterium; assembly: GCA_944390085.1. Taxonomy (GTDB): domain Bacteria; phylum Pseudomonadota; class Gammaproteobacteria; order Enterobacterales; family Succinivibrionaceae; genus Avisuccinivibrio. The sequence goes on from CALXOT010000052.1 coordinate 23,812, forward strand.
TATCGACGATCTGAACTCAGAGTTGGATAGGCGGTCGCAGGAAATCCTGCTGACCCATTTAGAGCAGTGTCACAATCAGGTTTTTATCGCTAACATCGAGCCTGCGCTGCTGTTTGGCGATCTGAGCAAACAGAAGATTTTTGAATTGCAAGACGGGCATTTGGCACCGTCTTAGTTTTTTTACTGAGGTTACAATGCCAGCTGTAGATAATAGTTACGGTACTTCAAGCATCAAGGTGCTGCATGGTCTTGAAGCTGTGCGTAAGCGTCCTGGAATGTATATCGGTGATACCGATGATGGTTCCGGACTGCACCACATGGTATTTGAGGCAGTAGATAATTCTATTGATGAGGCTCTGGCCGGCTTTTGTACCGAGATCACCGTTACCATTTATGCTGACGGCTCGGTGGGCGTGAAGGATAATGGCCGTGGTATTCCGGTCGACATGCACCCAGAGGAGCAAAAGAGCGCTGCTGAAGTGGTGATGACGGTGCTGCATGCTGGAGGCAAGTTTGACTCCAATTCCTATACCGTCTCAGGTGGCTTGCATGGCGTGGGTATCTCAGTGGTAAATGCCCTCTCTGACAAACTGCAGCTTACCATTTGGAGACAGGGTCATATCTGGCGTCAGACTTATGTTAATGGCGGTAATCCCACCGCGCCGCTGGAGATTATCGGGGATAGCACTGAAACCGGAACTGAGGTGCGCTTCCTGCCCTCACCTTCAATTTTCTCCAATACTACTTTTGACTATAAGTATCTGGAAAAACGCCTACGTGAGCTGTCCTTCCTGAACTCAGGGCTTAAGATCAATATCAGGGATGAGCGCGACGGCAATGCCCAGACCTTCCATCATGAGGGCGGCATGCTGGAGTTCGTCAAGTATTTAAATAAGGGCAAGAATGTCCTCAATCAGAAGATTTTCCACTGTGCCAAGGTCTGTGAGGGTCACATTCAGGTAGAAGTGGCGATGCAGTGGACCGATGCCTATAACGAAAGCATCTTCTGCTTTACCAATAATGTGCCGCAGAAGGATGGCGGTACTCACCTTACCGGATTCCGCCGTGCCTTGTCCTCAACCTTTTCCAATTTCCTGGAGCAGCAGGGTTATTCCAAGAAACATAAGATCTCAACTTCCGGCGACGATGCCCGAGAAGGCCTGACTGCAGTGATCTCAGTCAAGATGCCTGATCCTAAGTTCTCTTCCCAAACTAAAGATAAGCTGGTCTCACAGGAAGCAGCAAGCGCGGTTACTTCAACTCTTACTGAAAAGCTCAAGGATTTTCTGGAGGAGAATCCGGGTGATGCTGAGAGTATCTGTAATAAGATTATTGAAAGTGCCCGTGTACGTGAAGCTATGCGCCGCGCCCGCGATTTATCGCGCAAGAACGGCAAGCTTGATATCAATTCTTTGCCGGATAAACTAGCTACTTGCCGTGAAAAGGATCCTGCCTTATGTGAACTCTTCATCGTCGAGGGAGATTCTGCCGGTGGTTCGGCCAAGGGCGGGCGCGACAGTAAGTTCCAGGCTATCCTGCCTTTGCGTGGTAAGATTTTAAATGTGGAGAAGGCCCGTTTTGATCGCATGCTGCAGTCACAGCAGGTTGGCACTTTAATTACTGCCTTAGGTTGTGGCATTGGTAAGGATGAATATGATCCGGACAAGTTCCGTTACCACAAGGTCATCATCATGACTGATGCTGACGTCGACGGAGCCCATATTAGGATTTTGTTGCTGACCTTCTTCTACCGCCAGATGCCAGAGATTATTGAGCGTGGCTACGTCTATATTGCCCAGCCGCCGCTTTATCTCTATCAGAAGGGCAAACAGAAGGTTTATGTGCAGAGTGATAAGGAAGCGCTGCAGTACCGTACTACTCTAGCTCTGGACAATGCAGCCCTTTATGTTAATGCTGAGGCTGCTCCGATTCAGGGAGTCCCGCTGGAACAGCTGTTCAATCACTATAACAAGGTGATGTCTGCGCTGCCTCATCTTACTGCCAAGTATCCTGAAGATATCATTATTAATCTGATGTATTATCCCTTGCTGCAGGATGCTGATTTTAAGTCTGAAGCTCAGATCAGCAAGTGGGCTGAAGGTTTTGTAAAGATCCTGCCGTCCTTGCCGACAGAGGGTGTTTCTTATTACTCTAAGGTTCTCCATGATCCGGTTCAGGATTGCTTCTATCCGGTGCTGGTCCATCACATTCATGGTCTGGATTATGAGTTTGAATTAACCCCGGCTTTCTTTAATTCTAGCGATTTCTATCTGCTCAAGAAGATGAACGCTGAGGTCTCTGATTTGCTGGAGAACGGTGCTTATGTCCGTTCTGGCACTAAGACCTTCCCGGTTAAGAATTTCCATGAGGCCTATAATACTTTAATGAAGCAGGGCTTCAGCGGAGTCAGCATTCAGCGCTACAAAGGTCTGGGCGAAATGTCCGCTGAGCAGTTGTCTGATACCACAATGAATCCGGACAGCCGTACCTTACTTAAAGTAAGTATCTCTGATGCCATTGAGGCGGATCGCTTGTTCAGTGAATTGATGGGTGAGGAAGTTGAGGTTCGTCGCGCCTTCATTTCTGAGAACGCGGAAAAAGCTACCCTCGATATTTAATCGATTTTCCTTGAGATATTAACGCCGGCTAACTCCCGGCGTTTTTTCTACTTTGTTCTGTTTTCCATTCAATCACAAATCCTTGTTTTTCCTTTTCGCATAGCTTTTTTCTGTACTCATTTTTCACATCTGGGCAGATGTTCCATGTGGAACAATTTTTCACTCTCCATTAGATCGTGAAGTGGGTTGACATATTAAAACTATGAACAAAATTGTATAGACTGTAACGGGAGAATACGTTTTAATATTTTGCGATTACATTTGGCACAAGGTTTGTATTAAGAGATATGCAAAATTGACGAACTAGGATGTGCAGTTATGGATGATGTAATTGTCTGTACTAAAACCATCAATTGATGACCTAGCAATTAAGATGTTCTACGTGGAACATCAAAACAGCATTATAAGAGCATATGAAGGTTATAGACAATGAGAACTATCAAGGAATAGTTGACGTCGAGTTATGTTCCACGTGGAACATAGGCGTCGTTATAAACGAGGGTAACTCAATAAAATGAAGAATATTACGACACGATAAGTGACGCGCATCAAAATAAAGAAGAGAAGATAATGGTGAAGGTTAGGACAATAACCGGTTCTCGGTAGCAAGAAATCAGGGTGGACAGGGTGATAAGGGAAGAAACAGATTAAAGGTACAGCAGTTGACAAGGAAATAAAGTAAAAAATAGGTTTTAAGGGAGATAGCGCAGTTTGGGGTTACCGACTTAGTAGGCTTAACGAATTAAGTGCTAATTAAAAATGAATAGGTTGTAGCAATATAATCAGCTACCGCAGACATAGTATAGCGTCTGTAAAATGGGATCATGACTAGAGGTATAAAAGAAAGCCCCGCATGGCGGGGCTGCATAGAGAAAACTAGTTTTAGTACAAAACAGATATGTCAGCGGTGTTAGAGAGTAAAGTTGCCAGCTTGGTCAGGATCAGCAGGCGGTTGCGCTTTAGGGCAGGCTCATCAACATTTACCATGACCTTTTCAAAGAACTGATCAACATCGGATCTGAGCTCAGCCAGTTTACTCAGTGCATCTTCATAAGCACCATGCTGATAGTACTGATCAATGACCGGCTGCAGAGCCTGCAGATGCTGAACCAAAGCTTGCTCAGCGGCTTCCTGCAGCAGTGCCGGATCAACTTCACCGCTCTCAGCATCAGCCTTGGACAAAATATTGCTGACACGCTTATAGGCAGCAGCAAGATCCTCAGCTTCAGGCAATTGCTTGAATTTCTGCACGGCCTTAACCCGCAGATCAAAATCAAGCAGGGAAACAGGCTTTACCGACAATACAGCCTGGAAGATTTCAGCACCAATGCCCTGATCCTGATAATAAGCCTTAAGGCGGTTAAAGATATAGTCACAGACATTGGTAACAGTATCTGCAGACTTTACCTTATCACCAAGAATGGCGGCAGACTTGCTAATAACATCAATCAGGTTGAAGTTGAGCTTGTTCTCAATAGCAATGCGGATAATGCCGATGGCAGCACGGCGTAGGCCATAAGGATCCTTATCGCCCTTTGGCAGTTGATTGATGCCAAAGATGCCAGTCAGGGTAACCACCTTCTCAGCCAGAGATACTGCCATGGGTACCGGGGCGGTAGGAATGGCGTCACCGGCAAAGCGAGGCAGGTATTGTTCAAAGATAGCCTTGGATACAGCCGGATCCTCACCGTCGAGCTCAGCATAATGCATGCCCATGATCCCTTGAGTATCAGTAAACTCAGTGACCAGGGTAGTGGCCAGATCGCACTTGGCCAAATGAGCTGCACGCTTACATAAGGCTTCATCCGCGCCAATCAGGGAGGCAATATAGGCAGCAACTTCAGCGACTACAGTGCTTCTGTAGGCAATGGTGCCGATATCCTTCTGGTAAACGATATTCTCAAGGCGCTGATAGAAATACTCGAGGTTATGCTTGCGATCGGTGTTGAAGAAAAATTCAGCATCAGACAGACGCGGGCGCACCACACGTTCGTTGCCGGCGATCAGGGTGGAAGGATCCTGCGGGTTGATGTTAGAGACGAAGGCAAATTTAGGTAATAGTTTGCCGTCTGCAGTGTAAATCGGGAAGTACTTCTGATCTCCCTTCATGGTGTAGACCAGTGCTTCAGCCGGAACCTTCAGGAAGCGTTCTTCAAAGGACGCCAGGAAGACGTGAGGATTCTCCACAAGCGAAGTTACTTCCTCCAGCAAGGCATCATCCAAATCAGCTTTACCCTGGACAGAAGCTGCCAGCTGCTCTACTTGAGCCTTAATCATGGCCTTACGCTCAGCGTAATCAGCAATCACTGCGCCTTCAGTACGCAATTGCTCCACATAGGTATCAGCATTATTAATTTCAAGGATTTGCTGACCCATGAAGCGGTGACCACGGATAGTCTTGGATGAACTTACACCCAGTACTGAACCAGGGATCAGGGTTGAACCATAAATCATGCACAGGGTATGTACTGGACGTACAAATTCATCGCGCTTGGCACCCCAGTGCATCAGTTTGGGAATGGGCAGGCTGGCCAGAGCCAGGCGGAACATCTCCGGGACTAAGGAGACGGTATCAGAACCCTGCTTTACGGTCTTGATATAGAGCCACTCGCCCTTATCAGTTTTAAGACGCTGCGCCTGATCCACAGTAATACCATGGGATTTGGCCCAGCCCTCGGCGGCTTTGGTGGGGGATCCATCAGCATTAAAGGCAGCCTTGATAGCAGGACCCTTAACCTCAATGGTCTTGTCCTCCTGCTTATCAGCAAGAGCAGTAACAATCAAAGCCAGACGGCGCGGAGTGGCGTACCACTTGATGGAGTCAAAGGAAAGATCTTCCTTCTTGAGCAGTGCAGTGAAGTTAGAGCACAATGCTTCAGCCAGCTTACGCAGTGCCTTGGGCGGCAGCTCTTCGGTGCCTAATTCAAGCAGCAGATTTTGTGCGGTCATGTTTATTCAGCCTCCGCCTGTCTTTTGCAAAGAGGGAAGCCCAGCTCTTCGCGGGATTTGTAATAAGCCTCAGCTACGGCACGGGATAAGGTCCGGATACGCAAGATAAAGCGCTGTCTTTCCGTTACGGAAATAGCGTGACGGGCATCAAGCAGGTTGAAGCAATGGGCTGCTTTCAGCACGCGCTCGTAGGCCGGTAAAGGTAAAGGTAAAGGCTTTTCTAACTGTAACAGAGCAGAGCTCTCCTGTTCCATCTGATCAAACATCTTAAACAGGAAGGCAGTGTCAGCATATTCAAAGTTATAGGCAGACTGCTCGACCTCATTTTGATGGAAGACATCTCCGTAGGTAACCACACCGGTCTTAGTTTTGGCCCAAACCAGATCATAAATTGAGTTTTTGCCCTGAATATACATGGCAAGGCGCTCCAGGCCATAGGTCAGTTCGCCAGTGACCGGGAAGCATTCCAGGCCACCTACTTGCTGGAAGTAGGTGAACTGTGAGATTTCCATGCCATTGAGCCACACTTCCCAGCCCAGACCCCAGGCTCCCAGGGTGGGGTTCTCCCAATTATCTTCCACAAAGCGGATGTCATTGACGGTAGGATCAAAGCCTAATTCTTTGAGGGATCCTAAGTAGAGATCCTGAATATCATCAGGGGATGGCTTTAAAATAACCTGAAACTGATAATAGTGCTGCAGACGGTTGGGGTTCTCGCCATAACGGCCGTCAGTCGGTCTGCGCGATGGCTGCACGTAGGCGCAGCAAATAGGCTCAGGGCCTAATGAGCGCAGGAAGGTCATGGGATGGGAGGTACCTGCACCGACTTCCATGTCAAAGGGCTGGGAGATCATGCAGCCTTGCCGCATCCAGTAATCCTGCAAAGTAAAAATCAGACCCTGGAAGGTCTGAAGATCATAGTTGTTAGGCATTTTGAAAATCCAATGAGGACGATAAAAAATAAGGATTATTTTAGCAGAAAGATCACGTTGGATCGGGCCTTTTGCAAGGCTTTAGGGCGTGTATAGCGCAGTCGTCTGCTAAAAATAAGACTAAGTTTGGAGACCAGAGGATGACCAAAAGAATATTATTAATTTATTTGTTTAAAAACAATAAATTAATTTAAGATAAACGTTTTTTTATTATATAGCGGGCTGGATGTTCCGCATCAGGGGTGGCCAGCAGTTCATGTCCTAAAAATTTGCAATAGGCTGGTACATCGCGGGATGAAACCGGATCCTCGGATAAAAGTTCAACTTCATCCCCAGCAGCAATGCTGCGTATCTTGGCTTTAAGCAACATCAGAGGTTCAGGGCAGGTAAGGCCGCGGGCGTCGATATAATGGGTAGTCAAGAGTATTCCTTGATTAGCGAAAAAATGTTGGTATAATTTAACCACATTTTTGCTGGCATAGCTCAGTTGGTAGAGCACCTGTTTTGTAAACAGGGGGTCGTGAGTTCGAGACTTACTGCCAGCACCATCCTTTTTCCGAAAATTTCCAAACTAGGTACAACGCTAAAAGTCATTTTTTCAGGCCTTCGCCATGCGGCTTTGGCGCTACCGTTACTTGATTTGCCGTAGCTAGCCCTTCCTCATAATGCGATACCGGCGGTTTTACCCCAAATAATGCCAGACAGTCCCGCTGTTTCTTTGAGATCGGACTTACCACGTATTCCTTTGTTTCGCTGAAATAGGTTTCCCTTATCCCGCGCAACTCATCCAGGATCCCCATTACGCTGTGGTGGGGCAATCTGTTTGCCCCTTCCTTCTGCTTCACCCTTGTGATGATTTTATCTATAAACGTGTTCAGCGTTACTGCCAGAAACTCTATAAAGCATTTCCCGTCCAAGCTTTCCTCTGTGCTTACCCGCAATCTCTTGATTTGCATCCGGTCTTTTAATGTCCTGAAGTTTTGCTCTATCGCCTGCCGGCTCGCATATGCCTCATATGCTATTTCTGCCCGCTTGACTGAATCTGATACTGCCAGAAACACGCCACAATTATTGATATTACGCTGATACTCTCTTTTATTAAGTGCCAGCTTGCCTTTGCCCTGCTCCTTAAAATTACCTTGCTCATCATGCTCAAAATTATTAAGCATAAATTGCACGTTTTCTGCTGTCAGCGTTTTCTGACTAAAATAATCCTTTTCAACTGCCTTAAGCCGCTTTTGATATGCAATTGCTTGATCGCTGGCCGCGTGCTTATTGAAAAACACGTGCACGTGCGCCTTATGCCCTCCGCCTACATCCTCCTGTTTAGGTGACGTATAGACTTCCTGATCACAGCGCAGACTGTACAAGTTGTCGGCAGCCATGGCGGCTTGTGCCTCGTAAATATAGCTCTGATAAGAGCTGCACCGCTCAAAGGGTACACACATAACAAAATGGTAGCCCTTATCAATCAATGCGGCCATATTGGTTTCACTGAAAAAACCTCGGTCTGCCACAGCTACAAATGAATGAACGCCTAAATTCAGCAACATCTCAAATATTTCAACACAGGCCGCCATGTCCGGTATGGAACCATTGAAATGTTGAAAATATAGTGGACGAGCACTATCTTCATCGGTTACAAACATCACATTAAGTTGCGGCAGCTCTTCGTCCTGCTTGTTCTTACCGTAACTGGCCTCTGCCAATTTGGCATAAGTGCTGATGGATGTTGAATCTATAGCCCAAAAACGTTTACCCGATAAAATCTTGCCTGTGGTGAGCTTTCTTAAATATATACGAAAAAATTCTTCAATTTTTGAATTAGTTAAGGATTGTAACAACCTGGTAAGCTTAGATGGGTATATTTCGTCCTTATATGGCAATGCCACCTCCTGGGCAAAGATAGACAGGCGCTCAGCTTTTGCATCGGG
>CALXOT010000053.1 GCA_944390085.1 uncultured Succinivibrionaceae bacterium
TCTGCTGCATAAATATGTTTGTAAAACAGATGGGTAATCGAGCTTAAAACCTCCAAGTTCGGAATCCCTAGCCTGATGGAGGTATTTTCAGATGCCAAAACAGTATAGTAACCAGTCTGAAACAATAACACCCGATAATCAATAGTTTGCGGACTGATGCTTAATTCCAAATCTTTTATATTAAGCAGGCATCCACCAAGTAGTTCTTTTTCCTCCAGTTCAGAAAGGCTGTAACTTTGCTCCTCTTTTATAAAGGCACGTTGCTTAAAATAATTGATCATAAGCGTGGACAGTCCTCCCGTCAGATACCAGTACGGCTTGAAACCATTTTCCGGTTCCTGCAAAAAATTCAGCACTGACCACAGATTAAATACCGTATGCTCCCTTTTTCCGTCAAAACAATAATTGTCGTAATATGAAGTAAGCTCAGAGATCAGCTCTTCCTCTGTCAGCTGCAGGGTTCTGGAAGCTTTGAGTACCAAAGGCCGTAAAACTCCCTCTAAATCAGCCTTTACAAGTCCTAGCAAAGTGCCAAAACGCGGAGACATACTCAGATCATTTAGCATATTCAGTGCAGAAAAAATACTGGTCTGAGAAAAACGCGTTACCCCTGTAATAAACACAAAGCGAAAAAAACTGATTGCTTTGATTTTTTTATAAAAAGCTACCAGAACAGTCCGAACTTTTTCAAACAGCTCCGGTTGTAACATGGACTCAGTTAAAGGAGCATCGTATTCATCTATCAAGAGCACCGGAGGCTTGTGCCATTTTGCTACCTGTTGCTGGTATAAATCAGCAAAAATATCAGCTGGATACAAACTGTCTGTATTACAGTTAAGTCCGTTGAAGCTATAAAGAGTTTTCAAGTAACTGCACAAAGATGCAGTAAAATCCTCCGCAGATCTCAGATCGAGTGCTGAAAAATCAAGATGGTAACCGGATATGTTTCATCATGCCACAGCTTTGCAATTTTAAGTCCGCCAAAATGTGTAATGCCATGCTCAAATAAAGAATGCAATGTTGAAGTCAAAAGACTTTTACCAAAACGGCGGGGTCTTGATAAAAAGAAAGTCCCCGGATCTTTTGCCAACTCATAAATCAAATCTGTACGATCAAGATAGAGTAAATTGAAACGGCGTATCAGCTCAAAATCGCTGAAACCTAAAGGCAGCTTTGGCAGATGCTGCGGCATGTTACTCATTTGTTATATTTCCTCATCTGTACGTAGCAGTTGACCAGTTATCAACAGATGTTTCACAAAAGCCGGTACCGTCTGACTGGCCTTGCCGTACAGACCATAATGAAAGTTCGTGGCCACCGCGCTCTTTTCCAAATTAAACTCCACACACACAGCATGCTGCGCCCGGGCATACTGACAAAAACCTGCCGCCGGATAGACCACCCCAGAAGTGCCCACCGCGATAAAAAGATCACAAGCTGCAAGTGCTGCAGTGATCTCATCCATGTAATAAGGGATTTCGCCAAAGAACACAATGTCAGGACGCACAGCCTGCGCCTTGCAGTGCGGACAGATATCCTCAGGAGAGGAATCCTCATCATTAAACCAGCGCCTACCGCATTTAGCGCACAGCAGGCTGTTGAGCTCACCGTGCATATGAATGACTTCCATGCTGCCTGCCATCTCGTGCAGATCATCAATATTCTGCGTCACCAGGGTTACCTTGCCACCACGCTGCGGCCATTCCTGCTGCAGTTTGGCAATGGCCCGATGCGCCGGATTGGGGTCCTTGGTTTTTAAATTACGGCGCATGGTATTGTAAAAATCATGCACCAGCCGAGGATTGCGCACCAAAGCCTCCGGCACACAGACATCTTCCACCCGGTGGTTTTCCCACAAACCGGTCTCCGAACGGAATACCGGGATCCCGGACTCTGCTGAAACCCCAGCCCCGGTTAACACCACTATATGCTGATAATCCATGTTTTACCCCTTACCCTGTGAGCAGTATTTATTGTTATTCTTCTGACTTCTGATTGTAAGACAAGGCCGGCTGATTAGGTATCGCACAGATTGAGGTCTGTGCCAAAACGTGAGCTGTTCGTCAGCTTTTTCTTGTTTTTGTCCGGTAAAAAAGAGCGGCGTACTGTACCGAACCTCAGTCCACCTTGCCTGGCAGCATGGCAGTCAGGCTGCGGCGTAGTTGCTGGGGATTTATCAGCTCCACCGCCAGATCAAAGCTCAGGCGGGCAAGTTCCGTAAGGCGCTCTGCAGCGGTCATGGGAACATAATTTATTTCAAGTCCGGACAAGAATGGATTGGGATGGCTGGCAAAACGGGCCCTGACCTCATCTATCACCTCAGTATGCCCCTCAAAGCAGATCCCTGAAACCGTGATGGAACTTATCATGAATACCGGGGAAAGCTCACTTATCGCAAAGTACAGGGCATCTGCAGTATGCGGTCCGTAATTGCCCAGCGAGCGCTCAAAACCGTGTTCATAGCTAAGATGAGCACATTCAGGGAAAGTACCGTGGCTGCCCAGGACTATCTGCCCGTGCATCACCAGTCCAAAGCCCACCGAGCCTTCGCCGCACATGAAAAAGATCCCGTCACGTGGTGGTGGATCAACCTTTTCCAGAATTGCCCGCAAATGTCCCCAGGCTAAGTTGCAAACATAACAGGGAAAGCCCAGCTCAGAACGGAAAACAGCAGAGAGTTCACAATTGACATCATCAAGTACCTTATCCTTGACTACCACACTGTCAAAGCCCTGTTCCACTACCACCTGTTCTGCTGCAAGCAGCACCAGAAAATCTGACAGGGAACAATGACGCTCCTCGCACCAGGACAACAGTGACTCCCGCACCCGCTGCGCCAGGTCTGCGACACTGTCGCTGTGTTCCAGACGCAGGCAGGCTTGCAGCTTACAGTCACCGTAGGAAAACACATACAGCAAGCAATCTGCCAGCATGTTGATAAGCAAGGCGCAATAACCGCGCTCCGGGCAGATCTCAAGCAACAGCTGAGGCCGCCCCAAGCCTTGTGCCGGACAGCACAGCTCACCGCTGCGCCGGATCAGGTTACAGCTTTCCAGACTTTTGACCAAGGCACTGACTTGCGATTTACTAAGAGCCATCCTGCTACACAGCTCCGCCTGCGACAAATGATGCCGGTGCAGCAAGTGCATGATTTTAACTAATGCCGCGTAATTCCCCTTGCGTGAGCCTGGGGATGAAAGCGGCATTAGTTAAATACAACCGAAATCAGACACAGGAACCAGACACTATGAAAATCAGCGATGGCAACTGGCTTATTTAGCCGGCCTTGACATCTTGAACCCGCCCCAGATCTATGAAGCCTCTTTTGACGGCAAGACACTCACTGTATATGCTGCAGTCAGGGAAGTGCTGTCAGACCGTGGTCGCCAGATCAACCTGCCGCTTATCACCTACATCAGCAGCAGCCCGCGCCCTGACATGATCTCCGTGAAGACGGTACATCATCAGGGAGCCATGCGCCGCTGCCATGAATATGAGCTGCAGACAACAGAAAGTTCGGTATGCTACAGCGAGCAAGAAGACAAGCTCTGCTTTAGCGCCGGCAGCCTCCGCCTTGAGATAGAGCGCTATCCCTTCGCCCTTAAGTTTTACAGTAAGGGAAAGCTGCTCACCGGCTGCGACTTTAAGGACTGCGGCTATATCACTGATGGCAAGAGCGGCAAACATTATCTGTTTACCTGCTTAAACCTGGGGTCGGCGAGTGTGTCTATGGCCTGGGCGAGCGCTTTACCTCCTTTGTCAAAAACGGGCAGAGCACTGACATGTGGAACCGCGACGGCGGTACCAGCACCGAACAGGCATATAAGAACGTACCTTTCTATGTCACCTCCAAGGGCTCTGGCGTCTTCGTCAATCACCCCGAAGACGTTTCTTATGAGATTGCCTCCGAAAAGGTATCCAAAGCCCAATTCAGCGTGGAAGGTGAAAGCCTGGAGTACATCGTGATTGATGGCCAGGATGTGCGGGGCGCAGTGTCAAAATATACCCATTTATCTGGACTGCCTGCCCTGCCGCCGGCCTGGTCCTTTGGCCTGTGGCTTACCACCTCCTTTACCACCAACTATGACGAAAAGACCGTCACCTCCTTTATTGACGGCATGGCCGAACGTCAGATCCCGCTGCACGTATTCCACTTTGACTGCTTCTGGATGAAGGGTTTTGAGTGGTGTAATTTTGATTGGGATCATGACTGTTTCCCCGATCCGGTGGGCATGATGAAGCGCCTGCATCAGAAGTGGCTCAAACTGTGCGTATGGATCAATCCCTATGTCGGGCAAAAACCCCCGCTCTTTGCTGAAGGCATGGCCAAAGGTTATTTCCTGAAGCGTCCGGACGGCAGCGTGTGGCAATGGGATCTGTGGCAATCAGTCCAGGCCATCGTGGACTTTACTAATCCCAAGGCCACCAAATGGTATCAGGACAAACTGCGGGTACTGTGCCAGCAGGGGGTGGATTGCTTCAAGACTGATTTTGGCGAACGCATCCCCACGGACTGTGTCTTCCATGACGGCTCAGATCCGCGCCTTATCCACAATTACTATACCCAGCTTTATAATCAGGCCGTGTTTGAAGTGCTCGAAAAGTGCCGCGGCCGCAATCAGGCAGTGCTCTTTGCCAGAAGCGCCACTGCAGGCGGCCAGCAATTCCCGGCACACTGGGGCGACGACTGTTACGGTACCTACAAGTCCATGGCTGAGACCTTGCGTGGCGGCCTGTCTTTGGCTGCAAGCGGCTTTGCCTTCTGGAGCCATGATATCGGTGGCTTTGAGAATACTGCTCCGGCGGATGTCTACAAACGCTGGGTGGCCTTTGGCCTGCTGTCAAGCCATAGCCGCCTGCACGGTTCCAAATCCTACCGGGTGCCCTGGAATTACGATGATGAAGCCTGCGACGCACTGCGTTTCTTTACCGAACAACATGGCTTTGTGTCCCTGCCCTTGTATGTGAAGGAAAACACCCTGCTGGCTCTGGGCACCAACAGCAAGCAGCCTGACTATGACTATCCGCATGAGTGCATGCTGGAACTCTTTGCCTTAAATGACGGCAAAGAAGCCTGCTGCCACTTATGCGATGTAAACGGCAAGGCTGCAGGCCAGGTGACGGTTGCCCGCAGCGGCAAACAGCTCACTGTCAGCGCAAGTGGTCTTGACGGCTTTACCCTGCGCCTGCGCAACCTGCATGGCGCACAGGTAACGGCCGGGCAGGCAAGCTGCGAAGACAGCGCCCTGGGCTTGCAGATAACCTGCCACAGCGCCCAGCTGACGCTGCAGCTTGACTAAACAACTACCCCCCCCCTTATTCTGCGCGGGCAACAGCCCGCGCTTTTTATTGTGTCAGACCAAACTGCTGTTGCCTGCCGCAGAGGGCTGCCTGAAACCTGATCAAGCTGCCTGATCCTGCAGGCAAGTTACTGCCGGCACAAAAACTGCGCTAAAGAATACACTCCTGCGGCAGTCGCTTGCGCTGAGGCATAGAAAGGTGAGCTTTCAGCCATATAGGCTGAACTTAAATCAAAGTGCAGCCACGGCAGTTCAGGACTGACAAAGCTTTGCAAAAAGGCAGCTGCCACTGAAGCTCCCGGTGCCCCGTCACCATGACCTGAATTAGTCATACAGGCACGCTCACTCTTTAAAAAGCGCTTGAAATAAGGACGCAGCGGCAAACGCCACAGCTCCTCCTCATTTTCAGCAAACAGCTCTTCAAGCTGTAGCTCTGAGGCCAGCTTATCTGAAGCAAAATAAGCGGTTATATCCCGCCCCACTGCCACCTTGGCAGCTCCGGTGAGGGTAGCAGCATCAATGATGAAGCGGGCTCCATCCTGCTGAGCCTGCAGCAGGCCATCTGCTAAAACCAAGCGCCCCTCAGCATCAGTATTGTTTATCTCCACGCTTACGCCATTGGGATAACTAATGATATCGCCAGGCAGCATGGAACTGCCTGAAACTAAATTTTCAGAGCAGGGTAAATAGCAACGCACGCGCCGCTTAAGGCCATTTAAGATGGCAAAGGCCAGAGTGCCTGCCATGTAAACCGCGCCACATTTGTCAGTGCGCATAGTGCTCATGAATTTTGAGGGCTTTAAATCATAGCCGCCAGAGTCAAAGGTGATCCCCTTACCCACCAGAGCAAAATCAAGTGGCGCACTGTCAGTTAAACCTGCCGGAATAAAGTCAATGATCCCCATGGCAGGATCGTTGACACTGCCAGAGCCAACTGCCCTAAGCCCAGCACAGTGCTCAAATTCTGCATCCCCGCGCTTTATAATCCGGCCTGTCACCTGTCCAGCTGCACATTGCTCGGCAGTCTGTGCACACAGCAAGGTAAGGCGTTCAATCAGGCTTAGCGGGGTGGATACCTTGGAGGAGGTACCGGCAAGATAACGCAGGGCAAAGAGCAAATTGGCCTGCTGTTCAATTTCAAAGAGCGCAGCGTCATCGAGCTCAAACACTACCTGCAGGGAATTGCGCCCATCATAAAGCCCCTGTAAAAAGAACAGGGCCTCGCGCTTGCTGATTTTTACGCCACTTAAATTGACCTTAAACACCCCGGCACCGGCCAGCAGGCGTCCTGCCTGCTGAAAGGCCTTGAAGTCAGAAGGGTTGAAGAGCAGATCAAGCCCGCCAGCTGCGGCCGGGAAGATCTGCGTACCCGGGGCAAACAGGGCAGAGGGCTCTGAGGTAAGATTTACCTTAACAAATTGCTCAGGCAGATAATTATCCCCTGCTGCGCTATAGAGCTTTAATTCCATGGTTTGGATCCTTATTGTCATCACTGCGTCCTGGTAAAACCGCAGTTTCCACACTGCAAGCTGGACGCTTCCTGTTTCATAATTATTTATTTGCCCAAGCCTTAATTTGCCTGGTCACCCACCGGCTTTTACAGTCCGGCCGGTTTTGCTGAATGTCTTAATTTATTTACTACTGCCACAATATCCCGCGCGGCACACTCAATGTCCTCACGGGAAGTAAAGCGCCCCACCGACAGGCGCAGGGACGCCCTGGCATCTTCATCGCTAAGGCCCATGGCGGTGAGCACATAGCTTGGTTTTAAATCAGCCGAGGAACAGGCAGATCCTGATGAACAGGCTGTATTCCTTAAAGAGGGCAGCAGCAGGCGTCCATCAATGCCCGGGAAGGTCACTGACAGAATATGCGGCAGATGATGGGTTGCACTGCCATTGATGCGGCAGTCCGTCCCCTGTTGCAGCAGTTCAATTAAATAAGAGCGCAGGCCATTTAAACGTTCCTTGTCCTGCTTGCCTTCCTGTGCCATCAGCTCAAAGGCCTTGCCCATGCCTACTACCTGATGTGAGGCCACCGTGCCACCGCGCAGACCTTTTTCCTGTCCGCCGCCTACAATCATGGGAGCAAGCGGCACCTGCTGGGAGCGGTTAATAAAGAGCGCCCCTGCGCCCTTGGGGCCACAGATCTTTTCCGGGGTGAGGCTGACCAGTGAAATATCGCTCTTGTCCAGATCAAATTTTTCATAACCGATACTCTGTGCACAGTCAGAGTGATAGTAAATGCCGCGGCTGCGGCACAGCGTGGCCAGCGCATGCATGTCGCTTACTGCGCCGGTCACTGAATTGGCCTGGGAAATGGAGACTAAAAACACATCTGCTGTCAGGTGCGGGGCAAGGAGCTCACAATCCAGGGTGCCATCCGGACGTGGATCCAAATAGGTCACCTGATAGCCCTGCTCTTCGAGCATGGCACAGGCCTCAAGTACCGCCTTATGTTCTATTTTGGAAGTAACGATGCTCCGGCGAGGATCGCCTTGCTGCCTCAAGGCCTTGCTCAGGCCAAAAATTGCCAGATTATTACTCTCTGTAGCCCCTGAGGTAAAGATAATCTCCAGAGGCGAACAGCCAATTAGATCAGCAATCTGCCCGCGGGCATTTTCTACCGCTTCTGCCGCCTGCCAGCCGTAGGCATGATCCTTGGAGGAAGGATTGGCAAAAGTACCATTAAGCTTAAGGCAGGACACCATGGCATCAATCACCCGCGGATCAACCGGGGTGGCCGCCGCGTAATCCAGATACACTGCTTGATGCAGACTCATTAATTCTCGCTCTCCGTCTTCAATCACCACATGGCGCCACCATTGTAAAGCGCTTTGCCTGCCGCTCAAAACAGAAATTTAGCCAAAGCTTAATTGGGATATACTAAAGTTGCAGCTATACCTAAAAAAGAGCAGCTCAGTACAGTTAGCGTGTACAGTAAAGAAGCTTCAGGGAGCATGACAAAAGTTAGTATGCAGCAAGTACCTGTTGGACAACCACCCTTTAAAGAAGTTCGTTCCAGGCAATATGTTGTATATCGACAAAAGCTTTTTTATTGAGCGTCTGTTCCCCCAAGACAACTGTATCAGAACGAGTCACTATATTTTTCTTATCACCAGACCGCGGCGCTTTGGCAAAACCCTGAACCTGTCCATGCTCAGATGCTTTTTTGATCTGGACTGCAGGAAGGAAGGTGCTGCACTGTTTGCCGGACTTAAGATCCAAAGACGTCCGGATATTTGCCAAACGTGGATGAATCAATATCCGGTGATTTTTCTGTCCCTGAAACTGATGGCGGCTAACACCTATGTCGATGCCCTCAGATCTTTTGCAGAAATTGCTCACAATTTCATCAAAGATCACCCGTATTTACAGGAAAATAAGGCAGTTTCAGCAAAAATCCGGCAGTATTTTACAGATCTGCTCTTTGGCAGGCTGCCCCATGAAGAACTGCGATTCTTTATAAATCTGGCAGCCCGGGCACATGAACTACCTACGCACTTACGTGCGAGGTTTCGTGAAGACGGTGCCTCACTTTTAGTAAGCACCCATTACTGGGCACTTACGGGCATGTCCACAATGCCCCCATCAGGTCGGAGCAAAAAAGCC
>CALXOT010000054.1 GCA_944390085.1 uncultured Succinivibrionaceae bacterium
AGAAGCGGCGGCGCTGATTATCCTTTAAGGCAGCCAGATCCGTGCCTTCAAACAGGATCTGCCCGTGGGTGGGGTGATAGAGTCCGGCTATCATCTTGCCTAAGGTGGTTTTACCACAGCCAGATTCTCCGACCAGGCCGAAGGCCTCGCCGCGGTAGATCTTCAAGGAAACCTGATCGACGGCCTTCAATAAGTTCAGATGCTGCTTGAAAATACCACTGCGCACCGGGAAATACTTGCACAGATCCTTAAGCTCCAACAGCACTTCCTGTTTGTCGCTCATTACGCTTCCTCCGAAATGATGTTGATGCAGCGGACGTTTCGCTCCTTTAAGGCAATAAAGGGAGGCAGGCCTTCACGGCACTTGTCTGTGGCGCGCTCACAGCGATCTGCAAAGGCGCAGTATTCAGGAACTTCCTCTGGCGGTGGCACCATGCCCGGGATCATATAAAGCCGCTGGGAGTTATCATCAAGGCGCGGGATTGAGCGCAGCAGGCCAAGGGTGTAGGGATGAGCAGGGCGGGACAGGATATCAGCGGTCTTCCCTTCCTCCACAATGCGGCCGCAGTACATCACGGCTACCCTATCGGCGGCTTCAGCCACCACCCCCAGATCATGGGTGATGAGCAGCACCGAGATATTGAACTGCTCGCGCATACGGTAAATCAGATCGAGGATCTGAGCCTGAATGGTGACATCGAGGGCAGTAGTAGGCTCGTCAGCAATTAAAAGCTGGGGCTCACAGGCCATGGCAATGGCGATCATCACGCGCTGGCGCATGCCGCCTGAGAGCTGATGCGGATAGTCCCGCACACGCTTGGCCGGATTAGGGATGCCGACCAGATCCAGCAGATGCAACATTTTTTCCTGCGCTTCCTTTTTGCTGAGTTTAGTGTGCAGGCGGATGCTTTCTAAAATCTGATCCCCGACCGTGAAGATCGGGTTTAAGGATGTCATCGGCTCCTGGAAGATCATGGAGATATTATTGCCGCGGATATGCCGCAGGGCATGCTCGGACTTGGTCAGCAGATCTTCGCCATTAAACAGGATCTTACCGGAGCTGATTCGGCCGTTGGAGCTTAACAGCCCCATGATGGACAGCGAGGTTACTGACTTGCCGGAGCCGGATTCACCCACCAGGGCCAGGATCTCGCCCCTGTCGATGGCAAAGCTCACATCGCGCACCGCCTGTACAATGCCGCGGCGGGTGCGGAACTCCGTGGTCAAATGTGAAACTTCAAGTAACATGGCTTGCCTCCTTAACGGCGTCTGGAGCGCGGATCGAGCGCGTCGCGCAGACCGTCGCCGAACAGGTTGAAAGCCAGCACGGTAATGGTGATGGCAAGACCTGGGAAAATCAAGGTATAGGGGGCAGAGAAAATGAAGCTGCGCGAGCGGGCCAGCATGTCACCCCATTCTGCAAAGGGTGGCTGCACCCCAAGGCCCAGGAAGCCCAGGGCGGCGGTGTCCAGCACAGCTGAGGAAATACCCAGGGTGGCCCTGACTACAATCGGGGAGGTGATGTTGGGCACAATGTGCTTTAAGATGATGCGCAGGTTGCTGTCCCCGGTGACCCGGGCGGCCTGAATATAGTCGTTGGCCTTGACCGCCATCACGCAGGAGCGGGCAATACGGGCATATTCAGGGATGGAGACCAGGCCGATGGCCAGTACCGCCTTGTCAAGGCCTCGCCCCATGGCCGCCATGAAGGTGATGGCCAGCAAAATGGAAGGTACGGACAGGATGACGTCCATGGCGCGCATGATCAGATTATCCAGGCGTCCGCCGAAAAAGCCGCCGATGGCACCAAGCAGGGTGCCGGAGATCAGGGCAATGGAAACGGCTGCCACCCCGACAGACAGGGAGATCTTGGTGCCGTCAAGCACACGGCTGAAAATATCACGGCCTAATTGATCAGTACCAAACCAATGTTCGGCACAAGGAGCAATGAAAGCTTTGTCCATGTCGCCGACATTAGGATCATAGGGCAGAATCTGAAAACCAAGCGCCTGGGATATGGCTATCACCACGGCGGTAAGCACCAGTGCCAGGATGAAGATCAGGCTGGTGAGGGCTGCCTTGTTGGCACAGATGGAGGCCCACATGTCGCCCCATTTGGAACTTTTTCTTAGGGTAATTGCGCTGTCAGTCATCAGGCACTCTCCTGGGCATATTTAACGCGCGGATCGAGTGCGGCGTACAGCAGATCCACCAGTAAATTCATGATCACGAAAACAAAGGCCACTATCAGTACCACCCCCTGGATCACCGGGAAGTCAGAACGCAGGATGCACTGCACCGAATAGGCGCCGATCCCCGGCCAGGCGAATACGGTCTCAGTGAGCACGGCCCCTGAAAGCAGGGATCCAAACTGCAGTCCAATCACGGTGATGACCGGCAGCAGGGCGTTGCGGAAGGCGTGCTTGAAAATGACGCTCTTGGCACTAAGTCCCTTGGCGCGGGCAGTCCTGATATAGTCCTGATGCAGGACGTCGAGCATGGAAGAGCGGGTCATGCGGGTGATGATGGCCATGGAATAACCGGCCAGGGTCACCGCAGGTAAGGCTGCATGCTGCAGGGCATTGAAGAAGGCTTCATAGTCACCGGCCATCAGGGTGTCGTAGAAATAAAAGCCGGTACCGCCATAAGGGCGCATTAGGGTATCTATACGGCCGCCTGAGGGCACTAAGTGCAAATAGCCAGAAAATAAAATGATAAGCAGCATTCCGAGCCAAAACACCGGCATCGACACACCGATCAGGGCAGTGGTCATGGTGAAGTTGTCGATGATGGAGTTTTTCTTTACTGCAGAGATGATGCCAAAAAATACACCCACCACAGAGGCAATGATGATGGCAATGACGGAAAGCTCAATGGTAGCAGGCAGGCGGGAGAGCAGCTCAGTGGTAACCGGGGTATTGGTGAAGTAGGAGACCCCGAAATCACCGTGCAGCACGTTGTACATATAATCTAGGTACTGCACCACAATCGGTTCGTTCAGGCCCATGGCTTCCCGCCAGGCGGCAGCCTTTTCTAAAGTGGTGTGCTGACCGAGCACGATGGTTGCAGGATCGGGTGAAAAGACCCGCATGATTAGGAATACCAGCACTGACACGAAAAAGAGCACCGGTATCAGCATTAGGAGGCGTTTTATAAAATATAACAGCACTGTGACTGATCCTCGCTGCGCAGCTGCACAGGTTATTAAGGGAAAAAGTATAAGTTAAAACATGCTATGGATAAGGCAGAAGACCCCGCAAAAGCGCGGGGTCCCAGGCACAAACGGATATTATAACTGAAATCCGGCCGTATTTTATCAGTGTTTGACGGTTTTGCTGAGGAAAGTCAGCCCTACCGGATGGATGGCAAAGTTTTCAATATTAGGACGGTAAGCACCTAAGATCTGCGGATGGGAGATCGGCAGGAAAGGTACTTCCTCTGCAATCAGCATTTCAGCCTTTTCGTAAATGGCATTACGCTCCGGGCCGTCAGCCATGGCCACGCCCTGAGACACCAGATCGCGGTACTCCTGATTTACCCACAGACCCTGATTGTTGATGATGTCATCAGAGGCAAACAGGTTGACGAAATTGTCCGGATCTCCATTATCGCCGTTCCAGCCCATGAAGCCTAAATCGAACTTGTCGGTAAGCAGTTTGTTCTTATAGGTAGCCCAGTCGTATACCGCCACTGTAGATTCCACACCGGCGGCCTTCAGATAAGCCTGAATGGCCTCAGCTAGCACTTGACCACCTACAGTATTGTAGATACGGGCACCGGAATAGGTGATGATATCAAGATGCTTGACGCCCAGGGCAGCCAGCTCCTTCTTGGCAGCCTCCGGATCGTAGGCAACCGGCTTTACCTTGGAGCTGTAGCCCGGTACGAACTTGGGCAGCAGGGTGGTTGCCGGGGTGTCATAACCCTTGTAGAGGGACTGTACCATCTCAGGGACATTAATGGCCTTAGCGATAGCGCGGCGTACTGCCTTGTCCTTGCAGATAGAGTCATGGGCGGCATTGGTATTGAAGAACATGTACTGTGTGGACATGCCGTCAGAGGAGAAGATTAAGTTGCCGGCCTGCTTGATCTCAGGGATCACGTTGGCATCAATGCCGTTGATGGCATCAACTTCACCGTTGTTCAGGGCCACCACACGGGCAGATGTTTCAGGCATGGTACGGAAAATCAGGTTCTGTACCTTGGCAGGCTCGCCCCAGTAATCCTCATTGCGGGTCAGGATGACCTGCTGTCCCTTGTCCCAGGCCACAAATTTATAAGGGCCGGTGCCGCAGGGGTGTTCCATCACGTTGTTGCCATATTTCTGCAGTGCAGCCGGGCTGATGATCGGGGCTGCATACATCATGGCGATATTGTGCAGGAAGGGGGTGCTCTTCTTCTTTAAGGTAATGGCGATGGTGTATTCGTCAATGACGTCAACCTTGGCCACATCGCCGTAGACTAAACCGGCATAGGACATCTTGGGGATGGCGTTTTCCGGCAGCTGGCGCACGATGTTGAACTTAACGGCTTCGGCGTTAAACGGGGTGCCGTCGTGGAACTTGACGCCCTGACGGAGCTTGAAGGTGTAGGTCAGGCCATCGTCTGAGACGGTATAGCTTTCAGCCAGGCTCGGGGCGACATCGGTACTGTCATCTTCAAAGCGCAGCAGGCTTTCGTACATATTGCAATTGATTTTGCCTGAATCGTTGTCATCCACCATAGCCGGATCAAGGCCTAAGGGATCGTTGGTGCTGGCGAAAATAAAGTTGTCCTGGGGCTTGCGCGATAAGGCTGCAGAAGCGTCGGTGACGGCAGCGCCAGCAAAAACAAGTGCTAAAGCTGCGGCAAAGATTTTAGTTTTGCTAAGTTTCATCGGTAATAATTGCGCCAGGGCAGCAGGGCTTTTCAGCCTGCAGCAGGCGTCCTCCTTGCAAGTTAATGTAAGCCGGAGTCCATGCTGCTGCAGCCTTAAGGCTCACAGCACGGCATGGCAGACCATGGGGGCTGCCGGCAAAGACAGAAAAAATTTTTAGTCAAATTGGCTGCTAAAGCAAGTTTAGACTTCACAATAATGGACAAAAAGTGGGAGATTGCACAATAAAGGTGCGAAGGCTTCAGGCCTGCTGGTTTCTGGAAAATAAGGAGCTGCGGTACAGTCCTTTGCCGGTGTCTGTAGGTGTTGCGTCTTTGACAGATCTTGCTACTATTGATCATTGACAAAGGACAGGTTGAGCGCAGCTTTCCCCGGCATAAGGGTAGCGGCGCAGGCATCTTTGCCTGATAAACAGATAACAAGAACAATAAAGAACCATAATAAAGAACTGCTTCAGCTGCAGGCTGCAGCAAAAGGAGTGGATGGTAAGGTGTGGACAATAAAGCAAATCTTAGCTGGCATTAAGGCGCTGTTTATTGTTGTCGGATGCTGCGGCTGCTGTAGCCTGGCCGCAGCGGAAAGTGCAACAGCCCCGGCGACAGCTTCCGCAAATGCCTACGTATACCGCATTGCTTGTGATGATAATTTTCCCCCGCTGTCATTTTTTCACAATGGCGAACTTATGGGGCTTGATGTGGAAATTTTGCAGGCAGTGGCGCAGGAGGCTGGCTTTGACTATACCTTGCAGGCTCTGCCCTTTGATGTGATAGTGCCAAGGCTGGTGGCAGGTCGGCTCGATGGGGCGATTGCTGGACTGAGCATTTTGGAAAACCGCAAGGAAATCCTTGATTTTTCAGATGGCTATTTGAGCTGCGGCCTGGCGGCAGTAGCGCGGGTGCAGGATGAGATCAGCAGGCTAGTTGATCTCAAGGACAAAAGAGGGGCGGTCAAAAAAGGCACGCTGTCATCTCTATTTGCTGAAGTGGACGGACAGAATCTGAACTTGCAGCTGCACTATTACGATAGCTCAGATCAGATGGCCCGGGCTGTAATGTCCGGAAAGGCTGACTTTTATCTGGAGGACTATCCGGTGGCAGCCTACATGGTAAACAGCGGACTGTATCCGGGGCTGGAGCTGGCCTTGCCGCGGGTCAACGGTGTGCATGATTACGGATTTGCGGTAGCTAAGGGCAAGCAGCAGGAACTGCTTGAAAAATTTAACTACGGCCTGCATTTAATTGAAAAAAGCGGTGAGTATGAGCGCCTGGTAAAGAAATACCTCGGTGAAAAGCCGCAGCGCTGATAAGAGCAGTTGGCAACGGGCACAGCGCTGCAGCTGCAAGTGTCAGGAAACAGGGGGATCTGGTTGATCCCCTGTATTTTGTTTTGGCAAATACCTGCTTAAGTTTCAGGCTCAGTCAATATTGGGCCGGTCTTCGGCCAGGGTGACTGGGATAGTCAGCTTGTTGCCGTGGCGGGACACGGTAATTTGCATCACTGTACCCGGTCTGGTGCTTGATATGATGTCAA
This sequence comes from uncultured Succinivibrionaceae bacterium, assembly GCA_944390085.1. GTDB lineage: Bacteria > Pseudomonadota > Gammaproteobacteria > Enterobacterales > Succinivibrionaceae > Avisuccinivibrio. The sequence continues at coordinate 6,407 of CALXOT010000054.1, forward strand.
TTAAAGAGCGCAGGGTAGAGATACCGTTGCCATTGACCTCAGTGATGATGTCACCTACCTGCAGGCTAGTGCGGGCAGCCGGGCCGAACGGATCGATATAACCTACGCGCACCCCCACCTGATTGCTGTCTGGCAGTGTAGCTGTCCCGTCATCTGAGATCCCCAGATAACCGCGGATCACCCGCCCGTGCTTGATGATTTCATCCATCACATAGACTGCAAGCGGAGCCGGTACCGCAAAGCCGATCCCGTAGGTGCCATAACGTAAATTGTTAAAGGAGGCGGTATTGATCCCGATGAGATCTCCCTGCGTGTTGACCAGGGCACCGCCGGAGTTGCCCTGATTGATGGGGGCATCCGTCTGGATCAGATCCTGCAGACCCTCGCGGATATTCATCTGTTCGCGGGTCAGCAGTCCAGAGCCGGTACGAGCGGTGGCTGAAACTATGCCGTGGGTGACGGTCTGGCCTAAATTATTGGGATTGCCGATGGCTAGCACCACATCGCCCACCTGCACCTCAGCATTAAGATCAAGCGGGATCGGGGGCAGCCCATGCGCCTCAATCTTGAGCACAGCAATATCGGTGCGCCGATCATAACCGACCACAAAGGCCTGATAGACCTTGCCATCGCGGCTTTGGGCGAAGATGGCCGTATTGGGGGCGGTAACTGAAGGAATGACGTGGTAGTTGGTAACTATATAGCCATCCTTGCTCATGATCACCCCGGAGGCAGAGGTGGTAACTGTTTCAGTACCGCTGCTTTGTCCAGAATAATCATGGTTTAAGGTGGTGACATAGATATTGACTACGCTCGGGGCTGCCCGGTTTACCGCATAGGCATAGCTTTGCTGCTCTTGGCCCTGTGAGTAAATGGCATCCCCGATGCCGCTGCCAATTTCAGGATTAACTAAAAGCACCCCGATCCCGGCAGCAATGCCGGCCACGGCGGCCGGCAGGGTATAGATAAGGACTTTTTTCACGCTAAGAAAACCACTTGCGCTGAAGCCTGGCTTTAACGGAAGGTGATATAGACGGTCGTGCCGTTGCGCTCAATACGCAGGGCGTTGATGCGGCCAGAGGAGTCCTTGACCAGCTTCTTAAGCGCATTTAAGTCCTTAACACGGCTGCGGTTGACCGCAGTGATGACATCGCCCTCTCGCAGGCCGATGGCATAGGCGGCAGAACGCTTGTCCACGGCCGTCACCTCAACGCCACCGCCTTCGGCATTGGCAAAGGAGGCGCCGGCAAAGGCCTCAGAGAGCGAGCCTGAGTCAGCAGAACTCAGTTCCTGCGGGGTATCGAGCTTGACCTTGAGCGTGATTTCCTTGCCATCACGGAAGATCCCTAAGTTTACGGTATTGCCAGCCCCAATGGTGGCGATGCGGGCGCGCAGTTCGCCAAAGGAAGTAACTTTCTTGCCATCAACTGAGAAGATGATGTCGCCAGGCTTAATCCCGGCCTTGTCGGCGGCACTGCCCTTATTCACTTCATTGACGAAAGCACCGTCATTGCTCTTATAGCCAAAGTTCTGTGCCAGATCGGGGTTGAGCTCCTGCCCGAGGATACCCAGCTGGCCACGGCGCACTTCGCCGAATTTCTCCAGCTGTGCGGTTACGGTCTTGACCATGTTCGAGGGAATGGCAAAGCCGATGCCGATGTTGCCGCCGTTAGGCCCTAAAATGGCGGTATTGATACCCACCAGTTCGCCTTTTAAGTTGACCAGGGCGCCGCCTGAGTTTCCGGAATTGATGGCAGCATCAGTCTGAATGAAGTTTTCGATGTTCTCAATATTAAGCCCGGTGCGTCCCAGGGCTGAAATGATGCCGGAAGTCACGGTCTGCCCCAGGCCGAAGGGATTGCCGATGGCCACGGCAAAATCGCCTACTTCAAGGGAGTCGGAGTCAGCCAGTTTGATTTCAGTTAAGTCAGAGAATTTTTCAAGTTTGAGTAAGGCCAGATCGGTATGCGGATCGGAGCCAATCTTCTTGGCATCAAACTCGCGGCCATCACTCAGGGCTACCCGGATCTGATCGGCACCGTCAATGACGTGGTGATTGGTGACAATATAACCCTTGTCAGCATCAATGATGACCCCGGAACCTAAGGCACGGAACTGTCGGTTCTGCTTGCGTCCCAGATCCGGGAACATGAAGCGGAACTCCTCGGGAATATTAAAGAGCGGACCTACATTTACTGCCTTGGTGCCCTTGACGGAAATGTTGACCACACCGGGGATGACGTTCTTCAGCATGGGCGCTAAGGACGGGGTGCCGTCTTCTGATTGCATCGCATTGATAAGAGGGGTGGCGTCCTGTGCCTGTGCGCTGAGGCTGCCAATGGCAAGAGCGGCAGCTGTAGCCAGAGCTAAAGCTTTTAATTTAATAGTGGCGCTTTTGTGCTGATGGAACATAATGTTTTTGTACTCCTTGTAAAGGCCAAAGGCCGTATTGTTGTGTGTTTACGGCCTTTAGACGAGCAAAATTTGATTTAGTTCACAAAAATTTTAGATTTTAGATCTTGGTAATTTCTTTTTTCTCTACCACAAAGTCTTTGGGCGGTTCGGTCAGGACTATTTCCTCATCGTCAGGTTCATCCCCGTTCAGGGCCTGGGAGTTGGCGGCGGCAGCATCGAGGGACGGGTCTGGTACTGCTGCAGCTTTAGCGGCAGCCTTACCTGCAGCAGGGGCTGCTTCCGGCAAGTCCTCCGCTGCTGTGTCACTATCCGGGGCTACAGGTGCCCCGGACTCAGTCTCAGGGGCAGGCTCATGCCTTCCGTCCTTAGGATTAGTGCTGTCCGCGGCTGATTTTGCTGCAGCCTGTACCAGCCCTTCCTGTTCTGGCAGATCCCGGGGTTTGTCCTCATCGAGTAGCACATCCTTTTTTTCTTCAATCTGCACCCGGCCTGGCAGCAGCTTGCCCTTGGCAGTCCTGGTACCGGCTTCATCGGGCACAAACAGATCGGGATTTTGGCTAAGCCGGCCGGCCCCATCCCTGAGCAGGGCAGCAAATTCACGGTAGTTCTTGTCAAGTTGAGCAAAGGCTGCATCGGCAGAAGTAAAGAAATCAGACAGGCTTCGCTTTGCTCTGGCAAGTTCCCGGCGGGTGGAGGTCAGTTCATCCTGCAGATGTTGTTTGGAGAAAATCTTGGTATAAGCGATATAGCAACCCAGGCCGCCTAATAAAAAACCGACGATAAACGCCAAAGAGATCTGCATTAAGTTCATGATGATACTGCCTTATTGTTATGATTGGGAAACCAAGCGGTTTTACAGCATCATTATGGCATCAAAACTGCCCCCTTAACAGGGGCGCAGACGTAAAAGCTCACTGATGCAAAAATTTATCTGGCGACTGCTGATAAAAGGGGGATAACAGCCCGGAACTTGCCCTAAAAAAGTCCTTTATCTTCTGCCTTTTCTTATGTATAATCCTTGCGCCCCTCTAATTGAGCGCTGGCTTCCCACCCATGCACTCAATGGACAGATTTAATTATCTGTTTTTGTAAGAGAATTTTGCTGAAAGGATTGTCATCCTTCCAAGGGTTATCAATGAAGACTTATGTAGCCAAACCGTCCACCATCAAGCGTGACTGGTTTGTTATTGACGCCGACGGCTTAACTTTAGGCCGTTTAGCTACTCAGGTGGCTTTACGCCTGCGCGGCAAGCACAAGCCGGAATATACTCCGTTCCTGGATACCGGCGACTATATTATCGTTATCAACGCCTCCAAGGTGAAGGTAACGGGTAATAAGGCACACGACAAGATGTATTACACCCACTCCGGTTTCCCGGGCGGCATCAAGGGCGAGCCCTTTGAGAAGCTGCTGGCTCGCAAGCCTGAGCGTGTGATCGAGAATGCCGTGCGCGGCATGCTGCCCAAGGGGCCGCTGGGCCGTGCTATGTTCCGTAAACTCAAAGTCTATGCTGGTGAGACTCATAACCATGGTGCTCAGCAGCCTCAGGAATTAAAGATTTAAGGAGCAAGCAATGGCAGTAAATCAGTATTACGGCACCGGCCGCCGCAAGAGCTCTACCGCTCGTGTATTCATCAAGCAGGGCTCTGGCAAGTTAGTCATCAACGGTCGCTCCTTAGAGCAGTATTTCGGCCGCCCGACTGCCCGCATGGTAGTCACCCAGCCGCTGGAACTGCTGGAGGTGTCAGATAAGTTTGATATTTTCGTCACCGTCGTTGGCGGCGGCGCTTCCGGCCAGGCCGGCGCTATCCGTCATGGCCTGACCCGCGCTTTGATTGAGTATGACGAGAGCTTCCGTCCTGCCCTGCGGAAGGCCGGTTACGTCACCCGTGACGCCCGTGCCGTTGAGCGTAAGAAGGTTGGTCTGCACAAGGCCCGTAAGCGCCCGCAGTACTCCAAGCGTTAATTATTTGCGCTGCAGCGCCCCCGGGCGCTGCCAGACCCCCGCTCCCCTT
>CALXOT010000055.1 GCA_944390085.1 uncultured Succinivibrionaceae bacterium
TGGAGAGCTTATTTTCATTTTTGAAAGTCAAGTCTTGGTAAAAAATATTTTTCAACCTGTGGGAAATTTTGTGGGTTAGTTTGCAGCATTTGGGGAAAAGTGGCTTAATTGCGCTTTTCTGTGGGGAGTTCTTGCAGTGATTATCAGATTTAATCTTTAATATTCAATAGATTATTTTAAATAGCGTGCTTGTGGGAAAATATTTGTGGGGAAAAATATAGCACCTTCGTTTTGTGGGAAAAATCTCCTACTGTCAGTCTTTGCACTAGCCTCCGGAATGCAGTTGCTGCGGAAAATTTGCAGATTACTGAAAAATAATGAAATTAGCGCCAGGCTTTAGGTTGTGGCAGTTTGCTGGGCTAGGAGATCAACTAACGGCGCAGGCAGTTAGGAAGGGTATTGCCATTACGCCGGGGCAGTGCCCGGCGCTTGGTGGCATGAATGTGCGGTCCTTAACTTCAGTTTTGCTGTGCATCAGTGACAGTGGCAGCAGCTGTGGCAGTGGTGTCTTCACCTTGCGATGACTCTGCAGAAGGGGTGCTTAAGGCGTTTCTTTTGAGTTTTGCCATGTAAAAACCGTCAAAGCCTTGGGAGGGCAACAATTGTTTCTCCTCCTGCAAGGTAAATTCGGGGTGCTTTTGCAAGAAAGCCTGTACCTGGGCGCTGTTTTCAGATGGCATAATGGAGCAGGTGGAATAGATGACAAGTCCACCGTTTTTGACCATGGCGCTGTAGCGCTCCAGAATGTCAGCCTGGGTGTGCCGGAGTTCATTGAGATAGGCCGTGGAGTCACGCCACTTGGAATCAGGGGTGCGGCGCAATACTCCGGTTCCGGAGCAGGGAGCATCAATCAATACCCGATCGGCACTGCCTTCAAGGCGTTTTATTACCTTATTGCTGTCAATGACGCGCACTTCAATATTAAAGGCACCGGCGCGCCTTGCTCTTTTCTTCAGCTCTTCAAGCCGCCAGGGCGCAGTATCCAGTGCCAGCAGCTGTCCCTTGCCCTGCATCAGGGCAGAAAGATGCAAGGTCTTGCCGCCAGCTCCGGCGCAGGCATCAATAACTCTCATCTTTGGCTCAATTTCGCAGAAAGGCGCTATTTCCTGAGAGCCAGCATCCTGTTGCTCAAACAGACCATCCTTAAAGCATTGTGTGCGGAAGAGGGCACAGCTTGAAGTAATTTCCAGGGCTGTTTTAATGCCTTTTACCGGGCGGGTGATCACCCCTTCCTCAGACAGGCGCGAGGCCAGTTCATCCCGGGTAATTTTCAGTTCATTGACGCGGATAAAGCGCCGCGGTTCACTGCTAAGGGCAGAGCGCTCAACCGCCCATTTGTCTTTAAGTTCCTTTTTACCCAGTTCATTAAGCCAAATGGGGCAGCCCTGATTTAACAGCTCGTCATTGCGGGCCTGTCCTAGGCGGCGGTTTAAATGTGAGCGGTCAAAGCCCTCAGAGCAGTCCAGATCCGGCAAAGGCCAGCCCTGATCGGCACAATAACAGACAATCAGGCGGTTGACGTGGCGGGCAAAGTCAGAAGGACGCTTCAGGCCGGCGACAAAGGCATAAAAGGACAAACGCCGGAACATGGCATTTACCTGTCTGATGATAAAGCCCTGTTCGACCGCTTCGAGCTTTACCTTGGCAAAATAAACGGCATAAGCCTTGTCAAGGGGCTTGCCATCAGTCAATACCTCAGTGAGTATGCTTTGCACCAACCTTATTTGAAAAGGACTGAAGCCTCCGTTGCGCCGCGGACGCTGCGGGCGGGAGCTGTGGTTGAAGGATTTTTTGTGCGTGGCGGCAGCATCCCTGGCAGGAGCTGTCTTTTTTACAAATTTATTGAGTTTTTCCTGCGAAGGGCGGGCAGCAGCCCTGCTGTTCTTGTACATTAATCAGTCCTCAGTTAGATCTCTTGGGGCGTCCGTAGCCGGAGCGGCGCAGGGAAAAGCCAGCCTTGTTCTTAAAGGCTTCCATTCCGTTTATCACCAGGCCAGATGCCAGCAGTGCAGCCTGGCTTACACTCTTAAATTCAGTATCCTCTGTCAGCACAAAGGCATTGCGCTCCGGGCATAGCTGCAGCCTGCCGCTGTCCAGCAGCTTTTCCTTTAATTCCATGATGCGCTCAGGCAGCGACGGTGCGCCTTGCAATGCTACTTCCGAACCCCTGGTCAAAATAAAGTGCGGATTTGCCTTTGGCCCCACCGGATAGCCACAGGCCTGATGATCCTTGAAATTAAGGTAATACAGCTCATCTTTTTGCAGTGAACCGGATTTTAACAGCTCTTTGATGTCAAGCAAAGCCTGGTAGGTCTCAAGGGGCAGGATAACATGGGTACGCCTGCCGTTTTCATCGGTAATATAGGATATCTCACTCATGGTTTGAGGTGCTGGCGTTGTGCTCTTTATGTTCCTGATCGATGCCGGTTAGCTGGTCAACATTGGCCCAACAGGATTCGACGAAATGATCCATGAAGTAGCGCACTTCAGGCATTTTTTCACACAGGGCATTAAGGCGCGGCTGCAGGCCCGAGCGCACATGTTCAAATTCCTGATTATTAAAACGCAGCTCATCATTGGCCTTGATATAGGCTGAAAGCAAATCGGCGGCCTTTACTATCTTCTTAAGCTCCGGATCAATTTCGTCCTGAATGATGAGGTGCTGGAAGTCAGCGCGCAGTTCCTCGGGCAGTGTATGCAGGCACTCGCGCTCTGCCATGGCCTCCAGCTTTTTGTATTGTCTGGTGAACTCTGGATTCAGGTATTTGGTCTTGGAGTTCAAATCCTGCAGCTTGGTTTCGGAAATTTCATGATAGAGAGCAAGTACAGCAACATGTCCGGCGTCAATGTTTCCGTCAAACAGACGATTTCTGATTACGCACAGCATATGCGCTATTACTGCAGTCTGATGGCTGTGTTCAGAGACGTTTTCCTTGCGGAAGCACAGCATTAGCGCCCAGCGCTTAATCAGTGACATGCGCACTATCCAGGCTAAAAAAGTGCTTTTACGGTTCTGTGCCATAATTTCTCCTGAATAAAGATGACATCCCGGATCTGAGATACAGAGGACTGGATCCGGGAGCAAGCTGCATTAAGGCTTTACTGCTCAAAGCTGCCTTAAGCTCATTTACCCTATTACTGATGATAGGTCTTAAGGAAGTGCTCTAGGCGGCTGCAGGCGTCGTTTATAACGTCCACGGTGGGCAGGAATACTACGCGGAAATGATCCGGTGCCGGCCAGTTGAAGCCAGTGCCCTGCACGATGAGCATCTTTTCCTGCTTTAACAGATCTAGGGCGAATTTCTGATCGTCCTTGATATTGAATTTCTTGATATCAATGCGCGGGAACATATAGAGGGCGCCATGCGGCTTGACTACTGAGATCCCGTCAATGGCGTTCAGGCGCTCATAAAGCGCGTTGCGCTGTTCATAAAGCCTGCCGCCCGGTACAATCAGCTCATTGATGCTCTGATAGCCGCCTAAGGCGGTCTGAATGGCATATTGTAACGGCACATTGGCGCATAAACGCATGGCCATCATCATCTTGATGCCATCCACGTAGCCCCTGATATTATTTTTCGGCCCGGTGATGAGCATCCATCCCTGACGGAAGCCGCAGGCACGGTAAATCTTTGACAATCCGTTGTAGGTCACCACGTTCACATCATCGCACAGGGTGCAGATGGATCGGTGCGCCACATCATCGTAGAGGATCTTGTCGTAAATCTCATCTGAAAAGATGATGAGATCATGCTGCCTGGCAATTTCAATCAGATCCTGCAGTAAGGCGGTACTGTAAACCGCACCGGTGGGATTGTTAGGATTGATGATCACGATGCCACGGGTACGTGAGGTGATCTTTTTCTTGATGTCCTCAAGATCGGGAAACCAGCCTGCCTGTTCGTCACAGATATAATGTACGGCTCGTCCGCCGGCAAGGCTCACTCCAGCCGTCCACAGCGGGTAATCAGGGGCAGGGACCAGGATCTCATCACCGTTGTTGAGCAGGGCATTCATCGACATGGTGATAAGTTCGGACACGCCATTACCGATAAAAACATCGTCGGCATCCACATGTTTCAGACCCTTTTGCTGGTAGTACTGTGCAATGGCCTTGCGGGCAGGGAAAATGCCGTTTGATTCACAATATCCTTGGGCATTGGGCAGGTTGCGCACCACGTCGCGCACCACTTCTTCAGGTGCTTCAAAGCCAAAGGAGGCCAGGTTACCGATATTGAGTTTTAAAATGCGTACGCCTTCATCTTCCATGCGGCAGGCTTCCTGATGGATTTTGCCGCGGATGTCGTAGCAGACATTGTCCAATTTATGAGATTTGTCGATAGTTTTCATCAGTTTACGGCAAGCAAACCCCCTGCCCCCAGGGCAGTGCAGGAATTGCCGTCCTCCATGGTTCTTAACAGGTTAAAAAGGATCTGCGCTTTCCCAATAAGCCTGAGCTTTGTTACATAAAGTAAATTAGCTTGATTGTAAACCTAAAAATCCCTGCCCATGATTTTTTCTGCATATATATTTTCAAGTACGTAACGTTCATAGCCCTGGTGCGGGGAAGCGATCCGGCGAAAGCGTACCAGATCGCGGGTACGTTCGCTGTAGGTGATGGAATTGGTGAACATCACAAAAGGTGCCAGCGCCCCGCTTTTTGTCCTGACAAAGCCAGCTAAGTTGGAAACATTCTGTAAGGTACCTGTTTTGGCGATAACGTTGAGCTTTAAAGGTTCATTGATGGTGGACGCCCGCCAGTGCAACGAGCCCTTTTTTCCGGAGACCGGCAGCTTGTCAATCAGTTTGAGGCTGTCGTCATGCGCCTTAATGTAGCTAAGTATTTGCAGCAGCTGGTTTGCTGTGAGCAGGTTATGGGCAGACAGACCTGATCCGTCCACGATATAGGCATGTGACAGATCTATATCAGCATACTGGCTTAAGATAGAACGCAGTGCGCGGGCGGTGCGGGCATAGGTGGCAGGCAGGGAATAATACTCAGCTGCGGTGTTTTTAGCAATGGCGTCAGCGTAAAGATTGTTTGAGTGTAGCAGCATGTACTCAATCAGATCGCCCATGGGTTTTGAGCTTATCTCAGCGATAGTAACGCTGTCATGTGCAGGTATCCGGCTAGCCTTGACGTTGCCGGTAAGCACAATGCCCATGCCGTTTATGATTTTCTGCGTCCAGGCAATTCCCCAGGCTACCGGATCGGCCACATCCAGGGATAACGGGAAAGGTTTGCCATTATTGTCAGCCGGTACACAGCCGGTCAGATGGTAGCTGTTACCCTGATAGAGATTGATTTCAAGCTCGCAGTCCCCGCCGTAATCATTATTTCTCACTGCCACGGCGTCAGATTTTACGTTAAGGGGCAGCCCTGCCGGAATGCGGGGCTGGGCCATGCTGCCAGGACCCTGATTAGTAAGTTCGATAAAGGTACAGTTACGATTCAGGATCACTGCAGAGGCTGGCGCAGTAAAGCAATTTGGAATATCGCTCCAGTTCCAGCCCTGGGCGCGTATAGGTGTACCGATGCGGCTGATGTCAAGCAGCACGTCACCTTCAATCTTTTTGATACCAAGACTATGCAGGGTTTCGAGCAGTTTGCGGTAGCTGTTGATGGTAAGGGTGGGATCGCCGGTAAAACGCACGGTTACATCAGAGCGTAAGCTGCCATCATCCCCCAGCCGGGGCTTGCCGTCTGCAGTCATGGCGCTTTGCTGCAATTGCAGCCGGGTCTTTAAGGTATAGTCATGCCCGAGGAAGATGGTGGCGGCAAGTGCTGTCACCAGTTTTTGGGTGGACGCTGGATGAAAGTAAATATCGTTGTTAAGGCCGTATATCTGATCCGAGCCCGGCAGCTGGTAAGCTACGGCTATTTGTGCCCCCTCCAGGGGCTGAGCCTTTGCCGCAATGGCAAAAGCCGCGGCTGAATAGAAGCAAAATACTGCGGCGCAGGAGCCAAGCGCCGCCTTTAACAGTGTGTGCATCTGAAAATCCTGTAGCAAAAGTCTCCGGGGCAAAAAATGGCACCGGAGGTGCAAAAACATTATAAGCTTTGGGCTAAATTTTTCATTAATAAACTTTTTATTCTTAAACTCGCAGTTATCTCCGTAAATCCTGTCAGGCTCTCCGTTGCCTCATGCCTGCCGCAGCTGCCGCCTGCGCTTGTCGGGGTTTTTGCAGCTACAGCAGGGGACAGATCGTCTATAATGGGCGTTAAAGCCGTTATCCGGTATGCTTGCATGAATAATAAGGCCGGCAGCGGCGCCGTTTTTTACAGACAAAAAGGTAGCAAGATGATTATTGAACCGAAAGTACGTGGCTTTATCTGTGTCACCACTCATCCTGAGGGCTGCCGCGCCAACGTCAGGCAGCAGATTGACTATGTTAAAAGCAAGGGGACTGTAGCAAATGGCCCTAAGCGCGTGTTGGTGGTCGGAGCTTCCACCGGCTATGGCCTGGCCTCACGTATCAGCGCGGCTTTCGGCTGCGGTGCTGCCACTATCGGCGTGTTTTTTGAAAAACCTGGTACTGAGAAGCGCCCGGGTACTGCTGGCTGGTATAACAGTGCGGCTTTCACTGAGTTTGCCCGTGCCGAGGGTCTGTATGCCAAAAACATCAATGGCGATGCCTTCTCTGACGAGTGCCGGCAGCAGGTCATTTCCCTCATTAAGCAGGACCTGGGACAAGTTGATCTGGTGGTCTATTCCTTAGCTGCCCCAGTGCGCAAGATGCCTGGTACTGGCGAGGTGGTGCGCTCAACCTTAAAGCCTATCGGCAAGCCTTACGTGTCAACTGCGATTGATACCAATAAGGACGAGATCATAGAGGCCAGCATTGAGCCAGCTACTGCTGAGGAAGTGGAGAATACGGTCAAGGTCATGGGCGGCCAGGACTGGGAGCTGTGGATTAAGGCTTTAAGCGCTGCCGGAGTGCTCGCTCAGGGCTGTAAGACTGTGGCTTACAGCTATATCGGTACTGAAATCACCTGGCCGATTTATTGGCATGGTGCTCTGGGCAAGGCCAAGGAAGATCTGGACCGTGCAGCGGAGGCCAACCGTGCGCTGTTAGCGCCTTTGGCAGGTGATGCCCGGGTGGCTGTGCTCAAGTCGGTGGTTACCCAGGCCTCCTCAGCCATTCCGGTCATGCCGCTGTACATCTCCATCTGCTTTAAGGTGATGCGTGAGCAGGGCTGCTATGAGTCGGTAATTGAGCATATTTACCGTATGTTTGCAAGCTCCCTTTACGGTTCTGCCTGTGAGCTTGATGACAAGGGACGGGTGCGCATGGACAGCTATGAGCTCGATCCTAAGGTGCAGAATGCCTGCAAGGCCATGTGGCCGACCATTACCACGGAAAACCTGAAGGAAAAGACTGATTACCTTGATTACAAGCATCAGTTCCTGGAGCTGTTTGGTTTTGAGGTAGCTGGCGTCGATTATGCTAAGGACTGCAATCCGGTGGCAGATTTTGATGTGATCTCGATGATCTGATTATTCTGATTGTAAATCTTGAGCGCTCTTGAGCGCTAATTTAACTGAAAGCCGCGAAATTCCCCATGCGTGAGCGTGGGGATGAAAGCGGAACGGTCGTTGTTACATCGGCCGTTGCTGATTGCTGATGTATCTATGATCTCAGTGCCGGCACCATCGCCAGC
>CALXOT010000056.1 GCA_944390085.1 uncultured Succinivibrionaceae bacterium
CAACAGCCTGCTGCGCCTTGAGGGGCAGGCTCTGTTCAAAAATGCCGGAACCTTCCGGGCACGCGGCAGCGTTACCCGTAGTACACAGGCTCAGATAGAAAATATAAAACCATGGGTTAAATAATAAAAACAGGAGTTTAGTGACAGAAAAACAGGCAGTGGCGTAGAGCTGAATGTGAGGATAGTGTTGCTGGCTTTTTACCTTCAGATTTAGGACTTATGATGGTGAAACCGAGATCTTTGCTTGTCTGGGATGAAAAAAGAGAAGAGCTTGGGTCTAAGAAAAAATAGCAGGACAAAGCTGGAATTAGTTGGCATTCAGCGTTTTTTAGGCCGGGGGAGCCTACTCTCCTCCCCCGTATAGGCTTTTAGCTAATCTATTGAGCTCTCATCACTGCCTGAGCCATTGGAAAACTCACCGCCGCCCATTTCTTCGTCACCTACTGAACATAAGCGGTGCAGGTGCCGAGGCTTGATTACGGTCAGGTATTTCTTAAAGACCTTAGCGTAAGGATCAGTGATTACACCATCAGAGTGCAGCTGTTCGAGAAATACTTTTTCTGCATCATCCTTGGGCTTGCGGGTACCCTGATGGAGCTCCATCATGGCTGTACCACAGGTTTCGAGCAGATTGGATTCACGGATGGAAAACTCGCCGCTGCGGCGGATGCCGCGGGCAAAATGCTGAAAATCGTTAAATTGCTTTTCAGACTCAAAGCTCATGGGTTAACCTCTATTGCAGGGCAGTCAACTCTGCCATCAAATTTTGTGCGCATATCATACCATTAACCTGGATTTTTTCCAGAAAAAATCAGCGTACTGTTGCTTATTTCATTGAGCACCGTCCAGGGCTTTGCTAAAATCGCATCAATTTTAAGCATATGTGCTGAGCGCTGCATCAGCGGCTGTTCCGGGAAGTATCCGGCGGCTGATTTAATGGGGAGAGCTTATTGTGGCTATTGAAGAAAAGGAACGTATCCCGCGCAATTTTATTACAGACATTATTGATGCCGATTTAAAGGAAGGCCGTACTGATCATGTGGCTACACGTTTTCCACCTGAGCCCAATGGCTATCTGCATATCGGGCATGCCAAATCAATCTGCCTTAATTTCGGGCTGGCCCGTGATTATCATGGTACCTGTAATTTACGTTTTGATGATACTAATCCGGTTAAAGAGGACATGGAGTACATCAAGTCCATTGAACGCGATGTACGCTGGCTGGGCTTTGAGTGGCAGGGGCCTATCCGTCATTCCTCAGATTATTTTGATCGTCTGTACGGTTATGCCCTTGAGCTTATCGACCAAGGGCTTGCCTATGTGGATGAACTTTCTCCAGATGAGATCAGGGAGTACCGCGGAACTCTGAAAGAGCCTGGTCGCAACAGTCCTTATCGCGATCGCAGTGTGGCAGAGAACAGGGATTTGTTTGAGAAAATGCGGGCAGGCGGTTTCGCCGAAGGAAAGGCCTGTTTGCGTGCCAAAATTGATATGGCCTCCCCTTTTATCTGTATGCGCGATCCGGTGATTTACCGAGTACGTTTTGCTGAACATGCCCTGACTGGTAATAAGTGGTGTATCTACCCGATGTATGATTTCACCCATTGCATTTCTGATGCCATTGAGGGGATCACCCATTCCATCTGCACTCTGGAGTTTCAGGACAACCGCCGCTTGTATGACTGGGTGCTTGAACATATTTCCATCAAAGCACGTCCGCATCAGTATGAGATGAGCAGGCTTAATCTGGAATATTCCCTGACCTCCAAGCGTAAGCTCAATTTACTGGTAGAAAAAGGAATAGTGGATGGCTGGGATGATCCGCGCCTGACTACTATTTCAGGTTTGCGCCGCAGGGGCTATACTCCGGCCTCTATTCGGGAGTTCTGCCGACGCATTGGGGTGACCAAGCAGGAAAATACAGTGGAAATGAGCGCGCTGGAAAGCTGCGTCCGCGAGGATCTGAACGCTAATGCCCCGCGTGCCATGGCCGTACTGCATCCTTTAAAGGTGGTAATAGATAATTTTGGGCAGGAAGGGGTTAAAGAAAGCGAATTTTGCGTGCCCAATCATCCTGATCATCCTGAGCTTGGCAGTAGGGTTATCACCATTTCAAAGGAAATCTACATAGATGAGGCTGATTTCCGCGAGGATGCCAATAAACAGTACAAGCGCCTGAAGCTTGGATCCGAGGTGCGCCTGCGCCATAGCTATATCATTAAAGCTGTTTCCTGTGAAAAAGATGCACAAGGAAAGGTAGTGCTGGTTCATGCAGAGGCGGTGCCCAATTCTGCCGGTACCAATGTTGAAAATCATAAGCCCAAGGGCGTGATCCATTTTGTTAATGCCGCTGATTGTGCGCGGGTGCAGGTGAATCTGTTCTCTTATCTGTTTACTGAGCCCAATCCTGGTGCGGCCGAGGATTTCCTTGCCGTGGTAAATCCTGAGTCAAAACAGGTTATTGCAGATGCGGTTGTAGAAAAGAGTCTGGCACAGGCTCAGCCTGGACAGTCCTTCCAGTTTGAACGTGAAGGATATTTCTGTGTGGACAGCAAGAACTTTGAGCCGGGCAAGCCGCAGTTTAACCTGACAGTGGCATTGCGTGAGACTAAAAAAACGCAGGCAAATTAAGCTAATGCACAGGCAAGCACAGGCTGTGCCCTTGTAAATTGCCTGTAAGCTTAGTACAGTAAGATAAAAAGCCGCGTCTTGTGGTGCGGCATACGGTTAATGGCAATAGGAGCTTGAAATGAGTGATTTTGAAAACGAAGCTGAAAAGAATGATGACAACATGGCACCGCCTCCGGGCAGCGACTATGAAGTTGCTTTTTCCTATCACTCAGACACTCAGCTGGAGCGTGCCTATGATAAGGCTGAACATTGGGTAAAGGCCGGTGTCAGGCCGAATCGCATCTTCCTGGAAGACCGCTCGATGAGCGTGATCAATTTCCGCAAGGTCATGCGCGACCCGATTTTAATTCAGGCCGGGGTTACCCGTTATATTGATTTCCGCTGCTCGCTGACCTTATCGGACACAGATGTTGATGCTGTGTTTTCCTCAGTCTGTTACTATGACAGTGAGGAGCAGGAGCCGACCTATATCAATGCCTATGATCCTGAATTGGGCTCCATCAAGGAAGTGCTGGAAAAAGTCAGCCAGAATTTGTTTGCCTATCTGCAAAAACCGCTGCTGCAAGCGCACTAAAATATGCCGCGTCTCCTGATTACCGGAGGTGCCGGCTTTATTGGCACTAATTTTGTACGGCAGTATTTAAGCTGCCGTCCGCATGCTCAGGCTACGGTAGTTGACGCTTTGCATTATGCAGGACGCAAGGAGAACTTAGCAGACCAGATTGCAAAAGGTCAGGTTAAATTCATTGAGGCTGATATTTGCGATGTGGGGCTGATGCGCACCATCATTGATCAGGAGCAGATTGATACCGTCATAAATTTTGCAGCACATACCCATGTGGATAAATCCATCATTGATCCACAGCCTTTTTATCGTAATAACACGCAAGGGGTATGTTCATTGCTGCAGGCTGCCACTGATATCTTTGTTGGCAAAAAGCGGGGCGGACGTTTTCATCAGGTATCAACTGACGAAGTTTACGGTTCCTTGCGTCCGGGGGAGAGCCCTTGGCATGAAGAGGCTCCGTTGTTGCCTAATTCTCCCTATGCCGCTTCAAAAGCTGCTGCTGAACATTTTGTGCGAGCATTTGCGCAAACCTATGGACTTAACACCACGATTTCACGTTGCAGCAATAATTACGGCCCCTATCAATATCCGGAAAAATTGATCCCGCTGGCTTTATCCTGTCTGTTAAAAGGTAATAAGGTTCCGGTTTATGGAGATGGCCTGCAAAGGCGTGATTGGCTTTATGTCAGTGATCATGTAAGGGCTCTGGAACTTATTCTGGAACGGTGCCAGGGCGGGGAGATTTATAATATTGCAGGAGGCTGCGAGCTTACGAATCTGGAGCTGCTTAAGTTTTTATGTCAGGCGCTTGCCAGGATCTTTGCCAGACGTCCTGAGCTTTTTACCCGTTATCCGGATTGCAGGGCAGCACGGGGGGTAAGCTTTGAGCAATGCCTAGAGCATACAACAGATCGCAAGGGGCATGACAGGCGTTATGCACTTAATGATGACAGGATTAAAAGTAAGCTGGGCTTTGTGCCCGTTATGTCCTTTGCCCAAGGGCTTGATAACACGGTTTTGTGGTATATTGACCACGAAAAATGGTTGAAAGGACTTTAAGTCCGGGCAGGGTGCGGAGAGCTTTTAAATTAAAGTGCAGCCTGCAGCCACAATTTGAGCTATTTAAGGAGAGTTTACCTTGTCAGCGCTTAAGCACACAACTTTAGCCGCGGTACTGACTTTAAGCCTGGCTACGCTTGCAGGCTGCAGCACTATACGCAATTGGTGGCAAATGTATGATGGTGACGTGGATACCACGTTGCGGGAGCCTACCGGTTATTATGAACATGCTGAGGTTAAGGATGCCGGTGATCAGCTGGTGGTGCCGCCTGGACTGAATCAGCCAGCTCAGGATCGCAGTATGACGCTGCCGCTTTTAACTACTGCCGTACGGGGACCTGTTGGTGAGGAAATGGATGTCCGTGCTCCGGTGGTGCAATTGCGCTCTTCAAGCGGGGTCAAGACACAGTGGGCTGCTGGGGAAAGCATCGTCTGGCTTAATTCCGGGGACAAGGTGAATGCGTCCACAGAGGCTGAGGCCTGGCAGTTGTTGCTGCAGGTGCTCGCACGCATGGGGCTGCAGCCAGGCCAGATCACTCCGGGGGCATATGAGATGACCACCATGGCCGCGGACTTCAATGAATTTGGCACTCCGATCATGCTGACCACCTCGGCAAGCGATGCCCTGCGTTACCGTCAGGTCTACCGTATTCGTATAGGACGCAATGCCTCAGGCGACATCGGTATTGCCACCTCATTGATAGGTTCCATGACTATTGCCAGTACCGGCATCTTCTCTTTCAGAACCACTCGCACCCTCTCTGACATTCTGACTCCGGCAGAGTTGCAGCGCTTTGCTACCGGTTTTTCCAATCAGATTGTAAAGTCACTTGATGAGGCGGGGGCAGAACCGGAACTGATTTCTGGCAACGTGAGTGTGACTTTAGATCGGGATAATAACAATCAGGATTGCTTTGTGGTAAGTTCCAGCTATCAGACTACCTGGGATGTGCTGCGCAACATGTTGCCTGACTATGGTTTTGAAATCACTGAGTATTCGGTTTCGCACAGTTCACTTACTGCAGATTATAGTGAGCCTGATTCTGATTTCTTCCGTGAGCAGGGGCTTGATGATTTTGCTATGCCTGAGGGCATTTATATAATTAGGGTATCCATTGATGGGGATCGGACCTTTATCACCTTCTATGATGAAGATGACAAGCCTTTGCGGGCAGCCATGGTGGCCCGTCTTTACCCGGGCTTCTCAGCCGCTTTGTCCCGAGCCTTTGCGGCACTCGGGGGCTGAGCATATTGACGTTAAAAACGCTTAAAAACGCCATTAATTAAGAGTACAATATGCGAGTGCAGTCACAGATTTGGGACTGCACTCAATTTTTTTACACTCCAATTCTGGGATTTTAAAATGGAAAAATTAAGAGAACTGTATCGCGGTAAGGCAAAGTCTGTTTACGAGACCAATGATCCTGATCATTACATCATGCTGTTTCGTGATGACACCTCCGCTTTCGACGGCAAGAAGATTGAGCAGTTAGAGCGCAAGGGCCGTACCAATTGCCATTTTAACTATTTCATCATGAAGAAGCTGGAAGAGGCTGGTATCCCGGTACATGTGGAGGAGCTTATCTCTGATACCGAGTGCGTGGTCAAGAAGCTGGAGATGGTCCCGGTGGAGTGCGTGGTGCGCAATGTCAGTGCTGGCTCTATCTGCCGCCGTTTAGGGGTCGCCGAAGGTTTGGATTTAAATCCCCCTACCTTTGAGTTTTTCTTAAAGAATGATGAGCTGCACGATCCCATGGTAAATGACAGCCATATCATTTCCTTTAAGTGGGGCACACAGGAGCAGATAGATAAAATGCGTTCCCTGTCCTATAAGATCAATGAGATTTTAAAGGATCTGTTTGATAAGGCAGGCTTAATCTTAGTTGATTACAAGCTGGAGTTTGGCCTGTATCATGGTGAGCTGATTTTAGGTGACGAGTTCTCCCCGGATGGTTGCCGTCTGTGGGATAAGGAAACCCGTAAGAAGCTGGACAAGGATCGTTTCCGCCAGGGCCTGGGCGGGGTGATTGAGGCTTATGAGGAAGTCGCCCGCCGCATCGGTTGCCCGCTGTAATAATAAGCATAAAGCTTAACAGTAAATCATTTGCTTCAGGCCGTTAAGGCCGTAAAGACCGCCTCAAAATGGGGCGGTTTTTCTTTGCCCTTCACAGTTTTGCTCCTGCTGTGATCATAAAAGTACTAAAAACAGTTAAACTTAAATTTAACCTATTGTTTTCAGTTCAATTCAGGATAATGACATGGCTAAGAAGCGCAGAACCAAAATTGTAACTACCTTGGGGCCGGCAACTGATCGTCCGGGGGTACTCGAAGGAATTATTAAGGCCGGAGCAAACGTGGTCAGACTTAATTTCTCACATGGTACCCCAGAAGATCATGCCAAAAGGGTGGAGGATGTGCGCCGCCTCTCTAAAGAATTGGAGCGACCGGTTGCCATCATGGGCGATCTGCAGGGACCTAAGATCCGTATCGGTTGCTTTAAGGAAGGACGTATTTTGCTCAATGTGGGCGATCAGTTTATCCTGGATGCTGATTTGCCGCTTGATGAGGGCACGCAGGAGCGGGTCGGACTTACTTATAAGGAACTGCCACATGATTTGAAGCCTGGCGATATTCTACTGCTGGATGATGGCCGGGTGCAGCTTGCTGTAACTAAAGTTGAGGGGCAGGAGATTTACACCACTGTGATAGTGGCAGGTCCGTTGTCCAATAATAAGGGCATCAATAAGAAGGGTGGTGGTTTGTCAGCCCCGGCTCTTACAGAAAAGGACAAGCGTGATATCGTGCTGGCTGCTAAACTTGGGGTGGATTATGTGGCCGTGTCATTCCCCCGTTGTGGCGATGATCTGCGTGAAGCCCGCCGGCTTTTGGAAGATGCCGGTTCCCTGGCTCGCATTGTGGCTAAGGTGGAGCGTGCTGAGGCTGTGGAGAATGAAGATTCTATGCGCGACATTATCCTGGCCTCTGATGCGGTGATGGTAGCTCGCGGTGATCTGGGGGTGGAAATTGGTGATGCCCGCCTGATGAGTGTGCAGAAAAAGCTGATCAATTTCGCCCGCGGTCTGGATCGGGTGGTCATTACTGCCACGCAGATGATGGAATCGATGATTAAGGCTCCGATGCCTACCCGTGCAGAGGTGATGGATGTATCGAATGCAGTGCTGGATGGTACTGATGCCTTGATGCTGTCAGCTGAAACTGCGGCCGGAGATTTTCCCATCGAAACGGTGCGGGCAATGTCTAATGTGTGCCATGGCGCGGAATTGTCTATTCAGCGCTCCGGTTACCGTGCCGAACGTATTTTTGAGACTGCAGAGGAGACTGTGGCTATTACCTCCATGTTTGCGGCAAATCATTTGCGCGGCATCCATGGCTTGGTGGCTTTCACTGATACAGGCCGCATGCCGCTTCTTATGTCGCGAATCCGCTCTGGCCTGCCCATTTATGCTTTTTCACGCTCAGAGCAGGCGGTACGCTGGATGAATATGTACCGCGGGGTATTCCCCTTTTATTTTGATACTGCTGCTTACAGTTCACGCGATGAAATCTTAGCTTCAGCTGTGCGTTTTCTGGTACAAAAAGGGCTGGTGCAAACCGGGGACAAAGTAGTGATTACCTTTGGTGTTACCATGGGACAGTCTGGCCATACAGACAGTATGCGGGTAGTGACAGTTTAGCCGGTTTGCTGGTCTGCACTGATTCAATCTTCCTCCGCCTGCAAGGGGCGGGGGAGCCCTGTTATAAGCTGGGTACGGACTGCTGCTGGTGGTAGGGGACTGTGCCCGTGGACGCTGTCTGTCCGGTTCCTGACGTTGCTGATCCTTCCTTTCCTAGGCAGTTGTCCTGCTAAAGGATACTATCCCTTTTGCCGTTAAATAAGCGTAAAGGTTTAGTTGGTACAGGCACATGCTCAGCTGCAACGGTTGAGTCATGCCAGACATACAATGGAGAGGGCAGAATGGCGCTGTATCTTACCAATATAGCGGCATTGCGGGCACAAAGCGCGCTTGCTGATACGACCAGACAACTTCATACGGTCTATCAGCGGCTTGCCTCCGGATTGCGGATCAATTCAGCCAAGGACGATCCTGCCGGACTGCAGATTTCAAATCGCCTGACATCACAAATTGACGGATTAAAACAGGGCAGCCGCAATGCTGCAGATGGTCAGGCTCTTGCCAATACTGCAGAAGGAGCGCTGGAGGAAATTACCAATATGCTGCAGCGTATCCGCACGCTATCCATTCAGGCGGCCAATGGTACCAATACTACTCAAGACAGGCTGGCCCTAAATGAAGAAGTGATCCAACTGTCAGAGGAGATCACAAGGATTTCCTGCCGTACGACTTTTGGCGGCGCCAAGATATTATGTGGACTAGAAAATTCCCGCGGACAATCTACCTTACTCAATGCTGCAGGCAAGATCAGTATACAGGTTGGGGCTGATGCTTTTGATACCATTGACATTGATTTAAGCCAGGGCTTTGCGTTGTCGGCCGTAGCAGCAGGCGCCAACGTTGCAGCTGGCAATGGTTATTTGGTAGATGCTGGCAGCGGGACGGGACGTTTTTCGGTGAGCACCACGGCAATGGCGCAGCAGACTTTGCTTAATATTGACAAGTTCATTGCCAATGTGGATTCAGCTCGTGCCCGATTGGGAGCTGTTTCCAACCGTTTTGACAGTGTACTGCGTCTTAATGACACCATGATGACAAATCTTGCCGATGCCAGATCCCGTATCCGGGATACAGATTACGCTGAGGAAACGGCAAATTTGATTGAGCTTGGGATCAGGCAGCAGGCCAGCACTTCAGTACTGGTGCAGGCCATGCAGAATCAGCAGAATATGATCTTAAGCCTGCTTGGCAGCATATAGCTGCTTGCTCTGCACCGTAGTGTCAATAGTGGTGCCTGCCATGTTTCCGTCATTGTTCTGGCTGTTGCATTCTGCAGCATAGGTACAGGCGCTTTGCTTTAAGGCAGCAAGTTCTGCCGGGGTCACGCTTTGTCCGTCGCTGATACTATAAGGCAAGGTTATTTTTTCAGGCGCTTTACCTGCCAGCACTTGATCAGCGTTTGCTGCAGCAGTGGTTTTGCCGTCATTTGCCGAGTTTAATTTGCGCTGAGCCTCAAAATCATCAAACAGGATGCGTGCAGCCTGCCGACCAATCTCAAAGCGGGGGGTGCAGATGGAACAGAGAGTTGGAATGGTGGCAGAGCCGATATTCAGGCCGTTGTAACCTAAAATAGAAATTCGTTCGGGAATGGACAGCCCCTGCGCCTGGCAAAAGAGCATGGCTCCTACTGCAATATCGTCATTGGTAGCTAGAACCGCATCAAGCTGTGGCTGCATATCAAGTGCCTTGCGCATCAGTTCCCCGGCTAGGGTAAAGTTGGAGCGTTCTTCGCTGTCAAGGGCAAAGGGCTGGTAGCCAAATTCCCTCATGGCACGCTCATAACCTTGCTGGCGTTGCATGGTGCGGATATCAAGGCGCACTCCTAAATAAACCGGCAGCCGGCGGCCACTTGATAACAGGGCTTTGGTACATCGGTACATTACTTCAGCATGATCAAGGCCAACAACATGCCGAATAGGATCTTCAGGTAAGCTCATGGTTTCCACACACGGGATGTCCATGGCTGCCAGCCGACGGCGGCTTAGGGCAGAGTGATGCGGTTCAGTGAGAATAATGCCGTCTACCTGATAGGAAATCAGTTCGGCTATCTGCCGCTCTTCTTCATTAAGGTTGTAGCCGGTGTGGGTAATGAGCACCGTATAGTCATGTATCTTAGCTTCAGTTTCAATGCCCTGGATCACATCGGCAAAGACCATGTTTGAAAAAGACGGGATCACCACGCCGATAGCCTTGGAAGAATCCTGTGACAGCATGGCAGGAACGCGGCTGGGGACAAAACCCAGATCGTCCACAGCTTCCTGTATTTTGCTGCCGGTGGCTTTGGCCACGTTGCTGGGGTTATTTAAGAAACGGGAAACCGTCATCTTGGTGATGCCCAGGCGTTTGGCTATGTCCTGCATGGTAACGCGCGGTTTTTTCATTTTTTATTTGAAATTTATAAGTTTATCCCCGATGGTGAAGGCACTTGCTGTGCTGTAATTGTTTTTGCCGCTTTTAAAAGCGGTCTAATTATATAACTCTTTATTATTGCAGCAAATTTATTTCAATGAAAAAAGGGCGGCGTAAGCCGCCCTTAAGACATAGGACATTAGTGAGGACTATCTATTTTTAGAAAATCATGTACAGAACGCAACTGAACAGGAAACCTATGGTACCAAGCAGGGTTTCCATCACGGTCCAGGTACGCAAGGTAAGCTTTTCGTCGATACCGAACAGACCCTTGACCAGCCAGAAACCAGAGTCATTGAAGTGAGAGCAGACAATGGAACCGCCGGAAATAGCTGCCACGATAGCGCACAGATCCAGGGCAGTTAAGTCCATGGTGCTGACGATCGGGGCAATTAAGGCTGCAGCAGTGGTTAAGGCTACAGTGGCAGAACCCTGGGCAATACGCAGGCAGGCTGCGATGATGAAGGCCGCTAAGATGACTGGAATACCCAGATCATTTAAGGTGGAGGCCAGGGCATCGCCGATGCCGGAGGAGCGCAGGATGCCACCGAACATGCCACCCGCACCAGTTACCAGAATAACGGAGCAGACCGGGCCTAAGGCGTGTTCACACAGATCGTTGAGCTTCTTGCCAGAAAAAGGCTTGCAAAAGATTACGACAGCCAGCAGCAGCGTGATTAACAGAGCGATCGGGGTTTGACCGATTAACATCAGGAAATCAGTGACGGAGCTCTTGGTAATGGCACCTGCAGCAATCAGGGTGCTGACACCGGTGTTCACAAAGATAAGGAGCATCGGAGCAAGCAGAATGAAGAGCACGGTGCTGAATTTGGGAGCCGGAATATCCTCACTCTTGGCATCCTGACCGGAAGCAAAGAGCTCAGGTACGGCAACATTCCATTTCTTGCCGGTCCACACACCATAGAGGTAGCCGCCTAAGAACCAGGTCGGCAGGCCGATCACCAGACCGATGATAACCAAGTAACCTATGTTAGCACCCAGGATACCGCCTGCGGCTACCGGACCCGGATGCGGGGGCAGGAAGGCATGCATGACGGAGAAAGCACCTACAGCCGGAATAGCGTAAAGAAGCACTGAGCCACCAAGACGCTTTGCCACTGACAGGATCACGGGCAGCATCACCACTAAGCCTGCGTCAAAGAAGATCGGGAAACCAAAGAGCAGGGAGGCGATACCTAAGGCCAAAGGAGCCCTTTCCTTACCCAATACCCCGATTAAGGTGTCAGCCAGAGTCTGGGCACCACCTGAGTACTCCAGGATCTTTCCGATCATGGCACCAAGACCTACCAGGATGGCAACTGAAGCTAAAGTGCCACCAAATCCTGAGAGCATGGAGGGGACAATCTTGGGCAGTTCGATACCGGTAGCTAAAGCTGTAAGTAAACTGACTAAGATCAGTGAGGCAAAGGCATGAACCTTAAACTTCATGATCAAAAGCAGCAATAAGGCAATGGCAACAGCTGCCACGCTCAGCAGGTAGCTGGCAGAAGCAGTCTCTATGGTTTGTTCCATTACAAATACCTCTAAAAACACGGAAAATAACTTGTTTTAACAGGTCGTGATAAAAATCACAAAACCATGTTATGGGTAACATGATACCGGTAACATTTGCTAAAATAAAGGACAGTTAAAGACTGATTCTCAATTTTGGGATCGAGATCAAGCTTTAGTGAAAAACGTTAATTATCAATAAGATGCTTTGGTTACGGAGTTAAGATGAAAAAGTGTGTGATAGTCATGGGCGTCTGCGGTTCTGGCAAGACATCCGTGGGTTTGGCATTGGCAGACCATTTCAAGTGCCGCTTCATTGACGGTGATGATCTTCATCCGCGTGCTAACGTTGAGAAGATGGCAGCAGGTCATCCCTTGAACGATGAAGACCGGGAGCCGTGGCTTACCCGCCTTAATGACGTTATCTTCTCCCTTAAAAACCGCTCAGCAGGTGGAGTGATTGTCTGTTCTGCCCTTAAAAAGAAGTACCGCGATCAGTTGCGCCGCGGTAATGACAATGTGGTGTTCGTCCATCTGTATGGCAGCTATGACACTATTGTCGAGCGCATGAGAAAAAGAAGCGGGCACTATATGAAAGAAGAGATGGTAAAGAGTCAGTTTGATGCGCTGGAGTTTCCTAAAGAGGATGAGGGCGATGTGCGCAGTATAGAGATCACACCTCCGCTTAACGTTGTGATTGAAAATTCTATTGAGGCAGTCAAGGAGCTCGATAAAGATGCTAAATAGTGTTGTAGCCGCCGTTACCGAGCGGATTTACCAGCGGTCAGAAAAGAGCCGCGCGCAGTATATGCAGATGATGCATGAGCAGGAAAAGCTGCACCGTGACCGTGACATGCTGGCCTGTTCAAATCTGGCACATGTGGCTGCTGGAAACAAGGGTCCTGATTTTGACAATATTGTCAGCGGTAAAAAGTCAGTGGTCGGCATTATTTCAGCCTACAACGATATGCTCTCTGCCCACTGTCCGTTTAAAGTTTACCCTGACGAGATTAAGGAAACCGTACGTGCCGAAGGAGCTTCAGCCCTGGTGGCAAGCGGTGTTCCTGCCATGTGCGATGGGGTGACACAAGGACAGCCTGGCATGGATATGTCTTTGTTCTCCCGCGATATCATTGCGCAGGGCGTGGCTGTGGGCTTAAGTCACAATGTATTTGATGCAGCCTTGATGTTAGGCATTTGTGATAAGATTGCCCCGGGTCTGGTCATGGGGGCTGCAGCCTTTGGCCATCTGCCTGTAGCTTTCGTCCCAGCGGGTCCGATGAGCACCGGGATCTCCAATGAAGAAAAGACCTCTGTTCGCCAGCAATATGCCGCCGGCAAGCTTGGCAAGGATGCGCTGCAGGACATGGAATGCCGTTCCTACCACAATCAGGGCACCTGCACCTTCTATGGTACGGCAAATACCAATCAGCTGGTAATCGAGGCCATGGGTTTAATGCTGCCTGGTTCTGCCTTTGTGCCGCCCTATGATCCGCGCCGTAAGCTCCTGACAGCAGAAATAGCCCGCCGCATCCTGAAGTTTACCCGGGTTGATGGTGAGTATCGCCCGTTGTATCAGGTGCTGGATGTCAAGAATTTCGTTAATGGCATTGTAGCCTGGTTAGCTTCGGGGGGGAGTACTAATCATACCCTGCATATTATTGCCATGGCACGTGCGGCCGGCATCCTTATCACTTGGCAGGATATCAGCGAGCTTTCTGATGCGGTACCGCTTTTGGTCAGTATCTATCCTAACGCCAAACCTGACATCAATGCCCTGCAAGCAGCAGGTGGCGTACCGGTGCTGCTCAAGGCTTTAAGCAAACGTGGCCTGCTGCATGAAGATGTGATCACTTGTGTAGGCAGCTTTGCCGATCAGCTTACCACCCCGGTGCTGGAGGATGGCAGTCTTAAGTTTGTACCTTGCGGTGAGAGCCTGGATCCTGCTGTCCTGATTTCAGGTGACGGCTGCTTTAAGGAACATGGCGGCATCAAGGTGCTGGACGGTAATTTAGGTCGCAGTGTCATCAAGATTTCTGCCGTGGCTCCTGAACATCATCATGTCAAGGCTCCGGCTCGGGTCTTTGACTCGCAGCATGATGTGGAGCGCGCCTATAAAGAAGGCAAGTTAAACGGTGATGCGGTAATTGTAGTCCGTTTTGCCGGGCCTGCAGCAGCGGGCATGCCGGAATTGCACAAGCTGATGCCAGTTTTGGGCAATTTACAGAAAGCAGGTTATCATGTGGCCTTACTGACCGATGGCCGTCTTTCCGGTGCGTCCGGCAAGATCCCCTCGGCATTACATGTCTGTCCGGAGGCCCTTAGGGGCGGCCCCTTGGCCTACCTGCGTGATGGGGACATGATTGATTTTGATGCCGACAATGGTACCATCAATTGCCTGTCCTCTTTTGAAGGACGTGAACCTGCTGTTCTGGATACTGAAAGTCTGGAGCAGACTTATGGCAGGTATCTGTTCAAATCATGCCGTAAAACCGTTTCTACGGCAGAGGAAGGCGCAACCTTCCTGTTTTAGCTAAGGTAACCATCTCCATACAGCAAAGTGGAGCTGGCGGAGGCGGAGCCTGCCTTATGGTGGAGCTCCGCTTTTTATTTGCTTTAAGCAGTCATCAGATATCTGTGAATTTAAACATGGCACAATTTTTGGTAAGGGGGTGACTAATAGGGCCCCCTGTTTTTTAACTTATCACACGGATTTTGAGGGTGGGATGACCTCTCTTTCAATATTATAGGTCATTAAGTCTACTATCTATACTTACTTGTTCAGCCTTCTTCTAAATTTTGGTAAAAATCGCAGTTTTGACCATAAATTTAGAACTTTTTCATCGAAAATCCCCCTTTATGCTGCCATTTTTACCGTTTCCGGGCAGATCTCGCCTGTGACTATGCGAATAAATTTCCTGAGATTGTGCGCTAGAGCCGCCAGCCCAAATTCGATGCCGACCTTTTCCTGCCCCTTCAGCTTAAATCGCTTAAAGCCGTGGTTGTGCTTAATGTCGCCGAACACTGCTTCAGGCTCAATGTATCGCTGCCCGCGCCGCTTTAATCCGGTTTCGCTGGTGAGCAGCTCTTTGGCTTTAGCCCGGTACTTGTTGTTGCGGAAATTTACCTGTACGGTGCGATTACCATCACCCTTACGGCATTTATAGGCATAGGGGCATCCGGAGCAATCCTCACAACGGTAAATAGAGATAATTGACTTAAAGCCTAAGTCGGAGATGGTCTCTCTGCTTTGCCAGAACAACAATTTGCGCGCGTTGGGGCAGGTGTAGTAATTGCCCTCGCTGCAGTACGGCATGTTATCAATGTGGAAAATGCGCTTCTGGAAAGCCTTGCTCAGGTTGATGTGGAACATGTTGTACTTGACGTATGGGGTAACCTTGATGGTGTCGAACAGGTACTGGTAATTCTGCTCAGAACCGTAGCCGGAATCTGCTATAACCTCGGAGCCATAAGTGCCGTACCGGGCATGGTAGCTGTTAACAAACTTGATCAGCGTTCCCTGATCTGTCGGCTTCTGGTAGATACCGTAGTTAGTAACGAACTGGCCGTTGGTGGCAATCTGAATATTGTAGGCTGGCTTGGTCTGACCGTTCTTCATGGCGTCTTCCTTCAGGCGCATAAAGGTGGCGTCATGATCTGTCTTACTGTAGCTATTGCGCTTCCCCATAATTTCAAGCGATTTATTGTACTTAGTAAGACGCTCGGGGGCGTCTTTCTCAAAGTGTTTAAGAGTCTTGACCAAGTCCTTTTCTTCTTGGGTCTGAATGGGCTTCTGCGCCAGCTTTTCTTTGAGATCTGCGATAGTTTCCTTGACCTCCTCCGGGGTAAATTCGGTCTGATTTTCCTTAGCATCCGCTTCCTGTCCGACGGCTTCACGAGCATGCTTAAGTACAGCGCTGAGTCTCTGCTCCAGCTTTGCCTTGTTTTTCTCGACTGTGCCGCGCCAGACAAAGGTATAGCGGTTAGCGACGGATTCCAGCTTAGTGCCGTCTATGAATTGCTGCTCTAATGAGACCACGCCGCGCTCATTGAGCAGCATCACCACCTGAGTAAAGATGCGGTCAAAAGCACCGTCAGCCAGTCTGACGCTGCGGAAGTAATTTAGGGTTCTGAAGTCCGGAGCCTCGTAATGGGTGAGCCACATGAAGTTAACGTCGCGCTTAATGAGGCGGGCCAACTGACGTCCGGAATAGACATTGCATAGGTAGCCATAAACGATGATCTTGAGCATCATCAGCGGATCGTAGGCAGCAGCGCCACCGCCTTGGTAGGAAGCATAGATATCAGAGAGGTCAAGGGAGTCAAGCACCGCACTGACGATGCGGACGGGATCATTAGCCGGAACTAAATCTTCCAGAGACGGGCCGAAGAGCTCATCCTGCCCCTGGAGGGAATACTTGATAGGTAATTTAGCCAAAATCAGCACCTCTTCAAGGTTCCTTACATAATTAGATTATAGCAAAAACCCGGGTCAAATTAAAGTTATGTTTTTGAAAAATATAATAATATTTTTACAAAGTATAGGCAAATTGCAAAGATTTATACCTGCTCAGAAAAGTTAAGGGGCAACCCCTACGGGTCACCCCCATGCTATCAGCAATAGCTTGTATGCGTTTTTGGGGCAATAGCAGATCTGATACAGCTTTACTCCTTACTTGTAGAGTTTATAATCATTACAGGTAAAAATAATAATAAACCTTCTATATTTCATACATTATGAACTCAATGCATGACAGTGATTTTGCACCGGTGCGTTTTGCTGACATCAGTGCCGGGGTGCGAGAGGATCTGCGCCTGCGCCGCGGTCTTAGGCGCATGCGCTGGATCTCCGCTGGAATTACTTTTGTGCTGGTAGTTTTTTGCCTGAGTCTGATGGCTTCAGTGTGGCAGATGCTGCATCACTCTTATGACGCTGAGGTCAAATCCTATGCAGATACGTATGCAGTTGCGGTAAAACGCATGGGGCTTGGCGATATCAATGCGCTGCATTCCATTTCGATGTTAATTGATGACAGTACTGCCCTGTCGCGCTTTATGCGCAACAATCATTACTATAGCGATTATGAAACTATTTGCTACTGGGGGCGTAACGGCACCCAATCCTTCCTGTCCATGTTTGGTACCTGGCATGAGGCATCTTTTGACAAACTGCATCAATACCATCAGGAAGTGATTGAGGCTGCCTGGCACGGTAAAACTGCGGTGTCGGAACCTTTTTACTCTGAGGTGGCGCATAACAATGTGATGGCTTATGCTGCCCCGGTATATAACCAGGAAGGTCTTATCGTGGGGGCGGTAACTGCGATAAAACGCCTGTCAGTGTTCAGTGAAATTCTCGATGATTTCAATCCGCCGGATGATCGTATCGATTTGGCTCTGATCAGTCCTACCGGCAGGGGCATTGCCTGGAATGGTCATTCCTATTTTGGGATTTCTCCGCTGATGGAGCTAAAGCGCATTAATTTTCTTTCTGAACAACAAAGGGGAGACTTACGCCAGGCCATCGCTAAAAACATCAGGTATAGCATTAAATTTGAGTATGACGATACTTCCTTTAGCCTTACTACCGAGCCAGCGGGCTTTGCTGGCTGGCAGGTTCTGACAATCAGTAGTTTTGCTGTGAAGTCGTCTCCCCTGTATACGGCTCTGATGTGGCAGGCCTCACTGATCTTGCTGGTTCTGATTACTGTTATTGCAGTCAATATTTTTGCCGGGATCTTGATGGGGCACAATTACCGCCGTCAGATCAGCCTGTCATTTTATGATCCGCTGACCCATGGGTTTAATTTGCGTAAATTTGCGCTTGAACTGGCAAATAACCGTGAAGTTCGCAAAGGTCCGGAGTATCTGGCAGCCATCAATGTACATGAATTTCGCTTTATCAATGAGTTTGCAGGCTCGCGCGTGGCTGATGAGCTGTTAAAACTCATTCATAAAACAGCAGCAGACAGTCCTAAGATCCGGATGTTTTGCCGTGAGCTTGGCGATCAGTTTTATTTATTGATCCGGGTAAAGGAGGTGCAGCAGGCTGAGGAATTGCTGATGTCCTTGTTTGAACGGGTGAGCACAGGTTTTGCCCAGACCTTTACCCTGTTCCCGGTAAGCTTTTATGCCGGAGTACTGAAGTTTGACGGTACGGAGGAGGTGGAACCGCAGCTGCACCGGGCAAATTTAGTGCAGCGCAGCGCCAGGAAAGATAATGGGCACAGCATACAGGTGTTTTCTCCAGATTTGTACCAGCGGGTTAAGGATTTCAGGGCACTGGAACAAGCAGCACGTACTGCCTTGGAAAAAGGGCAGTTTAAGCTGTATTTGCAACCCAAGTTTGATTTGCTTAAGAACAGGGTTGAAGCTTCTGAGGCCTTGGTGCGCTGGCAACGCGAGGATGGCAGTGTGTTGCAGCCGGGGCAGTTCCTGCCTGCAGTAGAGCATGCAGGGCTGAGTGCCGAGCTTGATCTGTATATGTTAGAACAAGCTTGCGTGCTGTTGCGCAGCTGGCTTGATGAGGGGCTGGATCCGGTGCGCATCTCTGTCAATCAATGCAAGCAACTGCTGTTTAGCAGCAATTACTTTAGCAGTGTGCAGAACCTGATCCAACACTATCGGATACCTCCACGTCTTATAGTGATTGAAGTGTTAGAAAGTGTAATGGCGCAGGATCTGCCTAAGATCAGCGATTATTTAAAACAATTGCGCGCTTTTGGGGTGGAAATATCCATTGATGACTTTGGCACAGGTTATTCTTCGCTGAATATGCTTTCTTCCCTGCAAGCCGATGAAATAAAATTTGATCGTACTTTCCTGTTGGAAAAAGATCCTGAAAAAAAGGATCGTAACAAGATGGTGTTGCGGTACTCGCAGAGCCTGGCGCGTATCTTTAATGCCCGTACTGTAGTTGAAGGTGTCGAAAATTCCCAGGATGCTGATTTCCTGCGCACGGAAGGTTTCGATTTGGCTCAGGGCTACTATTACAGCCGTCCGATTCCAAGTGCTGAATTTACCCGCCGCTACATTAAGCCTGAGCCTGAGGATGTGTAATTCCTTGTCACAGCTGCATAAGGTTATTGCCTGGTGGTGGATAAGCTAAGCTAGCTTAAGCATAATGGCTGCTGCCAGTACCGGTGGCAGCAATGGGGCACTCAATAAAATAGCAAGGTAGGACTGCGCTAGCTGGTAAGTTTGGGCGGATAAATATCACCATGACTTAATTTTATTTAAAAACAAAAAGATAAATATAGATTTTAAAAACTTTTAAAATTTTGTTTGACAGGGCGCAAAAACTCATTAAAATGTGCACCCGTTCCCTGACAACGGGGTACAGCGCTGACCCAAGCGGTAGCGTAAAGTTCTTTAAAAGTGAAGTATAAGACAATCTGTGTGGGTCCTT
>CALXOT010000057.1 GCA_944390085.1 uncultured Succinivibrionaceae bacterium
TCAGATCAATAACGAACTTTTATCTGCTTATTGGAATATTGGTAAAAAAATTTTTGAGTTTCAGCAGGCGTTAAAGGATCAAGCTAACGATGAGCCAAAAACTTTGAAAGAAATTTCTAAATCCTTAACTAGAGACTTTGGGGCTGGCTTTTCAATTTCAAATTTGCGTTTGATGAGGCGCTTTTATTTAGCGTATCCACAGCAACAGACACTGTCTGTTTCGTTATCTTGGTCACATTATTGTGAATTATTGTCAATTTCAGATCCTGATAGACGCAGTTTTTATGAAAAAGAATCAGTTAATGCAAATTGGTCTGTCCGTGAACTTAAACGTCAAATTGAACGTTCTTTGTTTGAAAGATTAATTTTGTCAAAAGGTGAAGTAAATAAAGAAAAGGTCCTTTCTTTTGCACTTAAGGGAAATGAAATTTCACAACCAGAAGATATTATTCGCGATCCTTACGTTTTTGAGTTTTTAGGAATTCCTGAAGACAAACCTCTTATGGAAAGTGATCTAGAAAAAGCTCTAGTCCAACAAATAGAGAAGTTTCTTTTGGAACTTGGACGGGGTTTTATGTTTGTAGGAACCCAGCAGCGTGTGACAATCAATAATACGCATTATTATGTTGATATGGTCTTTTACAATAAAATTTTGCGCGCCTATGTTTTGATTGAGTTAAAGACGACAAAGCTTACTCCAGAAGCTGCAGGTCAAATTAATATGTACCTTAATTATTATGCTTCTGAAGTAAATGATCATGATGATAACCCACCTATAGGTATTATTTTGTGTACAGATAAAGATAGTGTTACCGCTGAGTATGCTTTAGGTGGCTTAGCGAATAAAATTTTTGCTTCCCGTTATGTTCTGTATATTCCAAACAAGGAACAGTTGATTTCTCAGGTTGAGGCTGTTTTGCAGAAATGGCACAGCACGCCAAATGATAAAGATGACAAAGATTCTCTCCATCAAAAATAAAGAGATGACTCATTTTTGACAACAAAAAATTTGAAAAGCTAAAAAAATAGGGTTAATTTAGAACATTTGTAAAAATAAAAACATTTAATATCAACAAGATAAATTAGAAAAACTTTTATTAATATTGAGTGGGAATAAAACCTGATCAGGTGGAAAGGGGCGGGCAGCTGATGCTGTTTCCGCCCTTTTCTTTTGGGTTTTCCCTTATTCAAAAAAGTTATAGTCGACAGCAACGGGATACTGTTTGTAGCATGTAGAAAATGCCAGACAGTGTCTGGCAAATTCGCTAAAATTATTTTGAATATCTAAATTATAAAATCTCTGCCTTAAGGGAAAACGGTGTTGCTACTCAGAATTGCAAGCTGCAGTTGCTGCACTTTCTGCTTGGGGGAATCAGGCACATTCTTTGTTCCTTGCTGTTTTACCTTCTTATTTATCTTCGTCTTTACAACAGCACAAGGTGGCTGCTGTAGCCCTTCAGAATTATCCCATCAATTCTTTACTTAAATTAACAGCCTGTTTACAAAAAGGATTTTTTCACTTTACAGAGCATACGTAAGCTAAGCGCGGTCATTAATAATTGAGGAACTAAATAATGAAACGTACTGTAAGCGCATTAATGCTGGCAGCTGTCTGCTCTTTAGGCTCTGCACAGGCTGCAGAAGATAGTGCTCCTGCAGATCTGGTCAAGGCCGCTCAGGCCGAAGGCGCGGTATGGTCTCTGGCTATGCCTGATGCCTGGGCCAACTGGAAGGAGACCTGGGAAGATATTACCCGCATTTATGGCATTGAGCACGTTGATACCGACATGAGCTCGGCTCAGGAAATTGCCAAGTTTGATGCAGAGCGCAACAATCCGACCGGTGATATCGGTGACATCGGCCAGGCTTTTGCTGATGTGGCTGTAAAGAAGGGCGTGACCCAGCCCTACAAGCCCACCACCTGGGATTCTATTCCGGACTGGGCCAAGGATGCTGACGGTCACTGGTGTCTGGCTTACACTGGTACTATCGCCTTTATGACCAATACCGAGCTGGTCAAGAACCCGCCCAAGAGCTGGGCCGATCTGTTAAAGGGCGATTACAAGATCACCGTAGGTGACGTGGGTATTGCCGCGCAGGCTAATAATGCAGTGCTGGCTGCTGCCTACGGTCTGGGCGGTGATGAAAAGAACTTAAAGCCGGCGCTGGAATTTTTCGGGGAGCTGGCCAAGCAGGGGCGCCTGCTCTTTACTGATCCTTCCCTGGCTAATCTGGAGAAGGGTGAGGTTGAGGTAGCCTTGCTGTGGGACTTCAATGCCTTGTCTTACCGCGATAAGGTCGATGCCTCCAAGTTTGTGGTTACTATCCCCGCTGAAGGCTCCGTCACCTCTGGCTACACCACCATTATCAACAAGTATGCCGCTCATCCCAATGCCGCTAAGCTTGCCCGTGAGTTCATCTTCTCTGATAAGGGGCAGATCAACTTGGCCCGTGGCTATGCCCGTCCGATCCGTTCTGATGTGGTGTTGCCTGAGGATGTCAAGGCCCGCCTGATCCCGGATGATCAGTATGTCAATGCCCGTCCGGTTTCTGATTTCGCCGCCTGGGAGCAAAGTTCCCGCCGTCTGCCCCGCATGTGGCAGGAATACGTGCTCATCCATCAGCAGTAACAGGGATCCGTCATGCGGCAAAAAGTAATTCTGGTGCTGCTTGACGGCCTGTGCGAACAGGTTGCCCGTGAATGCATGGGCAGCCTGGGCGCCTGGCTGAAAGCATATAAGGGAGTGTGGCTTGGCGTGCAGTCCGAGCTGCCTTCATTATCGCGGCCTCTGTATGAGTGTCTGCTGACAGGTGCCGCTCCGGTAGAAAGCGGGGTGCTGCACAATGGGATCGTGAGACGCAGTAATCAGCAGTCTATATTCGCCTTAGCCCGTTCCCAGGGGCGCATCACTGCAGCTTCAGCCTATCACTGGGTAAGTGAGCTGTACAATCATGCCCCCTTCGATCCAGTAAATGATCGCCTGTTGGATTGTCCTGAGTGTGACATACAGCATGGAGTGTTCTATCAGTGGGATGATTATCCTGATGAGGCGGTGTTCTTGGACGCAGAAATGCTGCGCCGCCGCCACGATCCTGATTTCCTTCTGATCCATCCGATGAATATCGATGATACCGGCCATCACTATGGCTCTGACAGTGCGCAGTACCGTAATGTGGTGCGCCGTGATGATATTTATTTGTCGTATTTTTTAGGCAGCTGGCTGCAGGCTGGCTATCAGGTGATAGTGACTGCAGATCACGGTATGAACCGTGACGGCACCCATGGTGGTCTGCTTGAAGAAGAGCGCAGGGTACCTCTGGTGTTGCTGGGTAATGCCTTTAACCCTGACTGCAAGGCTAAGGTGGCGCAGACTGAGATCTGTGGCCTGTGCTGTGAGCTGCTGGGACTTGAGCATCACAAGCCTTTCCCGGGAGGTGTGCTTAATGGCTAAAAAACATTATCACAAAAGGGGAGCTAAGGCCTTAACCTACACTGCACTGTTAGGCCCGTTTGCAGTTTTATTCGGGCTGTTTCAGTTAGCACCGGTGCTGTGGGTAGCCATCAATTCCTTTTTGTACGAGGGGGAATTTACCCTCGACAATTATCGCTCAATTTTTGATTCAGCCTTTACCCTGCAGTCCTTTTACAACTCGCTGTGGCTGTCTTTAATTTCAAGTGTAATCGGCTTGGTCATTGCGCTGCTGCTGGTAAATTCATTGCGCAAGGTAGACTGCCGCCTGCGCCGGGCTGTGATCGCCTTTATCAATATGAGCTCCAATTTCTCCGGGGTCCCGCTGGCCTTTGCCTTCATTATCATCCTGGGAGTTAATGGCTCGGTGACGCTGTTGCTGCGTTCCACCGGACTGGTTGAAGAATTTGATCTGTACAGCAAGTGGGGCCTGCTGGCTATTTACACTTACTTCCAGATCCCGTTGGCAGTGCTGCTGCTTTATCCTGCTTTCGATACCTTAAAGGATGAACTGCAGGAGGCAGCCCAGCTTTTGGGTGCCACCACTTTGCAGTATATACGCAAGGTGGCTTTGCCGCTGTTAACTCCCGCCATCATTGGTACCTTCGTGATCCTGATTGCCAACGCCATGGGGGCCTATGCTTCCGTTTATGCGCTGACTTCAGGTAACTATAACGTCATTACCATCCGTATTGCGGCCCTGGTTTCCGGCGACATCTTCCTGGAGCCCAATCTGGCGGCTGCCATTTCAGTGTTGTTGATGCTGATCATGGCGGTCATCGTAATGATTAACTACACCCTGTTAAACCGGTCCCGCTATGCAAGGAAACAATAAGCTTTTTCACCGCCTGGTGATTGCCGTCATCGTGTTTGTCATGCTGACCCCGGTGCTGGCGACGCTGCTGTATTCGCTGTCAACCCGTTGGGGGGCAACGGTGCTCCCGGAAGGGCTGACGTTTAAGTGGTATATCGATCTGTTGTCCGATCCGCGCTTTTTATTAAGCTTTGCCCGTTCACTCTTTGTGTGCTCGGCAGGGCTGGCCCTGTGTATCGCGGTGATGATCCCGGTGATCTTCATTGTGTTTTATTCACTGCCTGGGCTTAAGAAGCTGTTCAATTTCATTGTGGTGCTGCCTTTTGCCGTACCGCCGGTAGTGTCGTCAGTAGGCCTGCTGCAGTTGTACTCTGATGGTTTTTTGCCTATCAGCGGTACTTTCTGGATCCTGATTTTTACTTACTTTACCATTGTGATCCCCTTTGTCTACCGTTCCATGGCCAATAGCTTTGCTGCAGTCAGCCTGCATGATCTGGTAGATGCCGCACGCCTTCTGGGGGCAAGTACAACGCAGGCCTTCTTCATGTGCGTATTGCCTAACCTGAAAAAGGGCATTCTGTCAGCGGTCTTCATCAGCTTCTCCATTTTGATAGGTGAGTTCGTGTTTGCCAACATCCTGGTGGGCACCCGCTATGAAACCCTGCAGATTTATCTGTTCAATACCCGCCAGATTTCAGGGCACTTCACCTCGGCTTTGGTGATCTTCTACTTTGCCTTTATCTTCTTGCTGACCTTCCTGGCCAGCCGTTTAGGAAACCGCAAATGAGTTACGTAGTCGTCTCGAATTTAACCAAATCCTTTGACAAGACTCCGGTCTTTGCCAACATTAACTTCACCATTGAAAAGGGAGAGTTCATCACCCTGTTAGGGCCGTCTGGCTGCGGAAAATCCACCCTGCTGCGTTGCATTGCCGGCTTAAATTCAGTCGATGACGGCCGCATCATGGTCGAGGGGCAGGAAATTACCGATCTGCCGCCGCAAAAACGCGGCATCGGCATGGTGTTCCAGGCCTATGCGCTGTTTCCCAATATGACAGCACGCGAGAACATCGCCTTTGGTCTTAAGATCAAGGGCGAGGATAAGGACACCATTGCCCGCAAGGTCAAGGAAGTAATTGAGATAGTGGAATTGCAGGGGCGCGAGGATCATCTGATTGATGAGCTTTCAGGCGGTCAGCGTCAGCGCGTGGCCTTAGCCCGTGCTCTGGTGACCCGTCCGCGTATTTTGTTTTTGGATGAACCGCTGTCCGCACTTGACGCCAAGATCAGAAAACGCCTGCGTTATCTTATCCGCCAGATCCAAAAAGAAATGGGGCTTACCACCATCTTTGTGACCCATGATCAGGAAGAGGCCATGGTGATGTCAGACCGCATTTTCCTGATGAACAAGGGTGCTATCGTTCAGTCCGGTACCCCTGATGAGGTCTATACCCATCCGCAAAGTGAATTTGCCGCAGGCTTCATGGGCAATTACAACATTATTGACGAAGCTGCAAGCAGGGAATATTTCGGGCTTTCCGGCACGGTCAAGAGTGCGGTGCGCCCTGAAGCTATATTTATCAATCATCCGGCAGCCGGGGTGGACTGCGTGGACAAGACCATGGAGGGAGTCATCACCTTCAAGCAGCTTTTGGGTAATGTGATGCGCTATGCGGTGAAGACTGGGGATCAGGATATCTCCGTGGATGTACTCAATTCCCATGCTGAGCAATATGCCGAAGGACAGCAGGTAAAGCTGTATTTCAGTGCCGACGAGATTAATGAACTGAGGGCCTAGGATGGCAGATAAGCTCTACGTCTTTGACTTTGACTATACTTTAATTGACATGGACAGCAGCACCGGCTGGTGCCGCTTTTTGGCAGATGAGGGCGTAGTGAGGGATCCCTCTTTCCTGCAAAAAGAAGCGCAGCTGATGGAACAGTATGATCAGGGTAGCATGGACGTGCATGACTATATTCGTTTTTCCATGGGCGCACTGCGTAATTGCACCGCCGCTGAAGTGGATGCGTTAAGCAGGCGTTATGCCCAAGAACGCCTGCCACAGCATATTTTTGCCGAGGGGCTGGAGCTGGTGCAGCACTTGCGTGAGCGCGGGGAGCGGATGGTGATAGTGTCGGCTAGTGCCGCTTTCATTGTCCGCAGCGCCGCTGCCTTGCTCGGTTTTGCCGCTGATGAGGTGATTGCAGTGGAAATTGAGCGCGCTGGGGCCTATTATGCCGACACCATTGCTGGCAGGCCTCCGTTCCAGGAGGGCAAGGTGGAGTGCTTGAAAGCCTGGCAAAATGCCCATGGACTTGCTGGAGCACAGGTGCTGTTCTGGACAGATTCCATCAATGATCTGCCCTTGTGCCTGTATGCTGCCAGGGCGCATGCGGTCAACCCATCCCCGGTCTTTGCCGCTGAAGCAGAACGCCGGGGCTTTGAGATCCTGCACTGGCGGCATAGCGCTGCAGCGGCGGCCTTGCAGGATCCGCATCCGTCTGTAGCTGCAGGCAGCGCTTGCCTGGCACTAAGTTAATCAGGATCGCCCCTGGCCGGGGCGGTTCTGTCATTTCAGCGTATTATTGCCATCCGACTCATCTTTTTTAGCCTTGTCAGGCTCCATTCTTTTTTCATTCACAGCTCCATTCCAGTCATCAGTGGTGGTTTTCAGCCAAATCCCGCTACAATAAGCGCAGTCCGTTCAATATAAGGTTTTTTCATCATGACAGATATTCCTTCTTCCATATCACAGGACGCAGATGAGGCAGAGGTAGACTTTGCCTTAAGTTACATCAGCGCAGCTGATGACGAGGCCATTGCTGCCATTATCCGGGACAATCTGGAGCAGGCCGGGCTTAATATCCCCGGTACCGCCTATTTTGATCCGGAGCTTGATCATTTGAGCGTCTTTTATCAGGCAAGACCCGGGGCACGTAATTATTTTATCCTCAAGGACAATGCCGGCACGGTATTGGGCGGAGTTGGCTATGCTGAGTTTGCGGGGCTTGAGGACTGTGCTGAGCTGCAAAAGCTTTATCTGCATCCTGCCTGTCAGGGACAGGGGCTGGGACGCCTGTTGATGGAATTTGTGCTGCAGGAAGTGCAGGAAAGTGGTTATCGCAGGGTGTATCTGGAGACCCACAGCAGCCTGCAGGCGGCCTGTGCCTTATACCAGAAACTAGGTTTTGTGCAGGTAGAGCAACCTTGTGCGACGGCGCACAGTTCGATGGACCGTTTTTACTTAAAGGAATTGCCTGCAGCCTGATCTCGCTTGCGCTGTAAGCTACTTTGTAAGGAGGCAGCAGGGACTGGCAGCAGGCGGCTTGTGCTGCCGCCTGCTGCAGCTGAAGATTAAGGATCAGAGCTTGGCCATCAGACTGTCCTGGTACAGCTCCTTTTTGTAGAGCTTGACGTTATTGGCAAAACGCTGGCGCTGTTGCTTTGATACCGAGGAGTCGATGTTCTTGGGCAGGTTGACCCGCATGGCGTTAATAGGACGGCCGTTACGGCGCAGTTCGTAATGCAGGTGCGGCCCGGTGGAGATACCGGTATTGCCGGATCTGGCAATCACTGAGCCGATTTTGACGCGCTGGCCAGGCTTGACGTTGATCTTGGATAAGTGCATATACACCGTGGAATAGGAACCGCGGTGGCGCAGTACCACGTAGTAGCCGGCTGAGCGGGAGTAGGTGGCCTTATCCACTACCCCGTCGGCAGGCGCTATCACCGGGGTGCCGACACGCACTGCAAAGTCGGTGCCGTTATGTGGCCTGACCCGGCCGGTCACCGGATGACGGCGGTTGGGGTTGAAACCAGAGGAAATCCGTACCTTGCCGTTAAGCGGGAAGCGGCGGAAGTTGGCTGAGGAGCTGTTATAACCGTCTTCGTCGTAATATTTGTTGTCAGCGACATTACGATAGGTGGAGATGGTGCCAAGGCGCTTTAACTTGAACTCCACTGCGTTAATCTTGCCCTTGCCCTTGCTCTCAGAGAACAGCACCCGCATCGAGTCACCAGGTTGAATATGGCGTGAGAACTGAATTCGTCCTTGGAACAGCCTTAAAATCTGATCAATTTCACTGTAGGTCAGTCCTGAATTGAGGGCAGCGGTGGAGAAGGCCTGGCCTTTTTCAATATTCACCACCACGAGGCGCCCGCGTTTTTGATATAGAGGGATTTCAGGCTCAGTGTCAGCCGGGTTGCTGCCCTGGCTTTCAGGCTGCTTTTGCAGCGCTACAGTGGCCTGACCGTTTAACAGAGTATTCTTTTCCGTAGCCAGGGCATCGCTGTCATTTAAGTGCGCGCCTAATTTCTCGCGTACGGCAGTAAAGTTCAGTTTTGAGGTGTCTTCCCGGTAAAAGCGCAGCTGTTCAGTTTTATTGAGCTGCTTGATGAAGGCCACCAGCTTATTGTCCTCATCAATCAGGAAGGACAGGGTGTCACCAGGCCGAAGCGAGCTTAAGGAGGAACCTGCCTCCTTGCTTGAAGTGATGGCCTGCATGGTGGCGTAGGGAATATTGAGATCGGTGAATACCGAGGACAGGGTGTCACCACGCTCTACATTTTCCACATACCATTTGGCCGGCACTTTCTGGTCACTGCCTGTGGCATTGAGACGGGCAAGCTTTCTGATTTCGGCGTTTAACTGACTGTCAGCATCAGCAAGTACGGTATCAGGCAGCAGATCATCATAGTTATCCAGGCTTTTTTGCTCTTTGGCCACCAGCACATTTTTATTGCCGCTGTTCTCAAAGCGTGCCGGGGCGGTTTCAGCAAGCAGTTCGCTCAGGGTAGCCTGAGGCTGCATCATGCGCTGCATGTCCTGCTTGAGGCTGTGCCCGGAAGCATTGTCTGTGCTGGCGGTGGCCGTGGCGGGGGCGGCAGTCTCAGCTGCGCCCTGGTTTAGCGCAGGGGCGCTTGCAGCAGGAACTGCAGCCACAGCTGCAGTGTCAGTCTCGTAAGGGATAAGCGCTTGTGCCGGATTAATGGTTTGGGCAGTTTGGGTGGCACGAACCTGCAGATCCGGAGATAGGTCTGCACTGTTACTCTGAGGGTTAAGCCCGTCGGGTTTGGGCATGGCCAGGGACAGGGCAGCTGCGATACAGATAGTGCCACAGATGGCGGCGGTATGTTTTTTAGAGATCGGGCGGATGCCTGATTCAGCGCTTTTAGTGTCAACTGACACAAAATCTTCAAATTTCATCGAGCAATATTGTTCCTGGGATTGGCTGCTCGGATAAAAAGTTTCAATTAAAAACACGGACGGAACCTCAGCGCAGTGTGCTCCATCCACCCCTTTAAGAGAAAAAATAATTATCCTGGTATCTAATCTGTAAGTCTTGCTGTAATGGTCTTAATATAACCATATTAAGACGGTAAAAATCAAGCAAAATTTTAGAAAAATCAGGACCGAAGCCAAATTAGTGAAGCTCTTCACAGAAAAGGGACTATTCGCATTATCAGGCTTTAGGCCGATCATTATACGTATCCTGTGCCTGTAGGTGCACAGGCTGGTGCCCAGATGATAAAATGAGTGCGTTTTTGCCAGGTTACGGGCTTTGTTACGCTTATTTTTGCCGAGGTTTCTATGTTCGGGGAACGCTTTTATCCACTGCTTGCCAAACTCTCTCCCTGGAAGCAGAGCTTGTTTGCGCTGGCGCTGGCACAACGTCAGTTTGCCAATTATTGGTTCTGGAGCAATTTATCTCAGGCCGATCGCGGCAGTGCTGAATACAATTTCTGCCTAAAAAAATTGTGGCAGTACCATCAGGACAAGTTCAACCATGTGGATCTGGAAGAAGCCCTGGCTGTATTTTCACCCTTTGCCCCGGATCTGGAAAAAGAGGAGGATCCTGAAGATCCCAGCACCGGTACCCTGCTGGCCCTGGATGCCTCCTTATGCCTGACTGCAGCCTGCGATGCCGTGATCATGCATGAAGGCAATGAGGCAGAAATTGCCTCACGCTCCAGTCTGGCTGCTGCAGTACTGGCAGCGCAGCAGCAAAGTGAGGAGTACC
This sequence comes from uncultured Succinivibrionaceae bacterium, assembly GCA_944390085.1. Classification (GTDB taxonomy): domain Bacteria; phylum Pseudomonadota; class Gammaproteobacteria; order Enterobacterales; family Succinivibrionaceae; genus Avisuccinivibrio. The sequence continues at coordinate 10,305 of CALXOT010000057.1, forward strand.
TGGATGAAGAGGCGCTGCGTGAGCATGCGCTGGTGGACAATGAGGTCAATTTCCAGGTCAGCCTGCTGGAGCTTTTAATCAAGGCTCAGCGTGATCCGTCCTTAGTGCAGCTAATCTTAAAGACTGCGCTTAAGGACGGATGCTCCAATATCGGGATAAGCTTTGATGACAAGGCTGGGGTAGAGCATGATTTTGACTATTATGCCATTCCCCTGGATGTACTGCGCCAGGCGGCCAAAAACGGCAAGACTGCGCTTACAGATGAACTGGGCAAGAGCAAGAGACAGGATGGTTCCGGCCCTTATGGTAAGGCCGGGGCGATTAAAGTAGTAGCCCGGCGCAAGGCAGATCTGGCCGGGCGTGGACAGCGCCAAGCGGAGCGTGGCGGCAGGCGGAGAGCCGGGGGCTCAGAAGGCCGCAGCAATGAGGGTCACCCCGCTTATCACCGCCACTAAGGAAAAGACAATGCGCACCGCTTTGACCGGCAGCTTGATTAACAGGGCGGTGCCGACAAAAGAGCCGCTGAAGGTTGCTGCAATCAGTAGCGGCACCCAAGGCCAGTAAATGGCAGTTACTGAGCCAATAGTAACGGCACCCACCGCGTTCCACAGCGTTGCCACGAACACCATGGTGTGTAAGATGGCACGCTTGAGCTCCAGCCCGAAAATCATAACCAGGCTTAAGGTGGAAAACAGTCCCGCCCCCGAGGAGAGCGAGCCTGAGAGCAGCCCAATCAGGATCAGGGCAGCTGTGCCGCACAGGGTGCGCTTTAAGGAGCGTTGCGGCAGTTCGGCTGCGCCAAACTGCTTTTTAAACAGGGTATAGATCCCGCTGGCAATCGTAATAAGGCCTAGCACTATTTCTGCTGCCTGCGAGGACACATTGATCACAATCAGACAGCCTGCCACCACCGCAGGGCAGCCAATGAAGATCATGATGAGGGAGACCTGTTTATCCAGGGCAAAGGCTGATTTGTTCATGAACTTCTTGCTCAGCGCCCCTACCCCTAAAAATACTACTGCTACCTTGTGCGTGCCTAAGGCTGCGGCAAAAGGCAGTCCCATGATGATGAGCAGTGGCAGCTGGACGAAACCGGCCCCACCCCCTGAGACTGACGCAAACAAATTGGCCGCGAAGGATACGGTAAAAAGAATTATTTCATCAAGCAGATCGGCACCCATGTTAGATCCTGGTTACAGTTTGGCAGAAAGAACAACGCCCCTTAACCGGGGCGTTGCTGACAGAGCCTGCTGGTTATTTTAAATGCAGCCGGGCTTTGTCAGAGATGTCATGGCGGTAGAACATGCCATCAAAGCTGATCTTGCCAATGGCTGTATAAGCCTTGGCCTTGGCGTCAGCAATGTCATTGCCAAGGGCGGTCACGCACAGCACCCGTCCGCCTGAGGTGACAATCTGCCCCTCACTTTCCTTGGTGCCGGCCTGGAAGACCATCACGTCAGACCCAAAGTCTGCATCAAGGCCTTTTATGATGTCGCCTTTGCGTACGCTGCCCGGGTAACCGTGGGCAGCTAAGACCACTCCGACGGCTGGGCGCGGATCAAATTCACAGCTTATGCCGGCAAGGCCATCGGCCTTACAGGCCTTGTCGCACAGTTCAGGCAAATCTGACTGCAGGCGCAGCAGCAGGGGCTGGGTTTCCGGATCGCCCATGCGGCAGTTAAATTCCACTACCCGCGGGGCGCCATCCTTATCGATCATCAGTCCGGCGTACAGGAAGCCGGTATAGGGCATGCCATCCTCGCGCATGCCATTTAAGGTCGGGTTGATGATTTCATCCATTACCCGCTGGTGTACGGTGGCGTTCACCACCGGAGCCGGGGAATAGGCGCCCATGCCGCCGGTGTTGGGGCCTTCGTCATGATCAAATACCCGCTTGTGATCTTGTGAACTGGCAAAGGGCACGGCATTGACAGAGTCGCACAGTACGATGAAGGAAGCCTCCTCACCCTGCATGAACTCTTCAATCACCACCCGGGCGCCGGCATCACCAAAAGCATTGTCAGAAAGGCAGTGGCGCACGGCCTGCAGGGCCTCTTGCTCGGTCATGGCCACCGTCACGCCCTTGCCGGCGGCCAGGCCGTCGGCCTTGATCACGATGGGGGCGCCCATGCGGCGGATATAGTCCTCAGCAGCCTGAAGCTCGGAGAACACTTCATAAGCGGCAGTGGGGATGTGGTGGCGCTTGAGGAAGTCCTTGGCAAAGGATTTGGAACCCTCAAGCTGGGCTGCCGCCTTTGATGGGCCAAAAATCTTCAGGCCGGCAGCCTGGAATTTGTCAGTGATGCCGGCCACCAGCGGAGCCTCTGGACCGACGATGGTCAGGGAAATATTTTCAGCTTTGGCAAAGTCCAGCAGACCGTCCAGATCCTCAGCGCCAATGGCTACATTCTGCGTCTTAGGCAGAACTGCAGTGCCAGGATTGCCCGGAGCTACAAAGATCTGGCTTACCTGTGCTGATTTGGCGCAGGCATAGGCCAGGGCATGCTCGCGGCCGCCGCCGCCCACGATTAAAATCTTTTTCATATCAAAATTCTCCTCAAAATCAGTGGCGGAAGTGGCGCATATGGGTGAAGACCATGGCGATGCCATGTTCATTGGCGGCATCTATCACTTCCTGATCACGGATGGAGCCACCTGGCTGAATGATGCAGCTGATGCCGGCTGCCGCTGCGGCATCCACCCCGTCGCGGAAGGGGAAGAAGGCATCGGAGGCTAAGGCTGCACCGTGCAGATCAAATTTGGCATCTTCAGCGCGCAGGCAGGCGATTCTGGCAGAGAACACGCGGGAAGTCTGACCACAGCCGATCCCTAAGGCCTGCTTGCCCTTGGTATAGACGATGGCGTTGGACTTGGCGTACTTGCACACCTTCCAGGCAAAGAGCAGTTCATCCATTTCCTCGTCAGTAGGAGCGCGCTTTGTCACTACCTCAAGCTCCGTCTTGTCCACGCAGACGGTGTCAGCCTGCTGCACCAGCAGGCCGCCGTTTACCTTCTTCAGATCAAGGCGCGGCTCACGTTCGCTTAAATCACCTACTTCCAGCAGGCGGATATTCTTCTTGCGTGCCACTTCAGCGCGAGCTTCGGCACTGACGTGCGGTGCCACGATGACCTCACAGAACTGATTGTCGATGATGGCTTTGGCTGCAGCCCCGTCAAGATCACGATTAAAGGCGATGATGCCGCCAAAGGCGGATTCACTGTCACAGGCAAAGGCCTTTTCGTAAGCTTCCTTCAAGCTGCTGGCCAGGGCGATGCCACAGGGATTGGCGTGCTTGACAATGACGCAGGCAGGCTCGCTGAACTCACGCACACATTCAATGGCGGCGTCAGTGTCAGAGATATTGTTATAGGACAGCTCCTTGCCTTGCAGTTGGACGGCTGAGGCAATGCAGGCTCCACTTACTTCTAAGTCCCGGTAGAAAGCGGCCTTCTGATGAGGGTTCTCGCCATAGCGCATGTTCTGCAGCTTGACGAAGTTTAAGTTCAGGGTACGCGGGAATACGCGCTCTGCTCCATCATCTATGCCATAGTCCGGGGCCTTGAGGCCAAAATAGTTGGCGATGGCACTGTCATAGGCAGCAGTGTGCTCAAAGGCACGGATGGCCAGATCAAAACGGGTCTCGTAAGTAAGCGAGCCCTCATGCTCATCCATTTCCTTAAGGACACGGGCATAGTCCTTGCTGTTGACCACAATGGCCACATCTCGGTGATTTTTCGCTGCGGCACGTACCATGGTCGGGCCGCCGATATCTATATTTTCAACAGCATCTTCCAAAGAGCAGTCAGGACGGGCGACGGTTTTGGCAAAAGGATAGAGGTTGACTACAACCAGATCAATAGGCTTAATCCCATGCTCCTGCATTACAGCCTCATCCTGGCCGCGGCGGCCTAAAATACCACCGTGGATTAAGGGGTGCAGAGTCTTGACACGTCCGTCCATCATTTCCGGGAATTTGGTGTAGTCTGAGACCTCGGTGACCGGCACGCCGTTTTGTGCCAGCAATTTGGCGGTACCGCCAGTGGAGAGGATCTCCACCTTACGTGCAGCTAAGGCTTTGGCAAAATCCACAATGCCATCTTTATCTGATACTGAAATTAAGGCTCTCTTGATCGGACGTGATAAATCCATTTTGCTGTGTGCTCCTGCAAAAAAGAAAGGAATGGCCGCTATTTTACAATATCCGCACTGCTGGCCGGCCTTTTTTTGATTTTGCTCACATAAAAAAGCTGATATTTACCGCAAATACGCCGGATGTTGTTGGGTCTAGTATAAAATTTATCTCTGTTTTGGTAAAAGAGTGCTATTTAAGTTCCGCAGGCCTATCTTTTTCATAATTTTGCTTGCTTATGCCCGGGCTTTGTGATGAAATTTACACGGTTTTCAGCGAAGGGATGCTGATAATTTCTTAAAACTTAAGATGTTATAACAACAATTAAAGCAGGAAGTAACATGAATAAGTCTGATCTTGTGGCGCAGATTGCCAAGCGTTCTGATTTACCGGTGGCAAGCTCCCGCCGCGCTTTAGAGGCCATGTTGGAGTGCATCGGTGAGGCTCTGGCTGATGGCGACAGAGTGCAGTTAGTGGGCTTTGGTTCCTTTAAGGTGACCGAGCGCAATGCGCGTGAAGGCCGCAACCCTAAGACCGGCGCGGTCATTCAGATCCCCGCGTCCAAGACTCCTTCCTTCTCAGCTGGCGCTGAGTTAAAGAAGATCGTAAACGGCCGTTAATTCCGTTTGCTTTGAAATTTGACGCGCAGCGGCTGTTGGTGTTGCGCAGTCAAGGAGCACCGTGTCATACTGACCGGTGCTTTTTATTTTTTAGGGATGGTGTCCGACAGTCCCACAGACCATCTGCCCATCAGTCCGCAGGCAGTTCCGGCTGCTTTCCGTTCAGACTGCAGGAGGCGGCAAGCCCGTGCTCCTGGAAGGCCGAGCAGATCTTGGCCATCAGCTCATCGGTAAAGTTCTTGCGCAGCGCAATGGAGCAGTCGGCAAGCTTAATCTGTGAATTTATGCTCAGGGCATAGTTTTCGCGTGGTACCGGGCTGCTGCCACCATGGCTTTCGGCCTCATCGAGCTGTGCGGGGCTGACAAAGACCGGTTGTCCCTGCGGATCAAAGTCCGGACGCAGGATTTCACTTAATTGCGCGGCCGTAGTGTCAGGATGCGCTGTCAGATAATCCCTGAGCAGAGCCCGCAGGAACTGCTTGCGCCCGAAGGCTCCGGAGTAGTTCTCTCCTGCGTAATTGAACACCGCCTGCTGGGGCTGAGCCGCCTTAGCGCTGCTTAAGGTTTCGCAGCCGGCATCCAGGTTCAGTTCCTGTGCCCGCAGGGCAATGATTTGTGCCAGGCGGCGCGGGTAGTAATGGGCCAGGGCAAACCTGCCGTCTGCACATTGCAGCAGGTTTTCAGCATCGTAATTACGGCGCAGGCGCTCGCTTGCGGCCAGTTCTGCTTCAGTAACGAAACAGGCCATGGAGGGCAGCAGATCAGGCGGGAACATCTCCTGCAGCTTTGTCAGCGTCAGTTCAGGCTGTTCCCTGACTAAAGTGCGGAACAGCTCCTTGACAAAACGTCCGCCCTGCCCGAAGGTGCGGTCCTTGATAAAGAAGCGCAGGATTTCATTGTCCTCCTCATTTTCCGCAGCGCTGCTATCATTTGAGGAGGAGGTCATGGTGGACAGGTTCAGGATATTGATGAAGCTTGAAAACTCTTCCTGGCTGATGTAGCCGTCACTGTTGTCATCGAGCACCTGGGCAAAGATTTTAAGGAAGCGGCTGGATTTTTCCAGTTCCTGTTCAGTAAAGGGCAGTTCTTTTTCATCAAAGTCATCGAGCAGGGCATTGTAGTCAGCCTGGAGCACGTTGTTGAAGGTCTCAAAGCGCAAGGTGTGACTGTTGCGCACAATGAAATTGTAGATATGCTCGCTAAAATGCTGCAGGCACAGCACTGCAAACAGCAGCTGATGGTTTTCACTGCGGTTGATGGTGGTAAGCAGCAAGAAGGCGTTGAACAAGCGCTTCATGTTGCGCGGATTGGAACCTACGGAACTGTTGATGAGGCTGACATAAAGCTTTAGATCTTCCTCATTTGACAGTTCCATGCCGATTTCCTTAAAGCACAGCTGCACGTAGTTGTTGATGTCGTAGTTGGCCACCGGCATCTTGAAGGGCACCTGTACTATCTTGTCAAAGAAACTGCGGCCTTTGTCCAGCTCATTGTCTGTAAAGTTGTATTTGTCCGCCACGCCGCGCAGCACCACTTCATAGTCAATGGCCAGCACAAACACGCAGTTTTCGCAGTCCAGAAACAGTTTCAGAACCTCAAGCAGATCCACTGCCCGGCGCGGCTCTAAGCGGTCAAGATCATCGACGAAGACCACAATGCGCTGTTTGCCCTGCTTGGCCAGGCTCTCATTGATGGCCGTCTGCAGCTTTTGTTTTAAGGTCTGTATTTCTTCTGCAAAATCTTCCTGCCCGCCGCCAGATCCCTTGATGTTCAGGATGGCATCACCCACTACGCCGGCAATGTTCCGGTCTGCGGCAATGGCGACCCCGTATTTGACCATGGAACCTACTGCCTTGATGATTTTGTTGGCAGTCAGAGTCTTGTTGTCAATAGATTTGAGCAGTACTGAGATCATGGAAAAGGGCAGGGAATTGCCCATCTCAAACTGCGAGAACATCCAGGTATTGAACCAGACTGTGAGCACTTTGTCCTCAATACGGCTTTTTACCATGTTCATCATGGAGGTCTTGCCGCTGCCCCAGCTACCTTGTATGGAGATGGTCAGCGGTGTATTGCAGTTGAGGATAAATTGCGCCAGGCCGTCAATGTAATTGCTGATATGAAAATAGTCGTCGTGGGCGGCTTCGTCAGTAAAACCGCGTTTTATGCCGGAGGAAAAATCAGTCATGTAAAATTATCCGTCTTTTGCCGCAGGTGCAGGGGCTAGGTCTGTCCTGCGTTTTTTGATCTTAATCAGGTTTATGCCGCAGTATAGTCTGTGAGCTGACTGCCCTCAAGTGTGCATGAGGGCAGGGGGCAGTCTTTGCTGCTGTGGATGCTGCTTTAGTTCACGAAATTAAAAAGCGGCAATCAAGGGAGCAGGCTGCCTGCGTGATTTTCTGTACAATAAGTATAAAAGTAAGGGGCAGGCTGCAGCTAAAGCTGGCTTTAGCCTGTTTCCTGAGTTGTTATCAGATTCTGTTTTTGTTTTGGATATTGAGGTTTTAACATGGCGATTCATGAGTGGGCAGGCAAGAAAGCCAGACTGCAGGATTTAGTAAATGTACCGCGCCTGATGGCTGCTTATTATCTGAATAAGCCCGATGTGGACAATCCTGACGAGCGCGTCAGTTTCGGTACATCAGGGCATCGCGGCTCTTCCCTGAACGCTTCATTTACTGAGACTCATATCGCCGCAGTTTCGCAGGCTATTGCAGATTACCGCGTCAAGGAAAACATTACCGGGCCTTTGTACATCGGCATGGATACTCATGCCCTGTCTGAGGCGGCCTTAGCAACGGCCATTGAGGTTTTGGGTGCCAATGGGGTGGAACTACGCATTGAGAAGGATCATGGCTATACCCCGACCCCGTCTGTGTCCCATGCTATTCTAGCCTACAACAATGGCCGCACTTCAGGTCTGGCTGACGGCATCGTGATCACCCCGTCCCATAATCCTCCTACTGATGGTGGCTTTAAGTACAATCCCACTGACGGCGGCCCGGCAGGCACCGAGATCACTTCCTGGGTGCAGGACCGGGCTAATGCCCTGATTAAGGATGGCCTGAAAGGGGTGAAGCGCCTGCCTTACCATCAGGCTTTAAAGCTCTCCAATGTGCAGGAATATGACATGTTAGGGGAGTATGTCGATGATCTGGGATCCATCCTTGACTTACAGGCCATGTCTGCTGCCGGATTGAAATTAGGTGTCGATCCCTTAGGTGGCTCAGGACTGTATTACTGGGATCGGATCGCTGATAAGTACAAGCTCAATATAAAGGTAGTGAACTATGCGGTAGATCCTACCTTCTCCTTCATGTGTCTGGACAAGGACGGCAAGATCAGGATGGACTGCTCCAGTCCTTACGCCATGGCCGGCCTGATTGCGATGAAGGATGATTTTGACATCGCCTTTGGCAATGATCCGGACTACGATCGTCATGGCATCGTCTGCCATTCCGGCCTGATGAACCCTAATCACTATCTGTCTGCTGCGATTAACTATATCTATACCCATCGTCCGGACTGGCCGGCTCAGGCCATGGTGGGCAAGACTGTAGTGTCCTCTTCCATGATGAACCGCGTGGCCGAAGGCCTTGGGCGCAAGGCCTATGAAGTGCCGGTAGGCTTTAAGTGGTTCGTGCCCGGCCTTTTCAGCAAGGAACTGGCCTGGGGCTGTGAGGAAAGTGCCGGAGCCTCTTTCTTAAAGAAAGACGGCTCAGTGTGGACAACTGACAAGGATGGTATCATTGCTGCCTTACTGTCAGCTGAGATCCTGGCGGTGACCGGCAAGGATCCGTCAGAGCATTATCAGGCCCTGACCGAGAAATACGGCAATCCGGTGTACAACCGTATTGATGCCCCGGCCAACGCCAAGCAGAAGGCTGCCTTAAAGAAACTGGATCCGGCTGCCGTCGAGGCAGATACCCTGGCCGGTGAGAAGATCACCGCCAAGCTCACCGCTGCCCCGGGCAATGGTGCTGCCATTGGCGGACTTAAGGTGGTGACCGAAAACGGCTGGTTTGCAGCCCGTCCGTCAGGCACGGAAAACATCTATAAGATCTACATGGAAAGCTTCAAGGGCGCTGATCATATAAAGCGCATTGAATCTGAGGCCGTGGAGATCGTTAGTGCTGCCTTAAAGAAGGCCGGTGCGGTTTAGGCAGGAATAAGAGCAGTAGGCACCACTTGCTGAAAAACGGCCGCTGCGGCGGCTGTGGTCAGGCCCTGAACAGGGCTGAAAGCTTTAAAAACTGCAAGGGGTTGGCCTGAAAGGCAGAATTTGTAAAAAAGGCAGGGTTTTCCCTGCCTTTTTACTGATTGTTTTGTCTGATCCAAATGGCTTAAGGGCGCTGGTAATCGGCCGCCAGCGTCAGGATGGCTGCGACATCGGGCTTTCTTAAGACCACAAACTTGCCCTCAGTATGATCATCATCGCCGATCCGGTCTGCCAGCACCGGGATATCCTCACGTTTTGCCCCTAATTCTTCAAAATTAAGTGGCAGCCCGGCATTGCCCCACAGCTGCCTTAAGGCAGCTATTCCGGCTAAGGCTGTGTTTTCAGGATAGGCATAATCCATCTGACAGCCCATGACATTGACGGCAAACTGCGCAAAGCGCATCACATCATGCTTGTACACGTAGGTCATCCAGGCCGGGGTCACCACGGCCAGACCGGCGCCGTGGGCACAATCGTACAGGGCAGATAGCTCATGTTCGATATGATGGCTGGCCCAGTCCTGTTCCCGATCTGCTCCTAACAGATTGTTATGAGCCAGAGTGGATGCCCACATGATGTTAGCCCGGGCATCATAATCGCAGGGATCACGCATCACCCGGGGCAGCATCTGCACCATGGTGCGCAGCACCCCCTCGCACAGCTCGTCTGTTACCTTGACGCCGCGGGTATTGGTGAAGTAGCGCTCGAACACATGGCACATGATGTCGCAGGCGCCGCAGGCTGTCTGAAAGGGTGGCAGAGTGAAGGTCAGCTCCGGGTTTAAGATGGAAAAGGTGCAGACATTGAGCTGATTGCCGCAGCCTCTTTTCTTGACTACCCCGTTAATCTCACGGTTGATGACGCAGCTGGTGGAGCCCTCGGATCCTGCTGCAGCGATGGTCAGCACACAGCCTACCTTAAGTGCCCGTTCAGGCTTCCTGATCCCCATGAAGAAATCCCAGAAATCTCCTTCATACGGCACGCCCAGCGCAATGGCCTTGGCACTGTCAATCACACTGCCGCCGCCAACGGCGAGCACTAAATCCACCTGTTGTTCGCGGCAGATCTTAATGCCTTCATAAACCAGTTCAGCCCGCGGGTTGGGCAGCACCCCGCCTAAGGTGACATAGGATATGCCGGCGTCGTCCAGGCTTTCCTGTACCCGGGAGAGCAGGCCTGATTTGATGGCTGATTTGCCGCCGTAATGAATGAGCACTTTCGTGGCTCCGTGCTTTTTGCAGATCTCGCCGGTCTGATTTTCCTCGCCCCGTCCAAAATAAAAGTCAGTCGGGCGGCAGAAATTAAAGTTATTCATTTGCTTCACCTATAGACAATATAATTGCTGCGCCAACAGTCAGCTTCCTTGTATTATAAACGTCAAAATTCCGGGAGCTGTGGCCAGCTGAAGCTTTAGTCTGTAATTTTTGACTTAAGCGGCATTTGTGGGAGCACGATGTTAGGTGGCAGCAGTATTGTTCGCCCTGCCAGGGAGCAGGAGCTTATCTGAAGCACGGAGATCTAAATGGAATTTGCAGCAGCAATAGAAAAATATCCGTACATCGGGATGCTGGTGGAAAAACAGGAGCCCGTAACTAAAGAACAGGCTGAAAGAATACAGGCAGCCTATGCCCGGGGAGTGAGAGTTTTTGCCATCAGCTTGTCGCAAAGTGAGCTGCAACCTTTGCGTAAGGCTCAAGAGTGGATAAATCTGCTTAAGAGTGCCTTGAGCGGTCAGGATTTTTGCCTGGGTTGTACCGGGATCATGGGGATGGTGCAACTGCAGTTTGCCCGCAGTGCCGGAGCATCATTTGTATTCCTGCCCTTTACGGATCCGGCTCTTATTGCTGAGGGCAGGCGGCTTGGCCTTACGGTGGCAAGCGGGGTGCTGACACCCAGCGAACTGGTGGCTGCCCGGGAGCTGCAGGCTGATTATGCGCTGCTCTATCCTGCTGATGTCTTAAGTCCTGACTGTGTGCGCGCTTATTGTGCGCTGCAGCCTGGTTTTGGCCTGATAGCTAAGGGCAGCAGGGAGTTTTCGGCGCAGCTTTCTCAGGAATATGTATCTGCAGGCTGCAGGGCTGTATGTTGCACAGTTTGATCTGGCATGAAAAAAAGAGGTTTGACCTGCAAAAATAACTTCTTTGTATGCTGGATTTGACGCTTTTGGGAGTAAAATTTGCTAGCTAAATCACAAATACTGTCCAGAGTGGCAGTGATTGCGTTTAGTGCAGTATGCAAGCAGGACAGCCTTGGAGACCTCAATGATAAATCGCAGCGCTGATTATTTTCTGACTATCGTGGTACCGGTCTATAACGAAGAAGAAAGTCTGCCCACGCTCTTTACTGCCTTAAAGTCTTATCTGTCACAGGCAAGCGTCAGGGCTTGTGTCCTTTTTGTCAATGATGGCTCGGCTGATGGTTCCCTTGCCCTGATTAAAGCAGCCTGTGAGCAGAATACGGATTTTTTCTACCTGTCCTTGCAGCAGCGCTGTGGCCTGACCGGAGCGCTGAAGGCGGGGTTTGATCATAGTGCCTCCCCCTGGAGCGCTTATATTGATGCAGATCTGCAGACCTTTCCTGAGGATTTTGAGCTGTTGTTGCCCCATGTAGGCGAAGCTGAGCTTATCTGTGGTATCCGGGCCAAGCGCCATGACAGCTGGTCCAAGAAAATGCAGTCTAAAATTGCCAATAAGATCAGAAATGCGGTGACTCATGACGGCTTTTCAGACACCAACTGCCCGCTTAAGATCATTGACAGCTCCCTTGCCCGCAAGCTGCCGCTTTTTTCCGGAATGCACCGCTTTTTACCGGCTCTGACCTTATTGTTTGGCAAACGGGTGTATGCAGTACCGGTACGTCATCAGGAGCGTCGGCAGGGCAAATCAAAATTCAATTTGTTCAATCGGGGACTGTCAGGACTATGCGATCTGTTTGCCTTTGTCTGGATGCGCCGGCGTTTTGTCAGCCCGCAGGTAGGACAGCAAAATCTGTGTCAGGAACAGCTTGAGCAGCCTACAGGCCTTAAATCTGAGGATCGGCCGTAAGGACTTTTGGGCAGTATTTTTGCCTTGACTGGATAGCACAACATTCAAAACGGCAAGCGCCAGGATGGCAGCTGCCTTTGCTATGATTTTGCCAGGTTTTTTGCAGTGAGTTTCAGCCGTGCAGACTGGCAAAACTACATTTTCTTGTTCTTACAGATCAGATGGCAGATCTGTTTTTGCATTAAACGCCTTAAGCCGGCAGGATCGGCGGTGGCACAGCCTTATTTGACAATTCAAGATGGAACTTATTAATTGGTATACAGCCGTAGGTGCCCTGGCACAGATCTTGTTTGCTTCACGCATGCTGGTGCAGTGGATCCTCTCGGAGCGGGCGCGGGCAGTAGTCAATCCGGCTCTTTTTTGGTGGCTATCCCTGATAGCTTCACTGCTGATGAGCTTTTACGGCTATTTAAGGCAGGATCTGGCCATCATGCTGTGGCAGCTGGTTTCCTACTATATTTATATCTATAACCTGAAATTAAAGCAGGAATTAAGACGCGTCACTTTAGCTGGAACCCTGCTGCTGGTGGCAGCTCCCATTATCTTGCTGTTAAGTGAAATCCAGGATTTCTCTGAGTTCAGGGCGCTGTTCTTAAATGAGGATCATATTCCGTATTGGCTGCTTGCCCTGGGATCCTGCGGGCAGGCTCTGTTTACCCTGCGTTTTGTCTATCAGATGTTTGTCTCGCACCGTAAGCGCCAGTCGGTATTGCCGCCTGCTTTCTGGTGGCTGTCACTGCTTGCCTGTGTGCTGGTACAGCTGTACGGCGTGCTGCGCCTGGATGTGGTGCTGTTTTTCGGACAGATGGGCGGACTTATTACCTATGTGCGCAATTTGATGCTGCATTACAAACAACAAAGGAGTAAAGAAAAAGCATGAGAAAAAGCAGTGACTTCAGGATTTTCCTGTTGCTGGCGGTGGTGCTGGCAGCCTTGCTGCCGGCTGTGCTGTTGCGGGAGCTGACCCCGGTCAATGAGCTTAATTATATGGGAATAGCCTCAGATGCACTGGAACGGGGCAGTATATTTGCCTTTTATCAGGATGGAACCCCTTATGCTGACAAGCCTCCTTTATACCTGTGGCTGTGCATGATCTCGGTCAAGTTCTTTGGTTTTGATGGCGCTTTTATCCTGCTCTTCAGTGCGCTGCCCTTTATCTATATCTTGTATCTGCTCGATCGCTATTTCGGAGCAGATCTGTCTTTTTCCCTGCGTCTGGCTCAGATTCTTACTATTTGTGCCTGCCTGTTTTGCATGGCGCTTTCCTTTGTGGGACGCATGGACATGCTGTTTACAGCCTTTATTGCGCTTTCCTATGTGCAGATGTTGCGCCGTTACGATGATCTTAAGGCCGGCTTTTCGGTCACCGAGGCCTGCTGTAACATTGCGCTGCCGCTTACAGTGTTTGCTGCACTTTTTGTCAAAGGTCCCTATGCGCTGCTGTTCCCGCTGCTGGCTTTGTTTTTGTGGCTGTTGCTGCTTGGGGATCTGCGCCTGTATTTTAAAATTTTCAGGCCGCGTTATTTCCTGATTATCCTGGCCTTAGTCCTGGTGTGGGCTCTGTGTGTGCTCATCGATGGCGGCTTTGCCTATTTGCATGAACTTTTTGTTGGACAGAGTGCCAAACGCTTGTCAGGCGATACCGGGCATCCTCAGCCCATGTACTGGTACCTGACCAATATCTGGTATTTAGCAGCCCCGCTTAGCTTGCCGCTTCTCTATCTTATCTACAAGGATGTAAGAAGTGGTGCTTTGCGTCAGGACAAGGCCGGCAGCGCCTGCCTGATGTTTTTTATCTCGGTGCTGCTGGTGATTTCATTGCCTTCATCCAAACTAGAGATCTATCTGCTGCCGGCTTTGCCTTTTTTAGCAGTCTACGTGCTGCGTGCCTTAAAGCGCCAGGCCGATGCTCCTTCATTAGTGCTAAAGGTACTGCTGGGGCTTAATTTCCTGCCCTTTGCCCTGATTTTTCCGGCACTGTTTTTCTTCCTGGGGCGCTATCCTTTCTTGCTGCATGTGGCTATTCTCGCTGCAGCGCTGTGCCAGAGCGCCGGGGCGGGGCTTGCCTTATATCTGTTATTCAGGCGCAATCAGCTCATTACCTCCTTAAGTGTGTTCGGGCTGGCGCAACTTGCATTTGTGTTCTGCCTGGGGCTATCACTCAATCATTTAAACCCTTATCTTGGGGTTGAGGACATGGCCAAGGCTGCCATTGCTGATATCAATGAAGGGGGCAGCGTACAGCTGTGCACCGAAGGGATAGCCAAGGCCCAGAATCTGTCGCTTTACGATAAGCGCTTTGTCATCTTAAAGAATGTCTCACCGCGAGATCCGCGTTGCCTTTCTGCCATGAATTTTGTTGGGCGTTCGGCCTTACGCAGTGATCCTTCATTAATTCCTGAGCTTTTGGCGCGCGGGGGGTATTATATCGGCGATAATATCTATGTGCCGGCTGCGCCTGCAAGCGAGTCTGATCCTTTGGCGCAGTAACTTGGCATGAACTACCTACGCACTTACGTGCGAGGTTTCGTGAAGACGGTGCCTCACTTTTAGTAAGCACCCATTACTGGGCACTTACGGGCATGTCCACAATGCCCCCATCAGGTCGGAGCAAAAAAGCC
>CALXOT010000058.1 GCA_944390085.1 uncultured Succinivibrionaceae bacterium
TCAAGCTATCGTTAACAGGCTGATCGCCACCAGTAAGGGTTGCAGTACCTGCGGTTAAAGTCAGATCTGTGGTTGTCATTCCACCGTGACTGTCAACTTTGGCTCAGCCAGAGTCATTCGCTCCAACCATAACTGAATTAGCGGTAACATCACCTTCGTTAATGATTAAGCCCTTACCGACAGCGTCGTTAGCAACCGTAATATCGCCAACCTGCCAATCACCACCCGCGAAGGTTAACGCTCCATCTTCACCTGAAATATTAAAGTCCTGAGCCAAGGTACCACCGACAGCACCTTCACCACCCTGCACGTAAGTGCCTTTTACCTCGATCACCTTATTGCCATCGACTTGAGTGGCTACACCATCTGCTGCAGGCAGGAACTCAATGCCATTTAAAGAGGTAATAGAAGTATTTGCTTTAACTTCGAAACTTGCAGCATCAGCAGTCTGGATCAACTCTGCACTGATAGAGTCAAACATGCTGTCGTAGTTAGTATCTACCTTTACAGTTGAAGCATCTGCCTTAAGAAGAGTTGTATCAGCGCCTTTATTAGTAAACGCAGTAGTAGTCAGATCAACAGCATCCTTGCCATTTACAGTCAAATCGCCGGAAAGCTCTAAAGAGGAGCCTTCAGCGCTGTACATGGTGGAAACCAGATCAACAATCAAATCACCGCTCACCTTAATGGTGCCATTATTGGTAAAGGTAGATCCAGTTAAATCAGCCTTACCAGTTTCTGCCTCATTAGCGGTAAAAGTAAGGATTGCACACTCTGCTACATCAAAGACAGAGTCAGCATCAATAACGTGTCCCTTGAGCTCTAAGGAACCATATTTTACTACGTTGACGCTGGCATTGCTGACACTTAAAGTGCCCTGAGCATTGTAAGCAGAAAGAATAGTGTTGTTAGTGCCACTAGCCTCAACGAAACCACCATTAATACTCAGATCCATGCGGGAACCTAAATCCGCATAGCCCTTCATGCTTAGATTAGTACCGGACAGATTCAGATTTACCTGATTAACAGTTTCTGAAAAATTAAGATTCTGACCTGCACCGTAAGCCCAAACATTAGCAGTTTCACTGCCTTCCTTTCCGGCCAGTACTAGGCTTCCGCCTTGCAGGTCAATATTGGCATAACCCACGGATGCATCATTGACTTCAATAGTGGCATTATCTGAAGTCAGATCATATTCAAAGGTGAACTTGCCCTTATTGTTATTGTAGGCATTTATGCTGGGATCACCATCTGAAATCTTGCCTCCGTGCAGGATCACATGACTACCTTCAGAATTGGCTCCGTTCAGCACCAGATTGCCGGTTACATGAGTATCGCCCTTGGCCAAAACCACACCGGCATCGCCGCCCACAGTAACATTGTTCAGAGCAATAGTTCCATTACCTTGCTTGGCGCTGATATACAGCATCGCCTCTGCACCAGTCAGATTGACCTCAGTGGCAGAAACTTTCACCCCTGCTGCGTCACCTTTAGCAGCACCCACGATAGTGCCAAGACCGGAGACTTCGAGCTTAGAGTCGCTGATGGACATGCCGTCCATGGCCCCTAAAGTAGTGTTATTTGCCATCTTGATGGACTCAACACCGCTTAAAGTCATGTCGGCATCGTTAAGAGCGTCTTCATTGGTGCCTGCGTCATCAGTCTGATAATCATAGCCAGTGCCGTAAGCGTAGATATTGGAGCCATTACCTTCAAGGGAAATGTTGCCACCATTTACCGTGACAGTAGCAAACCCCATGGAAGAGTTCTGCTTCTTCAGGGTAATGTCAGAATTTGTAGCACTGAAAGAATTCTTGATAGTGGCATCAGTTTCAGATACAAAATGATCAGAACCAACAAGCTGTAAGGTTTGATCGCCGGTCCCATCTAAAGTCAAAGCGGCATTATTAAGCGTCATATTGCCATTAACGCCTAAGGTACCATGGCCAGAAACGGTCATGGCAGATTCATCTGCCAGATATAACCCACCATTGGCCCACTTAATTTCACCATTTAAAATTACAGTATTATCGGTAGTGCCAGTTACTTGTACCGGGGTAGTTGCATCTGCTTTTACTTGGTCATCCAGAGTGACAGCGGCCTGAGCGCCAGCGGAAAGACCTGCAGTCAGGACAACTGCAGTAGCCATGCCCTTGAAATAGGCAGACTTAAAGACGGAACGATAGGCGCTAAGCAGCATGCTTAACGCATTCTTCGTTTGCTTCATAACTAAATTTTCTCCCAAAAACATAATTGATGCGGGGGGATTTGCCCCGCCAGTGCGCGCTACAGCCTGAATGATTTGTTCCTGCAGACAAGAGCGCGCATATCACCAGCCTAAACCAGTGATAGCTATAAAAAGCCTACTCAAAAAAAAAAAAATTCAATCTGTTTTTTGTTTAAGTTTTTGGAAGATTGCCGTAATCTGCTATAGATCACAGACTAATATGCCAATAGCGCCCCACAGCGGTTATCAATACCGGGGCTGATTTTGACTGGCGGCAGGCTGTATTTTTCCAGCACTTGCACATGCCTTCATCGGGCACGAGATGCTGCCGCCATATGTGGGATTTATTGCATCAGCTGCTGCAGCACTGAGATATCGTCCTCCTCCAGATTGTCTCGCTCAACCCGGTGCACGATTTCATCATGGGTATATTGATCCTCAGGATAGACCACCACTACCGAGGTATCACCGCTCTGCAAATAATGGCTCTCGCCATAAGGGGTATAGCGGGTAGCCCCGACTGAGATCAGGATACGATCCGGGCAATGGGCATCATTAAGGTAAGCATTGATATGCTCAGCCGGACCTGCATCCTGCTGATGGTTGAGCTTATCCACGCACCAGTCAAGCAGCTTCTGATAGAAGTAGGAATAATCGCGTACCGCACTGTCCTCCCCATATTCAAAGACCTTGCCGTCACGCACCAGGAAGGATGCAATACGGTAGCGATCCAGCACCCCGCCAGCTTCAAACTTATCTATCTTCAGGACGTTGGTGGCAAAACCCTTGGAGGATGTGCCCCAGTTCTTTTTCTCAGAGATCTTGCGTGCCCCTTCCTTGCGGATAGAGCAATCATTGCTGGCACCAAAGCCGATGGGCTTTAAGGAAACCACCTTGCCATCCTGCCAGGTAACATCACAGATAATGGCCATCTCCGGCTCAATCTGCAGATTCTGCTGCCCCTCCGGGAAAATGACACGGTAAGCATCAAAAGGAAACACGCTTAAATAAGCGGGAATGGAACCGCCTTCTGCCGGCAGATAGGTCGGGAATAAGGCCTTGGGGGCATTGGCCTCAGCGGTCTTGACTGACTTAAAGTCAGCCGCTTCGCCAGCTTGCTCCAGATGTCCGGTGAAATTGCCAGCCACCCCGAAGGAAGCCATGTTGCGCAGATCAATTTCCATGAAACACTCCTGCAATACGCTACAATTAAGTTATGAAAAGCATTATAACGAAGAGATCCGCTGCAAAGCCATGCAGGAACCTTACAGCCATGCTTAAAAAAGCAGGTAAGGCCGCCTGTACCCTGGCTCTGCTATCTGCCCTGCCTGCATTTATCCCAAAGACCCAGGCAGTTGAGAGCTTCAGTCAGGCCAAAAGGGTATTGCCTGACATTTACCGACAGCTTGACGCTCCGGTCAGTTTATACTGCGGCTGCCCGCTTGAGCTTAATAGAAACCGCTTTAGTGTCGATTTGCGCTCCTGCGGCTATCAGGTACGCAAACAGCCCAAACGGGCGGCACGGGTGGAGATGGAACACGTGATGCCGGCCTGGGAATTTGGCCATCAGCTGCAATGCTGGCAGCAAGGCGGGCGCAAGCAATGTTCATCCTCACGCCGGGGCTCGGTAACTTTTCAGGCCATGGAAGGCGATCTGCACAACCTGTTCCCTGCCGTGGGTGAGGTTAACGGAGATCGTTCCAATTTCCGCTTCAGCGAATGGAACGCCCGCCCCACACAATACGGCAAATGTGAAATGGTGGTGGACTTTAAGGGCAGGCGCGCCCAGCCTCCCAAGCGGGCACGCGGCACCATTGCCCGCGCCTATCTGTACATGGCAGATAAATATGGGATCAGGCTGTCACAGGCACAAAGCAGGCTTTATCAGGCCTGGAACCGGCAATATGCACCTGATGAAAATGAGTGCCGGCGCAATGTGCTGATTGCCAGGATCCAGGGCAATGACAATCCTTTTGTCAGTGAGGCCTGCAGATTAAAAGATAACTGACAACAGCTCTGCTATGTCGCAGCTTTACTGACAGGCTTTTAGCAAAGTTCTGCCGTTTACTGCAGTAAACGGAACATCAGACCGCTGCCAACGTTTTGAGCATCAGTACACCTTCTTGTGCTGATGCCTTAAAACCTGGGGCATCACGGCAGGATGTTCCGACTTTTGATAAATAACTTTTTATATAACAAAGACAACATGAGAATAACCCGCATTTATGAAAACCAGCCCTTAAGTGAAGGTGCCATCCTAGAGCTTGAGGAGCAGAACGCCGCCCATTTGTGCCGAGTGCTGCGCCTGAAAGAAGGAGCTCCCCTGCAGGTCTTTGATGGCCGCGGCCATGAATTTTCGGCGGTGCTGACCAAGGCCGGCAAAAATGCCCAGGTGCAACTTACCGATCCAGTTGCAAACATGCGCGAAAGCCCGCTTACCACGGTACTTGGGCAGGTGATAAGCCGCGGCGAGAAGATGGAATTTACCATTCAAAAGGCGGTGGAGTTGGGGGTAAGCGAAATCTGGCCTTTGACCTCTGTACGCTGTGGCGTGAAGCTGGATGCTGATCGCCTGATTAAAAAACAACAGGCCTGGCAGAAAATTGCAGCCGGGGCCGCCGAGCAATGCGGGCGCAGCGTGGTTCCGCCCGTACACTCGGTCACTGCCCTTGATACCTTCTGCGAACTAGCAGCTTCGCGCTGCAAGCTACGCCTGACCTTAGATCCTGGGGCTTCAGTACGGATAAGGGATCTGCAGCCAGCAGACAGCCTTTGCCTGCTGATAGGCCCTGAAGGTGGTTTTGATCCCAGCGAGATCCTACTGACCCAACAGCAGCAGTTTACCGGAGTGTCATTAGGGCCACGTATCCTGCGCACTGAAACTGCCGCCCTTACGGCCCTGTCCATTCTGGGCAGTCATTTTGGAGATCTGTAACATGGACAAATATCAGCCGACTTTACTCGGACAGAACAGCCCCTACTTTGATGAATACAATCCGTCGGTACTGGAGCCCATCTCCCGCATGTTGGGCCGGGCTTCCCTGAAATATTTCGCACCTAACGGCTTTGATCTGTGGCGCATCTATGAGCTTACCTTCCTGAACAAACTGAACATTCCCTGCAGCGCCATCGGCACCATCACCGTACCGGCATCCAGCGCCTTCATCGTGGAATCAAAATCCCTGAAGCTCTACTTAGGATCCTTTACCCAGACTAAGTTTTCCTGCCTGACTGAAGTACAAGAGCTCATCCGGCATGATCTTGGAAAGGCTCTTGAGTGTGAGGTGAAGGTACAGCTCTATGATGTGGAAAGTGAACCTGCCTGCTTTAAGCCAGGCAAACTTGCAGGCGATCTTATAGATCTGACCTCCGGCATCACCCTGACTGATTTTGCATATAAGCCAGAACTACTCTCGCGCCATGAGGGACCGCGCGTAGAGGAAGTGCTGCGCACCAATTTACTGCGCACGCTCTGTCCGGTCACCGGGCAGCCTGATCACGCCAGTTTGCAGATCCACTATCAGGGCGTACAGATAAACCATCAGGAGCTTTTTGCCTATCTGATGAGCCTGCGCCTGCACCAGGGCTTTCATGAGCAATGTGTCGAGCTTATCTATAACGATCTTAAAGGCAGGCTTAAGCTGGACAAACTGGAAGTCACCGCCTTATTTACCCGCCGAGGAGGCATCGACATCAATCCCATCCGCTCGGACTTCAGTATTGATGAAAATGCCGTAATCCGCACTTTGCGCCAGTAAAGAGCAACACTGATATTTTCCTCACCCTTCTTACACCCTTAACCGCTGCTGCCTGAAATTAAGGGCAGCGCTGATATGTTTATAGCCCCTAGCTCCGGCCCTAGTTCTCCCTCCCCCTGACCAAAACTTGCAGCTACCTTGCCATTAAGCCACATTTTGCAGCACCAGCAGTTTCCGGCTTTTCTTAGAAAAAACACCAATAAGACGATACAAAGCCTTACCGGTCAAACCTGTCCCATAGCACCTTTTTTGCATCTGTTCTACTGCTTGCTTTGCCAGCACAGATACATCACTGTCTGCCCGCGCAAGCTTAAACTCAAATACGTAATTACTTTGTGGAGTTACTATCAACAAATCACTGCGACCAAAAAGATTGGGATCCTCACGCCTGCAGTTCATATCACAATAAAGCAAAGCATTATAAATAATGTCCCGTAATAAATTTTCAGAACGGAAAATATCAGAGCCATAACTATAAGTAACAAGCATCTAAATGAACTACCTACGCACTTACGTGCGAGGTTTCGTGAAGACGGTGCCTCACTTTTAGTAAGCACCCATTACTGGGCACTTACGGGCATGTCCACAATGCCCCCATCAGGTCGGAGCAAAAAAGCC
>CALXOT010000059.1 GCA_944390085.1 uncultured Succinivibrionaceae bacterium
TTACCGGCTCCTGGCGGTCCTAAAAGAATAATTCGCATATTGTCTCCTCTGTCAAAGCGGGCGCGCTGCACCCGCCCATGCATTATAAACCCAGGATCTTTTTTCCTTGCGCTTAACCCAGCAACAGGCTGTCCATTACCTTAACGAAGGCAGCAGGATCCTTTAAGGTCCCCTGATCGGCAAGCAGTGCCTGCTGGAAAATCAACTCTGCCCAGGAGGCAAAACGTCCTGCATCCTGCTCTGCGTTGGCCTTGACCACCAAAGCATGGCTTGGATTAATTTCCAGGATATAGCGCTCGTCAGGCAGCTTTTGCCCAGAAGCTTCCAGCAGACGGCGCATCTGTGCTGTCATGCGGGCACCGTTCTCGGCCACCACACAGGACGGGCTGTCAATCAGGCGTGCGGACACCCGCACATCCTGCACCTTATCGCCCAAGGCTTGTTTGAAACGTTCAACCACATCCTTATATTCAGTCTGAGCCTCTTCCTGCTTTTTCTGCTCCTCAGCATCCTGCAATTCACCTAACTCCAGATCTGACGCAGTGACCGGGATAAATTTCTTTCCGTCAAATTCATTGACATTACCCATCAGCCACTCATCCACACGCTCCCACATCAGCAGCACTTCAATACCCTTTTGCTTCAACTGCTCCAGATAAGGAGAGTTCAGGGCAGCTTCATAGCTGTCGGCGGTGAGATAGTAAATATTCTTCTGCTTCTCAGGCATGCGCTTGACGTAATCTTCCAGGCTGACGTGCATCTCTGAGCTGTTGTCAGTAGTAGAGGCAAAACGCAGAAGCTTGAGCACTGCGTCACGGTTGGAATAATCCTCCACCGGTCCCTCCTTCAACACATTGCCAAACTGTGACCAGAATACTTTGTAATCATCAGTCTTGGACAATTTATCAAGCATGGTGAGCACCCGCTTGGTCAAAGCTTTCTTGAGCTTGCGGGTGACAGCGCTTTCCTGCAGCAACTCGCGCGATACATTCAAAGGCAGGGCATTGGTATCAACCAGACCTTTGACAAAACGCAGGTAATTGGGCATGAACTGCTCTGCCTCATCCATGATAAACACACGGTGTACGAACAACTTCAGGCCATGCTTGTTATCACGGTTAAACAGATCCCAGGGAGCCTGGCGGGGAATATAAAGTAACGAGGTATATTCAAGCTCACCCTCTACCTTATTGTGTGCATAGGTCAAAGGATCCTGATAGTCAGAGCTCAGGTGCTTATAAAACTCATTGTATTCCTCAGGCTTGATCTCTTTGGGAGAACGAGTCCACAAAGCTTTGGCATCATTTACCTGCACATACTCAAACTTCGGGGCTGCGTCCTTGACTTCCTTATCATCCTCGCCCTCCTTGGGAGCTTCATACTTTTCTTCATAAAGTTCCACCGGTACCGAAATATGATCGGAATACTTGGTAATAGCCTGACGCAGGCGCCAGCTGTCCAAAAACTCGCTCTCGCTTTCCTTGATATGCAGGATAATATCCGTACCACGCTGACTGCGCGGCACATTGCCTGAAGTATAGGTACCTTCACCAGCAGACTCCCACATCACACCTTCATCATCGCTTTTAGCACTGGCAGAACGTGAAAGCACGGTCACCTTATCAGACACAATAAAGGAAGAATAAAAACCGACACCGAACTGGCCGATAAGCTGGGAATCCTTCTGGGCATCACCGGTCATGTGCTTTAAAAAGTCCTCGGTACCTGACTTGGCGATAGTTCCCAGATGCTGATTAGCCTCTTCAAGGGTCATGCCCAGGCCATTATCGGAAATAGTCAGGGTATGGTTTTCCTTATCGGCACGGATGCGGATCTTAAAATTAGGATCGTCCTTTACCAAATCCGGATTTGTAAGCGACAGGAAATGGAGCTTGTCAATGGCATCAGAGGCATTGGAAATAAGCTCACGCAGAAAAACTTCTTTATTGGAATACAGTGAATTTGCAAGCAGATTTAATAATTTAGTTACTTCTGTCTGAAAACCGTGTTCAGTTGCCGACATTTAAAATCTCCTTTCAAGCAGGCAGCACTATCTGCCTTAAAACTACTGCCTGATACATGGGGACAACTTAATTTATTTTCAAGTGCTCCCTGAGCCAGCTAGACTGGAAAGTTCACTAAAACGAGATAGGACAAGAGTTCTGCAGCTGATCCAATGCCTGGATCAATCAGTCACTGCAGAGCCGTTGAGCGGTTCACGAAAACAAAAGCTAAAAAACGAAAAAGAACAAAAAGATGAGCTGCAACATCAGGACAGGCTCAGTCAAAAGCCCGGCGCTGTTTAATGGAGGTAGCCAGCGTATGTTCATCCACACTGTCAAGATTGCCGCCAAAAGGAACCCCTGAGGCAATTTTACTGAGTTTTATCTGATAGCGTCTGGCGATGGCTGCAATATAAGAGGCAGTCACATCACCTTCAACTGTCGGATTGGTTGCCAGAATTACTTCTCTCACCTCCCCCGAGGCCAGGCGCTCTGTAAGTAGCGGAAATCCCAGCTCCTCGGCCCCAATGCCGTCAATCGGAGAAAGGTGTCCATGCAACACAAAATAAGTGCCAAAAAAAGTACCGGAGCTTTCCACCGCCTGCACATCAGCCGGACTTTCCACGACACACAAAAGGCCGCTCTGTCTCCTTTTTACATTGGAACACAACGCGCAAAATCCGCCGTCACTGTAATTGCGGCAACACGGGCACAACGTGATCTTGCTCAAGGCTTCCTGTAACACCCGTGCCAATTCCAGCCCTCCGGCGCGGCGGTGATCAAGCAAGGTATAGGCAATGCGGGCTGCCGAGCGCGGGCCAATTCCCGGCATCACCTGTAAAGCCTCAATCAAGCGGTCAAGATGAGCACTTGAAGACATAGCTACAATTTAATCAAGCTTAAATTTAAAAAGCTTAGAACGGCATCTTCATGCCTGGCGGCAGCTGGATACCGGCAGTGAGAGCTGACATCTTTTCCTTAGAAAACTCTTCGGCACGGCGATGGGCATCATTGAAGGCTGCAGCAATCAGATCCTCACACATCTCCTTATCATCGCCAAACACGCTGTCATCAATACTGACCCGCTTGACCTCATAAGAACAAGTCATGGTGATCTTGACCAGCCCGGCTCCTGCCTCGCCTGTCACTTCCTGCGCCGCAATCTCCTGCTGCACCTTTTCATAGCGAGCCTGCATGGCCTGAGCCTGCTTCATGATCTGATTCATATTGCCCATGTTAAACATAAATTAATCTCCACAATAAATCTGGCAGGACAAACACTGCGGCCTGCCGCAGGTTTTAAATGAGCATAATTTTAAACAAGCGTGAATTTTTTTTAAAGGGTAGGCCTGCAAAGCATCAGTTATCCGTGGCTTAATACCTACAGCAACTCATCGGTCTGCAGTATTTCCTGAGCCGGGGTGTGCTCAAACATTTTTTTATAATCACGTGAAAACTGTGAGGTGCTCTCATAACCCACCGCATAGGCTGCCTGACTGACCGAGCAGTGCTGACGTAACAGGCGCCTTGCTGCATACAAACGCAGCTGCTTGTGATACTGCATAGGGGTCAGACCATAAACTGCCTTAAAATGCCGGAAATAGGTAGATGGTGCCATATGCACCATCTGAGCCAAATCCTCTACAAACACAGGCCTCTTATAATTTTCACGGATATACTCCGCACTTTTAGCCAATTGCACGTACGGGCCATTATCAGCCGAGAAACAGGACAAGAGGGAGCTTGCTGCAGTAAGCAGCAGGCAGTAATGGATCTCCTTGCTGATAAGGGGAGCCATTACTGCTATACGTTCAGGTTGCGCACACAGTTCCAGCAAACGTAAAAATGCTGCAATCAGATTTTCGTCAGCATCAATTAAAACATGCTGTGACAAAACACCTGGCCTACGTAGCGTACACAATTGCGGAAACTCGCTTAACAGTGAATTTACCACCTGAAAATCAAGGTCAAGCGTCAGATAGAGCAAGGGGCTGTGGGAACTGCACTCCACGAAGCTTACCGCATTGGGTGTGCTTACCGCTGCGACCATACACTGTCCACGCTCATAAACAATAGGGTTGCCGCCGGGGAAACACACACTTTTACGCCCGCGCAGCATTAGGGAAACAAAAGGCTTTGGCACTGAAATACAAGGATCGGTGACCTGCTCTTTCCTGCCGACAAAAAAACCTGGTACCGGGGTATTCAAGGTACCAGGGAGCGTTAACATACTGCTAAGCAGGGTTTCAGCCCTGCTTAGCAGCTCATCTTTGGAAAAGGCTGTCGTCATTAGAAGCTTTGCTCTAAGATTTCACGAACCTGAGCCGGGCTCAGCGGGACAAATGCCTGATGGAGCGGGAAGCATTTACAGGCATGTTCGGCCATGGCATCAAATTTATCCTTGCTGGTAATACCGACATCACGCAAGGTCTTGGGCAGGCCGATAGAAGCAAAAAAGGCTTCCAAAGCCTCAATGCCAGCACGGGCAGTCACATAAAGATCGTCATTTAAAGGCAGATCAAACACGCGGTGGGCAAAGTAGGCGTAACGTTTTACGGTCTTGTCATTTAAGGTATAACGCATAATGACCGGGGTCAGCAGCGCTAGCCCCTCTCCATGCGTAATGTCGTAATAGGCCGAAAGCTCATGCTCAATGGCGTGGCAGACCCAGGCTCCAGGCTCACTGCCGACCTGGCAAATACCATTACAGGCAAGCGAACTGGCCCACATTAAATTGGCTCTGGCGGTATAGTTATTGCCATCCTCATAGGCAATTTTGGCAAACTTAATCACGGTGCGCAAAATACTCTCGGACAGTCCTTCTGACACCATGCAGCTGCCATCAACAAAATACTGCTCAAAGATATGAGACATGATGTCTGCACTGCCTGCTGCCGTCTGCCGCTTACTGACAGTTAAGGTATAAGTAGGATCAAGTACGGAAACCTTGGGATAATTATGCGGGCTTAACACACCTATTTTCTCATTGGTCTCCAAATTGGAGATCACCGCTGCCGGATCATACTCCGAGCCGGTGGCTGCTAAGGTCAGTACCGTAAACAAGGGCAAAGCCTTAGTGATCTTGGAGCTATCCAGCACCAAGTCCCAGGGATCGCCATCATAAAAAGGAGCATCACAGATCACTTTAGAGCAGTCGAGCACCGAACCACCACCCACAGCTAGCACCATGTCAATATGCTGCTCACGACAAATGCGCCCGCCCTCACGCACAGAGGTAATGCGCGGATTAGGTTCCACTCCAGGCAACTCAAAAATCTCAAAATCCTGCAGCAGGCGCTTTACTTCATCATACAGTCCGCTGCGTTTAATGCTGCCACCGCCATAAACTAAAAGTACCCGTTTGCCAAAAGGTGCCATCTCAGCTGGCAAACCTTTAATGCTGTCCTTGCCGAATAAAACTTTAGTGGGAGTGCAGTAATTAAAATTAAAGACCTGATCGTGCATCATTGGCTCCTTCATTAATTTCAGGCAACTTAATCATCATTATCATAGATCAGTAAAACGCTGAAAACTTGCTTCCATCTTGCCTTTTTCTCTCAATATTATCTATCGCCTACAGCATAAATTTAGTTATTCCCCTAAGTCTGCGCTATGTTCCCTGCCCTAAACTGCAACTATCATTCTATTTCTATTATCCCTTAAACGTGGAGGATACAGCTGCTCAAAAGGCACTGTACTATGGTATATGAAAACACAGAACACCATTATTTCCTTAAGTGCGATCCTGAGCGCAGTCCTTGTCCTGTCCGCGCCACAAACTGCCCTGGCCAAGGACGCGCGATGCTCCCTTGACAACGGCAGTATCAGCGTAAGCGGTGTCGGCGAATATAAAGCAAGCCCGGATCAGGCCGTACTTAACTTTCAGATCTCAGTACTAGAGCCTACTGCCAGCCAGGCACGAGCCAAAGCAGAACAAACGGTAAGTTCCTTCTTTAAGGCTCTGGAAAAACTCAAGCTGAAACAAGGTGCAGTGGTGGCCGACAATCTGACAGTTTCAGCACGCTATACCTACCAAGACGGCAAGAGCTCCTTAAACGGCTTTCAGGGAACCCGCTCAGTCAGCGTGACTTTAGATGATTTTTCCCTTATAGGAGAGGTTACTGATCTGGCCTTTAAGAGTGGCATTAATGAAGCTGCTGGGTTTACCTATCAGCTAAAAGATCCCAAGGCAGCACAAAAACAAGCCCGTAGCCTGGCTATTGCTGATGCCAAGGAAAAAGCACAAGAACTTGCAGAAGGTTTTGGGGTAAAGCTGGGGCAACCCTGCCAGCTCTCTTATGGCAACACGGCTGCACCATATCCGCGCCCTATGGTGATGATGGCAGCAGCCCGATCTGACAGCGCAGGAGCCTCTAATGCCATCTACAGCGCAGATGATTTGACTATCCGCGCCGAGGTCAACGCCATCTTCTCCCTACGTTAAGCTCAAAATTCTGGTCTCAGGCAGTCTGCAGACTGCCTGAATGCTTAGCTACGCCATGAGTTACTGCAGTACCTTTTTTAAGGCACAGGGCAACAAAAATAAGGCTCAGCCCCAGAAAGATAAAACTGCCAGCTAAGGATGAACGTGTTCCGGACAGCGTAATAAAGAAACCGCAAACCGCAGTACCGGCCATGGTACCCAAATTGGCAGCTGTCAGAAAAAGGCCATTTGCAAAATCAGGGCTCTCAGTGGCACAGCTGCTTATCAGGTACTGTCCTGCTATATTGATAAAACCCGCGCACAGCCCCAACAATAAAATCAGGCTCAGGGAAAGCAGGCTGTTGCTCCCTCCTGCGTACAGAACAAGGTACAGTACTAACATCAGCAGGGGCAAGCACAAGAGATAAAAACTGCGGTGACGGGGAAAATACCGGCCTCCCAGCAAATTACCCACAATATTGCAGCTGCCATAACCTAAAAGTACCAGAGCGGCACTGTCAAAGCTCATCTGACTTACCTGATTGAGGAAATCAGTCATATAGCTGAAAAAGCCAAACATCGCCCCATTGATCAGGGCAAAGCCCAAAAATGCAAACCATAAGGAAAGGCGCCTTAATACCCTAAGCTGAGAGCCAAGCGGGCGAGGCGTACCTGGCATAGGTTTAACCCAAACTAACACTGCAATTAGCACCGTAAAGTTCACCCCGGCAAATAACAACATTGCAGCTTCATAAGAAAAATGTACCGCCACCAGTGAAGTCAGCGGTACCCCCAGCACCATTCCGGCAGATACTCCGGAAAAAACCAGGGCCACCGCCCGCGAACTGTGTTCAGGTGGAACAGCTGAAGCTGCCAGGGTAAAGGCCAGCGACACAAATACCGGATGTAAAAAGGCTGGCAGCGCCCGCCATACCAGCATCAGATAAAAATCATCGGTAAAGCATAAAGCTAAGGAACATACAGTAAAGCCCACCATAGTCAGCACCATCAAGCTGCGGCGCTCAAAACGCGAACACAAAAGGGGCAACAGTGGAGCTGACAAGGCCACAGCAAGGGCAAACACACTGACTGTCAGACCAGCCTCAGGAACAGAGACATTAAAGCGCTCAGCTATCTGCGGTACTATACCGACCACCCCCATCTCGGTATTAATGATGCCAAAAACTCCTGCCGTGAGGATCCAAATCAGTGTACGCTCTGCACTTATACTGCCTGACATCGGTTACTCCTGTTAGTCACAACTTTGGTGTGCAGACTATAGAAGAAGTCATGCTTTTTGTACAATCATTTATAATCATTACAAATTATGCATTTTGGTTATTAGAATCACCGAGGGCCTGGCTATGATAGAACTGAGGCATTTGCGCTGTTTTCTGGGCACGGTGCGTGAGCGCACTATTTCAAGCGCTGCTGAAAAGCTGCATATTTCCCAGCCTGCGCTGTCGCGTACCCTGCAAGAACTTGAAGAAGATCTGGGGCAACAGCTTATCGTGCGGGGTAAACCTTTAACTCTTACCGCCAAGGGAGAACTGTTGCGCCGCCGCGCCTATGATTTGCTGGAGCTTTATGAACATTTAAAAGCTGAAATAAACTCAGCTGAACAGGAGTTATGCGGTACCATTACCCTGGCCATCGGCGAAAGCCCGGCACTGGAATTTTTAGCCTCCTGTATGCAGGAATTGCAGCAACGCTGGCCCAAGGTGTCATTCAGCCTTAAAAGCGGTAATGAGGATGACGTGGCTGCAGCCCTTAACGCAGGTCTTGCAGATTTTGGCATTTTAATTGCCTCTGCGCGGGCGCATGAATATGAACACCTGATTCTGCCCTGGGCTGATCACTGGCAAATCATTGTGCCGGAGGAAAGCCCCCTCTCTCAGCTTAAAAGCATCAGTGCTGCTGACTTAAGCAATCAGCCGGTGATTTGCTCAGCCCAATCCCTGCAGAATAATGAATTTGCCGGCTGGCTTGGAGCTGTCAAAGACAAAATCAATTTGCGGGGCACCTATAACCTGCCCTATAACGCCTATATTTTTGCCAGGCACAGCCGCGTCTGTATGCTCTCTCTTGAGGGTCTGGTGCGCACCCAGCCCGGTGACGGCATGAAGACTCTTCCCTTAACCCCACCGCTATCTGCACAGTTGCATTTAGTCTGGCGTACCAGTGTCTATACCAGTCCCTTGTGTTGTGCTTATCTCAATATGCTGCGCATGCGCCTTGATAAGCTGCAGGAACAAAAAAGGCAGGATTAAACCTGCCCTCTACAGGCGCTGCAACACTGCAGCGCCTGCACCAAACCTTAAATTTAAGGGATGGTGCTTACTTGTTTAAAGCCTCAGCCACAGCCACGGCAATAGCGACAGTAGCGCCTACCATCGGGTTGTTGCCCATGCCCAGGAAGCCCATCATCTCTACGTGAGCCGGCACAGATGAAGAACCAGCGAACTGGGCATCAGAGTGCATACGACCCATGGTATCGGTCATGCCGTAGGAGGCAGGGCCGGCAGCCATGTTGTCCGGGTGTAAGGTACGGCCAGTACCACCACCGGAGGCTACGGAGAAGTATTTCTTGCCCTGCTCAATGCACTCTTTCTTGTAAGTACCTGCGCAAGGGTGCTGGAAGCGGGTAGGATTAGTGGAGTTACCAGTGATGGACACATCAACCCCTTCCTTATGCATCACAGCCACGCCTTCACGGACATCGTCTACACCATAGCAGCGCACTGCAGCACGCTCACCGTTGGAGTAAGCAATTTCCCTTACTACCTTGAGCTCAGAAGTGTAGTAATCAAACTGAGTCTGTACATAGGTAAAGCCGTTGATACGGGAAATGATCTGAGCGGCATCCTTGCCCAGGCCATTTAAGATCACGCGCAGCGGTACCTTGCGAGCCTTGTTGGCATTGCGCACAATACCGATAGCACCTTCAGCAGCGGCAAAGGACTCATGCCCTGCCAGGAAGCAGAAGCACTTGGTCTCATCGCGCAGCAGCATGGCGCCTAAGTTACCGTGGCCGATACCGACCTTACGATCCTCAGCGACAGAGCCCGGGATGCAGAAAGCCTGCAGACCAATACCGATGGCCTCAGCAGCCTCAGCGGCAGTCTTGCAGCCCTTCTTCAAAGCGATGGCAGCACCCACAGTATAGGCCCAGCAGGCGTTCTCAAAGGCGATCGGCTGAATCTCACGCACCTTATCATAAGGATTGAGGCCATAGCTCTTGCACAGCTCCATGGCTTCTTCAATGGAGTTGATGCCGTATTCCTTTAAAGCGGCGTTAACTTTGTCAATACGACGCTCGTAGCTTTCAAATAATGCCATTTCCTGTACACCTCTTACTCATGTCTCGGGTCAATGTACTTAGCAGCATTATCGAACTGGCCGTAATGACCGCGCACCTTGGCGATGGCGTCGGAGCCCTTCATATCAGGGTTGGCCTTTAAAGTATCAATAAGCTTGCCTAAGTTGACAAACTCGTAACCGACAATCTCGTTCTTGTCGTTTAAGGCAATGCGGGTTACGTAACCTTCAGTCATTTCAAGGTAACGGGCACCCTTGGCCTTGGTGCCGAACATGGTGCCGACCTGGCTCCTTAAGTTCTTGCCCAAATCCTCAAGAGAAGCGCCGATAGGCAGGCCACCCTCGGAGAAAGCAGTCTGAGTACGGCCGTAAACGATCTGCAGGAACAGCTCGCGCATGGCGGTATTGATGGCATCGCACACCAGGTCTGTATTTAAAGCCTCAAGCAGAGTCTTGCCCGGCAGGATCTCTGAGGCCATGGCGGCAGAGTGAGTCATGCCAGAGCAACCTAAAGTCTCGACCAGGCACTCTTCGATGATGCCGTCCTTGACGTTTAAGGTCAGCTTGCATGCGCCCTGCTGCGGAGCACACCAGCCCACACCATGAGTCAAACCGCTGATATCCTTAATTTCTTTAGCTTGAACCCACTTACCCTCTTCAGGGATAGGAGCAGGACCGTGATATGCACCCTTAGTGATCGGGCACATCTGCTCTACTTCTTTTGAATAGATCATTGGTGGTACCTAATTGCTATTAATTCTTTAATTTACTTCGGCTTGCGCCGTCGTCCTTGCATCTGCTTTAAAAAAGCACAGCTGATTATAATACCTGCGGCCGCTTTTGATAAGCGGCCGCAGTGCACAAAAACAAAATAAAAAATCAGGCTAAAGCACCAGCCATCAGATCTCTGAGACCTTTTCCCCCTGCAACACTGCAATAGCCATGGAATCAAGATCACGTTTCAGACTAGGTGCAATGTGCAAAGCTGCCGCCAGTTCTTCCAAATAATTCTGCTCCAGAAAATGAGCCGAACCTACGATAAGGCTTGACAAAAAGTAGATATCCAGCCGCTCCTCATCAAAACGTATCTCCTCGGCAAGCTCCTGTACCTTAAGCTCACGGGTGAGGAGTTCATCTATCAGCCCTGCCGCCTCGAAACGTGAACATAAAGAGCGATAAACCACATTAAGAGACCCATGTTCCAGTCGATCAATCTCTCCATCGGCACGCGCTGCATAAATTAAGGTTTTAAGCAAAAGCAGGCAGGCATCCATGTAAACCCGCTCCCCCTGCTCCTGATTCATGCCCGCGTTAATATTGATTTCATCTTTTGACAGGCAGCGCCGCCTTAACCAACGCTCCAGCGTCTGTTGTACCTTCAGAGCCACTAATTGATCCCGCCCTTCCGGCAAATCCCTGACGCTGTCAGGCTCTTTAAACCAGGCAAACAGGCTGTTTACTGCCATCCCCACTCCTGCTCCGCCCCCGCTTACCTCTGAAGCTGCTGCATTATTTGTATCTTTCATACTGATCTTTAACTATCCTTCCTGTAAAGCCGAGCCTTAGAGAATTATAACGGCAAAGCTAAAAAACCGCGCAACCATGCAGTCTCAGCGCCATTTTGTTGATGAAATCCCCTTCAAAGCAGGACATTTTGCTGCTATTATCTTCCACAGGACTACAGTTATTAACCCTCAATCGCGCGGCGCAGACACGCAATTGACAGTAGCAAGGCGTTTATATGAGTACCACTTTAATCAATAAGCCCCAGGCTGACAGTACCATCAGCTGGTTTATCAGCCAGTGCCATATTCACAAGTATCCAGCCAAAAGCACGATTATTCACGCCGGCGAGAAGGCCGAGACGCTCTACTACATGGTCAAAGGTTCTGCGGTGGTCTTAATCAAAGATCCTGACGGCCGCGAAATGATCCTGACTTATTTAAACCAAGGCGATTTTATCGGTGAGCTCGGTCTGTTTGATCAAACCGAAACTCCAACCCGTTCTGCTTGGGTACGGGCTAAGGTGCAATGTGAGGTAGCAGAGGTTTCCTACAGTAAATTCAAGCAATTAGTACAGGTAAACCCCGAAATTCTGATGCGTCTGTCAGGACAGCTGGCACGCCGCCTGGCTACGACCTCAAGCAAGGTCGGTAATCTGGCCTTCCTAGATGTGACAGGCCGCATCGCCCAGACTTTAGTCAATTTAGCCCATCAGCCTGAGGCCATGACCCACCCTGACGGCATGCAGATCAAGATCACCCGGCAGGAAATTGGACAGATTGTCGGCTGCTCACGTGAGACTGTCGGCCGCATCCTCAAGATGATGGAAGAAGATCACTTAATTTCTGCCCACGGTAAGACCATCGTGGTGTACGGAACCCGCTAACAAGGAGCATAAAAGCAATATGGCTTCACTATTAGAGCGTGGCGTTCATTCCTTTAGCAAGGAAGATCTGCTGGCCTGTTCACGCGGCGAACTGTTCGGCCACGGTAATTCTCAGTTGCCGGCGCCCAATATGTTGATGTTTGACCGCATCACTAATATTTCCGCCGAAGGCGGCGAATTCGGACTTGGACAGATTACGGCTGAACTGGATATAAACCCTAATCTGTGGTTCTTCGCCTGCCATTTTCCCGGAGATCCGGTAATGCCAGGCTGCCTGGGCCTTGACGCCATGTGGCAGCTGGTTGGATTTTTCTTAGGCTGGCGTGGAGGCCCAGGTAAGGGGCGTGCTCTGGGCGTGGCAAGGGTCAAGTTCAAGGGTGAAGTACTCGATAGCACCAAGCTTGTCACCTATGAAATTAACATTAAACGCATCATTGAGCGCGGAGCCCTGATCATGGGAGTTGCTGACGGCAAGGTCTATGCCGATGGCAAACATATCTACACTGCAGAAGATCTGCAGGTAGGCCTGATCCCTGGCAAACAGTCCTAAAATTTAGCTCTTACACTTATCCTGTTCTAGGATAAGCAAGCAAAAGACCGTCATTATCTTGATGGTCTTTTTGTTTTTCCCATCTTGATCACACTTCTGCACCTGGCTTGTAAAGACTCTGCGATAGCGCTCACATCTTAAAATTAAAACTAATTTTTTATATTGATTTAGATTTTTTACCGACCATAAATAGTCTTGTAAACTTTTTCTTTCAATATCCAGCTCCCGCAACAAAACTGCAGACTTTGGCTCGTAAAGGAAAAGATAGCAGGGCCGGATGCCATCCGGGAAATACCGCACCTGACAGAAACATTTGCAAGCAATCCGGTAAAGGTAGAGCGACATTTTCTTCTCACAGAAGAACATTCAGCATACTTTTCCCAGCGCAAATCTGATGGCACCACGCTCAGATTTATTGAAAATCAGAGCAGCTTTTTAACCAAGATCATGGAGGACGGCAATTTCTCCTCCGCCCTAACAGGCTGGATATCCTTGCCGTGATTTAATGAAGATAATGAACAATGCGGGGGATCCGCTAGTCAATAATCCTGAAAGCTCATCGAATGAAAAACTTCCAGCAACCAGACGCCCCCAACGTACTGAAGGTACAACGAAGAAATACACGAAAGCACAGGCTCCCAAAGTGCAGGCACAAAAACCAAATTACCGGGCAGAGCAGGCCTCAGCGCAGGCACAAAGGCCTAATCTGTTTGCAGAGCAGGCACCGGGAGACACTAGCAGTGACCTGGAGAACTTTTCTGAAAACCATGC
Source organism: uncultured Succinivibrionaceae bacterium (assembly GCA_944390085.1). Lineage (GTDB taxonomy): Bacteria > Pseudomonadota > Gammaproteobacteria > Enterobacterales > Succinivibrionaceae > Avisuccinivibrio. Next base: position 13,455 of record CALXOT010000059.1, read on the forward strand.
CCGCCGGCACATCATCAGTGCCCAGAAATTAGATGAACTAGAGCTAATTTCTACCTTATTTGAAAAAATCCCGGGCAAACTCAAATTTTATGTTAATTTCATCCTGCACCAGCAAGGTAAGAGCCGGCGTCGGCTGCCATTGCTCTCAAAACCAGCTACTACCCCAGAGCTGCTGAAGAACCGGCTCAGTGGCAATGGCAATCTGATAGCAGCTCTGTCATACAGCTTAAGGCAGCAGCTGATGATTTGCTGCCAGTCTCCGCTGCATCTTTTATGCGAGCTCAGCAAAGATCAGCCTGGCCTTATTTTCTGCGAAATAAAACGCCGTCTGCGCAGTCTGGGCCGGGAACAGTTTGAACTTATGGATTACCGTCATGCCAATCAGCTCCTGGCCGTCAGGCTGTGTGCATTTGGTGTCTCGCGCCATTATGCTGCGCAAATCTTGCATGTCAATGAAAAGTATATCCCTGACTATATCACGCAGTTCCAACAGCAGATAAATGCCAAAGGCACGGACATTGCGGGCTGTCCTTATTCTGCGCCCATGTACTACCGGCGCGATCCGGTGCTGTTGCTGCTAAACACCCTATGTTTTAATTTCTACTGCATCATCATAGCTGAGCTGTTGCTGGCCGATACTGATTGTGGACACCTGCATTTTGCCAGGCAGTGGCAGGAGGTTAACAATGTTGCAGCAGTCGGAGCCTACGACTGCATGCGGCTTATACTATCGCAGGTAAACGGCTGCAAAACATGGCTAGAGCGCAGTGATCCTTTTCAAATCCCCAGCTTCAGGCTCTTTTACCGGGTACTGCACCGGCACAACCTGATGCCAGACTCACTGCCCATTTTAAGATGCAGCGGCCATACTAACAAAAGAGGAGCCTACGATCCCTGCAATTCCTGTTACCTTCCTCCCTACCGCCTCAACAGTGCTGATGCCTTTAGCTATTCCAAGGAGCCCTGCCCTTGCAGATCACTTAGCACTGAACTGAAAATGATCGAGTTAGGCCAGCTATTGCACCGGGGCATGACTAAGGATGTGGTAAGTTTCAATGCCCATTAATGGCTCCTGCAAGGCTCCTTGACTGTAACCTCAGGAGCCTTGTCACCTTAGTAAGGCCAGGACAAAGTCTGGCTGTGAATTTGCCTGTAACAACATCTGTGCCGAGACGTTTTGTGTGATCTGCGTTGAGGCAAATGATGCGGTTTCCCGAGCATAGTCAGCATCACGCATGCGGGCCCGGGTACCGCTTTCATTTTCATGAATATTACTCTGATTACGTATGGTGGAACTTAAGCGGTTACAAGCAGATCCGGCGGCCGCACGCCTGCCATCCACATAACTGATATAGGCATCAATGCCTGCTATCACATCCTGTGCCTTTGACTGTGAGAGCACATCAAAAGTTCTGGCATCAGCGTTATAACCGCTCCCCAGACCACCTAATTCGGCTTGCAGTGAGGACAGACAGAAAGAAACATCCAGCTCCACATCAATGGTATTGTAGGCATCAGCTCCTACCTGTAAGGACAGCTTTCCTGCAGCATCTATAATGCCATGCCCGGCTCCCCGCAGTATCTGAGCTCCGCCATAGGTAGTTTTACAAGCAATGCGGGTGATTTCATTTGAATATTGGGTCACTTCCTGCTGTATTGCCTGACGATCTGCACTGCTGTAAGTACCATTAGCTGACTGTATGGCAAGATTGCGGATCCGCTGCAACAGCTCTACACTTTCACCTAATGACTGCTCAGTAAGCTGCAGTACAGCCTGCCCTTCATCGCTGTTACGATTGCCCCGTTCCAGGCAATTTATCTGCGAGGTAAAGCGCTCTGAGATCTGCATATTGCTCGGATCATCTTTAGCGCTGTTAATGGCAAGACCTGAACTTAATTTAGCGGTGGTACCAGACAGGGCAGCAGAACTCTTACTCAAGTTTTGCTGCATCTGCAATGAAATAGTATTGGTGGTGGCTGTAAGTGCCATAATTTTGCCTCATCCTGACGTTTTTTGCTGCTATAACAGGATAGAAGCAAAATCAATGCCACTATTTAGGAGTTTTCTTCACAGCAGCACGCGTCCTACCTGACGCAACAGCTTGCCGGAACCATTTTTTTGATGAAGTTGCAGCACAGCCGGAACAGCCAGAGCCATGACAACCTGCACAGCCCCGTCCAGACAGGCTGAAATACAGCGCCGTGATAAACAACAGCGCCAGCAATAATGCAAGCAACCAGCTCCAGAAGTTCATATCCACCTACACCAGCAGGAGACACAGACGGTAAACCAGAAAAGCGCAGATCCAGGCAATAAATAATTGCATTAGTGCAACCTGCAGTGCCCAGCGCAGCGACAGCTCGCGCTTAATGGTGGTCATGGCTGCCACGCATGGAGTATAAAGCAGGCAGAAAATTAACAATGACAGTGCGCTTAAGGGATTTAGCACCTGCAACAGTCCGCCATCGGCGAACAGTAAGGATAAGGTGGAAACCACACTTTCCTTAGCCATGAAACCAGAAATCAGCGCCGTGACGATTCTCCAGTCTCCAAACCCCAAGGGCTCAAATAAAGGGGCAAGCCAGGCGGCAGCAATAGCAAGCAGGCTCTGCCCGGAATCAGCACACAGCTGCAGACGCAAATTGAAGTTCTGTAAAAACCAAATCACAATGGTGGCTACAAAAATAATGGTAAAGGCCCGTTGCAAAAAGTCCCGTGCTTTGTCCCACAGCAGGCGCAGCACGTTTTTGGCACTGGGCAAGCGGTAGTTGGGCAACTCCATCACAAAGGGCACAGCCTCTCCCTTAAAGTAGGTGCGCCGTAAAAACAAGGCCACCACAATGCCAATTCCAATGGCAAAGAAATATAATGCAGTCATGATCACAGCCCCCCGGCCAGGGAAAAAAGCTGCAGTAAAGAATGCATAAATAGGCAGTTTGGCCGAACAACTCATAAAGGGGGTCAACAGCACCGTCAGACGGCGGTCACGAGCCGAGGGCAAGGTGCGGCTGGCCATCACTGCCGGTACTGTACAGCCAAAACCAACCAACATCGGCACAATGGAACGTCCTGACAGACCAATTTTACGTAACAACTTGTCCATTACGAAGGCCACCCGCGCCATGTAACCGGTATCTTCCAGCAACGACAAGAAAAAGAACAAGGTGACGATAATAGGTAAAAAGCTCAGTACTGTACCCACACCACTGAAAATAGCATCCGTGATCAGCGCATGAATGGCCGGAGCAATGCCAGCTGCAGTTAAGGCAGCATCAGTAAACGCCCCCAGGGCTCCAATCCCCTGCTCCAGCAGATCCTGCAAAAACAGGCCGATAACATTAAAGGTCAGATAAAAGACCAAAGCCATCATCAGCATAAAGGCAGGAATTGCGGTATAACGGCCAGTCAGCACCCGATCAATGGCCAGCGAACGGCGGTGTTCAGCACTTTCACGGGGCTTAACCACCGTGCGGCTGACCAGGCGCTCAATGAAGGTAAAGCGCATATCGGCAATGGCAGCAGCCCGATCCATCCCCCGCTCTTCTTCCATCTGCACAATGATATGCTCCAGCATTTCGCGCTCATTCTGATCAAGCTGCAGGGCGTCAATCACGCTCTGATCGCCCTCAGCTATCTTAGTTGCGGCAAAGCGCAGCGGCAGGTCGGCACGCCCGGCATGATCTGCGATTAAATGCATAATGGCATGCAGGCAACGGTGTACCGCCCCGCCACTATCATTTTCATCGCAAAAATCGCTGCGGCAAGGCCGTTCCTGATAATGTGCCACATGCACGGCATGGCGAATAAGCTCATCCACGCCTTCATTGCGCACTGCGGCAATAGGTACCACCGGTATCCCCAGCAACTGTTCCATTTCATTAAGGCGTACCGAGCCCCCATTACCTTTGAGCTCGTCCATCATGTTAAGCGCCAGCACCATGGGACAGTCCAGTTCCATGAGCTGCATGGTCAGATACAGATTGCGCTCAATATTAGTGGCATCCACGATATTGATAATACCCCGCGGTCGCTGCTGCAGGATAAACTGCCGGGTCACCACTTCTTCGGCTGTATAGGGTGAGAGCGAATAAATGCCTGGCAGATCTGTGATTTCTGTATTAAGGAAGCCCCGCACGGTGCCACTCTTTCCATCCACCGTTACCCCAGGGAAATTGCCCACATGCTGGTTTGCCCCAGTGAGCTGATTGAACAAGGTGGTCTTGCCACAATTTTGATTGCCAGCCAGGGCAAAAGTCAGCTTCTCATCATCAGGCAATGCCTGTCCCGCCATATCCTCATGATAACGTCCACCCTCACCCAGTCCCGGATGTTCCACCGGCTTTAAAGGAGGCAGGGAGGTTTCAGTTTCATGTTTAACCCTATCCCCGGGATCACAGCTTAGCACTTCAATATGCGCGGCATCAGCAAGACGCAGCGTTAATTCATATCCTTTAACCTTAAGTTCCAGTGGATCCCCCATAGGGGCAAATTTAATCAGGGATATCTCGCTGCCAGGGATAAGCCCCATATCCAGAAAGTGCTGACGGAGAGAACCGCTTCCTCCCACTGCGCAGATCACCGCGCTCTGGCCAGGCTTCAATTGACTTAAATTGGTATTCATCAGAATGTGTGCAGTAATTTAGAAAATCTTATCTGAGGCGTACATTTTAGCGCAAAGTGCTGGTTTGGGAATGGTTGGACCAAATACACAAAAAAGAATTGTTCTGCCCACTCAAGCGCCTTGATGGAGCTTATCTTTTATCCTAATTGAAAAATAATTCTAAACACTACAGCAAGACAGCTGGAAGGACACTCAAAAAGAACACTGTAGGATCCCTAAGTTTACTGTCAATATCAATCTGACAGGTAAGGCGAGTTAGCTTGACTTCCTCCTCGCCCTAAAGGAAGGAGTTTTGCCGCTGAGCTTTTTGATAAAGAAGGCAGGATCAGCAAGGATCCTGCCTTTTGTGTGAGAACATTAAAGGGGAAATTATTTCCTTACGCCCTGCAAGTCATACCCTTGAGCTGATAGAAGGAATCAAAACCACCATAGCGCACCGAGCCAGCCAGTTCTTCTTCAATACGCAACAGCTGATTGTACTTGGCCAGTCTATCTGAACGTGACATCGAGCCGGTCTTGATTTGGCCGGCATTAGTACCTACAGCGATGTCAGCGATGGTACTGTCCTCAGTCTCACCGGAACGGTGAGACACCACTGCGGTATACCCCGCACGCTTGGCCATCTCAATGGCCTCAAAAGTCTCAGTCAGGGTACCGATCTGATTGACTTTAATTAGGATGGAATTGGCCACCCCACGTTTGATCCCATCACGCAGGATAGACGGATTGGTCACAAACAGATCATCCCCCACCAGCTGGCATTTTGAGCCCAGGGCAGCCGTCAGTTTAGACCAGCCTTCCCAATCACCTTCAGCAGCCCCGTCTTCAATTGAGATCAGCGCATATTTCTCAACCCAGGAGGAAAGCACTGCGATCCACTCCTCTATGTCATAACGCTGCCCCAGCTTCCTTAGAGCGTAAACCACGCTCTCAAAATATTCAGAT
>CALXOT010000060.1 GCA_944390085.1 uncultured Succinivibrionaceae bacterium
TCGCCTTCACCTTCATCACCGTTAGCAGCTTCCCACTCGGCCTTGGCAAAGCCATCGACCCAGGAGGCCAGCTGAGTGCGCATGTCTAAACCTAAACGGGCAGAAGCGTCTAAGGAATTGTCACCATAATCGCCCTGAGCGTTGGTATTACCGGTATCACCACTGTAGACCACAGCCTGAACACGACCATAAACGGCTAAAGAAGTGCCATCCTTATCATAGACGGTAGCAGCCTGAGCAACGGAAGCAGAAGCAACAGCAGCAACAGCTAATGCTAATAAAGACTTTTTCATCTGAATATATCCCAATAAATAATCTTTTAATTTTTTATGGTTATAAAAACCACCCGCCAGATGCGGTTTATCCGTACTGACGACCTGAGTTTATCACTCAAAAAAAAAAAAAAAGTATCTAAAAATTATTCTAATATAGATAATCAGATTTATTTTATATTTAGAAATCAGTTAATTAAAAAGAAAAGGTTGCTCAGGCCCAAAAGTCCCTGAAAATTTATTTTTTAGGCAGCACGCAAATTATTAAAGAGCGCAGCAGATGCGGGGATCATTTGACTTGCGTGATTATCGCATGGAAAAGGGTAAAGGCGGTGCTGTGTTTGCACCGCCTACATAGGAATCTAAATACGTGGCAATTCTTTGGCTTTGCCCGAGGGCTTGCCTGCAGAGCGCTGTGATCTGACACTATCGGCTTCATGGTGCTGATGGCCAAACAGCGAGATGATGACCAGTAGTGCAGCTCCCACACAGACCGCGATGTCTGCTACATTAAAGGCAGGATATGCCCAGAAGAAATCCTCTCCCCTGATATAGAAGAGCAGGAAATCCACCACGTAGCCCAACACCACCCGATCGATCAGGTTACCGGCAGCACCTCCGATAAAGAGAGCAAAGGCGATGCAGGTCCAGCGGTGAGTGCGCGGGGTACGCAGCAACAATACGGTAAAGCCAAGCCCAATTACGATGGCGACAACGGCAAAGAACCAGCGCTGCCAGCCCCCCATATCAGCTAAAAAGCTGAAGGCGGCGCCGTAGTTATATACGTGCACCAGATTAAAGAACGGGGTGACATTAATACCCATGGTGCCATGCTCAATAAAGGTCACGCTTAAATATTTGCATACCTGATCGATAAGTACGATCAGGATGCTTAAAAGTAAATAGCGTGCCCCTGATGCTTTAAAGGGCAGCATTTAGGCAAAACGCCTGTTTTCGCCGGCAGCCTTAACGTTCTCGACGCAGCGCGGGCACAGACCAGGATACTCAGGATCAGAGCCCACTCCCTCTTCATAGTGCCAGCAACGCTCACACTTCGGGGCGGCGCTCTTCTTCACGGTAAAGGCCAGATCACCCCTCTCGCTCTTAAAGGCATCGGCCGGAGCATCAGCGTCAGTGACGTCAGCACGTGAGGTAATGAGCACAAAACGCAATTCATCCTCAAGGGCACGCAGCACGGACAGCATGTTCTGATCCTTGGTGTAAACAGTAAGCTCAGCCTCCAGCGAGCCTCCGATCACTCCGGCAGCACGGGCCTGTTCAATTGCACGGTTGGCCTCATCACGGAAAGCGAGCACCTGCTGCCAGTACTCATGAGAGAACATGGCATCAGCCGGCAGTTCCTTTAAGCCATCAAACCAGGTGGAAGTAAACACGAACTCATCGTGCTTGCCCGGTAAGGCCTCCCAGGCCTCCTGTGCAGTAAAGGACAGGATCGGGGCAATCCAGCGCACCAGGCTTTCTGCGATCAGATACAGGGCGGTCTGACAAGAACGTCGGGCCTTGCTGTCAGACTTGGCGGTGTACTGACGGTCCTTGATGATATCGAGATAGAAGGAGCCCATCTCAATGGAGCAGAAGCGCATCAGGCTCTTGACCACCAGGTGGAAATCATAATTGTCGTACTGAGCAATGATTTCCTTCTGAGTGTGCAGGGCCTGTGACACTGCCCACTTGTCAAGTTCTACCATGTCCTCAAAGGCCACCTGATCCTTTGCCGGATCAAAGCCATTTAAATTGGCCAGCAGGAAGCGTATGGTATTGCGCAGGCGGCGGTAGGAATCAGAGGCACGCTTGAAAATCTCATCTGACACCGCAATGTCACCGGTATAGTCGGTAGAAGCCACCCACAGGCGCAGTACATCAGCGCCCAGCTTGTCCATCACGCTCTGCGGGGCAATGACGTTGCCCAGGGACTTTGACATCTTGCGCCCCTGCCCGTCAACGGTAAAGCCATGGGTGAGCACCTCACGGTACGGAGCCTCATCCTTCATGCCCACAGAGAGCATTAAGGAGGACATGAACCAGCCACGATGCTGATCAGAGCCTTCCAGGTACATATCGGCCTTGTGCTTGAACTCAGGGCGCTTGTCCACCACAGAGAAGTGGGTAGACCCGGAGTCAAACCACACATCCAGGGTATTGGGATCCTTGAAATACTTATCAGCCTCCTCAGGGCCAATCAGATCAGCCACCGACAGATCCCACCAGGCCTGAATACCTTTTTGCTCAACAGCCTTAGCAACCTTTTCCATGATCTCGGAATTGCGCGGATGCAGTTCACCGGTTTCCTTATTGATCAGAATGGCGCAGGGCATGCCCCAGGTACGCTGACGGGAAATACACCAGTCAGTACGCTGGCTGACCATGGCCTCGATACGGTTCTGACCCCAGGCCGGGATCCAGCGTACCTTCTTAATTTCCTCAAGCGCACGCTTACGCAGGCCGTTGCCATCCATGGAGATGAACCACTGCTCAGTGGCACGGAAAATAACCGGGGTCTTGTGACGCCAGCAATGCGGATAGCTGTGCAGAATGGTACGGGCGCAGATTAAAGCATCCTTTTCCTTAAGCAGCTTGATGACCTCAGGATTGGCCTTAAAGACATTCATCCCTTCAAAGAAAGGGGTGCCTTTAAGGAAACAACCATCAGGGCCTACCGGGTTGTAGACCTCAAGGCCATACTTAGTGCCGACGTTATAGTCGTCAATACCATGAGCCGGAGCAGTATGCACACAGCCGGTACCATCTTCAGTAGTAACGTGGGCACCTAAAATAACCACAACCTGACGATCGAGGAAAGGATGCTGGAACTTTAACAGATCAAGGTTCTGTCCCTGTGTTACGGCCAGGATCTCATAGTCAGCAAAACCAGCACGCTCCATCACCTTGGCCACCAGATCCTCAGCCATGATCAGGCGCTGGGGCTTGTCTCCCTTAACCTGCACCAAAGCGTAATTGAAGGCCGGGTTGACGCAGATGGCCATGGAGGCGGGCAAGGTCCACGGAGTAGTGGTCCAAATCACACAGGCCACCTGACCTTCGCCTTTATCCGTATTAAAGGCCTTGAGCACAGCAGCTTCATCGCTTGCCAGATAGCGCACGTCGATGGCATCGGACTTGACGTCATAATACTCAACTTCAGCTTCAGCCAGAGCTGACTGGCAGTCAATGCACCAGTACACCGGCTTCTTGCCGCGCACAAAGTGGCCATTTTCGATCATGCGGCACAGTGCCCGGATGATGTCAGCCTCAGTCTTAAAGTCCATGGTGATATAGGGGTGTTCCCAGTCACCGCAGACACCCAGGCGCTTGAAATCCTTCATCTGGGCTTCGATCTGGCTGCGGGCATACTTGCGGCACTCCTCACGGAAGGTAGCAGCATCCACCTTCACCCCAGGCTTGCCCACCAGGCCTTCGACCTTAAGCTCAATAGGCAGACCATGGCAGTCCCAGCCCGGGATATAAGGGCTGTCAAAACCTTCTAAGGTCTTAGATTTAACAATGATGTCCTTTAAGATCTTGTTAATAGCATGGCCGATATGAATATTGCCGTTGGCATAAGGAGGGCCGTCATGCAGAATAAACTGATTGCAGCCGGCACGGGCGGTCCTGATTTTCTGATACAGGCCGCGCTGTTCCCAATCAGCGAGCATCTTGGGCTCGCGCTTGGCTAAATCACCGCGCATCGGAAAGGCGGTGGTCGGTAAATTTAAGGTTTGTTTATAGTCAGCCATTGCTTTTACCTTGCACTAGTGCACATCTACTAAATCCCAGCCCTGCCTTGTGGCAGTAGGCTGCGGGATCATCTTTATCTATATACAGGCTGAAGATAAACCTTCAGCCTGAAAACCATTTTTGTTACTGAGCTTTAGGTTGCAGGAGCATAAGCTCTGTCTTACTGAACCCTTAGCTCAGAACAGCTGAAAATTCAGGGCACAGCTGCGCATAACGGGCCTTAAGCCCCGGCAACAGGCACTGTGCCTTTGCTTTGTCTGCCTTGAGCTGATGCGTAAGCGAGGATAGATCTGAAAATTTGACCTCACCGCGCAATTTATCAAGGAAATAAACCTCGATCTCCCGTCCGTAGAGATCTGAGGCAAAATCAAATAAATATACTTCAAGCAGCGCCCTTTTCCCAGACACAGTCGGACGGCTGCCGACATTGGCCACGCCGTCAAACCAGCCCTCAGGGGTACGAACCCTGACGGCATAGACACCGTCTAAGGGGCAGACCAGGCGCCTTAAATTAACATTGGCAGTGGGAAATCCCAGGGAACGCCCCAACTGCTGTCCGCGCACCACCCTGCCTGAAATCACAAAGGGGCGACCTATCATCTGTGCGGCACAGCTCAACTCGCCAGAACCGAGCAATGCCCGGATCTGAGTGCTAGATACCCGCACCCCGCTGCGCGCCACGGCACTGATGGCATCAGCTTCAATGCCTCGCTCAGCGCACAGACGCTTTAAGTCCTCAAACACCGCAGCCCCATTATGCCCGAAGGTAAACAGCGAGCCCACCACGACCACACGCACGTTAAGTTGCTGCAGCAGATCCACGTAGTGCTCCGGACTTAAGGAACAGAAAGCTTTAGTAAAAGGTACGCAGAACACTGCATCAAGGGAGCATGAGGCAAAAGCCTTGAGCTTATCGCGCAGGCTGAACAGCCGGGGCGGTACTGCCCGGCCGAAATATTCCAGCGGCTGTGGCTCAAAGATCATCACCGCGCTCTTAAGGCCATGACGGTGGGCTGCCTTGCGCATATGCTCAATCACCGCCCGGTGTCCCTGGTGAAAGCCGTCAAAATTACCGATCGCCAGAGCCAGCCCCTGCTTCCTGTCTTTGTAATCAGTAAAGTGGCGGTATAAGCGCATCTTTTGCTAAAACCTTATAACAAAGCCGGCTGCAGACCGGCAACGCTAAAGCACAGAAAATAAGTTTTTCTGCTTCAGCACAACTAAAAATAAAAAGTCCAGGTTACGGCTTAATCTGAACAAGCTGAAGGATATTTAAGCTTTTCCCTGCTTATATAAAGCAGCATGCAAAATAACAATGCATAGTAATCTGCTGCCTGCTATAAGCTGCAATATTAAAGGAAGCAAAAATGCCTGCCATTAAGCCAGCACTGCTACGCAGGCAGTCCAAATGATCAGGGCTGCACTGACAGCAAATGCAAGCTTCATATTATAGCGGTGCAAAAGGACAAACCCAAATTTTTAGCCTGTCAGAATCAAGAACCATCCTGCTTCTGCCCCAATTTGGATCGCCCACCTCAGGCTAAGGTAATCAGAAAAAATGAAGTAGCTTAAAGGAATGGCGCTTAATGTTACCCCTGTATAGCTATACCTAAAGTATAAGCAGTGCAGTTACTGTGCCAGCTCCTGCAGTTGCCCTAAGTACACGGGTAAAGCCCCGCTGTTATCCTGGGAACAAACTTTTTTATCAGTACTTTTTAAGCTACAGGCGCTCCTGGCAAAGCTGTCAGGAGCTTGAGAGCGGATGTACATAAGAGGCTCAATATTTATTTGGTTTTTTGAGTCAATCCTTGTATAATACCGCGTTCAGTGCCACCTGTTTGGAATGTGGCTGGTTTTTAATATATATTCAGGAGCTATCTGTGCCTAATATTAAGTCTGCAAAGAAGCGCGTTATCATTTCCGAGAAGGCACGTCAGCGCAATGTTGCTGCACGTTCCAAGATGCGCACTTTAATGAAGAAAGTTATCGCCGCCTGCGTCGCTGGCAATAAGGAAGCCGCCGTTGCCGCTTTTAAGGAAGCAGAGCCGGTATTAGATCGCGCCGCTTGCAAGGGCCTTATCCACAAGAACAAGGCTGCCCGTCATAAGAGCGCTCTTGCTGCCAAGATCAAGGCTTTAGGTTAATCTAAGGTTCTGTTCAGACAGCAGACAAAAACCTCGCTTTGGCGGGGTTTTTGCTTTTATGGCCAGTATTCCTGGCTTTAACCTCCTCACACGCCCCATTGCCCTTCACTCTATCATTGCTGCCAGCAATAAATGCACAAAAAGCACAGCTGCACTTACAAAGAAAAGGAAAGCTGGCAGACAAATCTGCCGCAGTCTTATTTTCTGTATCACAGGCAAGCATAACCGGCACTCTGCCCCCTGCAACAACAGCCTTAACTGCAACTGCTAAATTTTCTTAACTACAATTGGCTAAACTTTGAGCAAGCTAACAGCGTCAGCTTCCTTTTGCAGTTAAGCTGACTTAAAACCATAACAAGGAGTCAACCATGTCCGATAATAATCTGCACGGTTTTAATACCACCCTGCAGCAGGTTGACGAGCGCTACGCCTGGATTAATGACATGATTAAGGCAAGACAGGAGCTCGTGCTGCAGTATATGAAGCTCTTGAACCTGCCGCTGTCTGAAGCTGAGAAAAGCAAGGAAGCGCAGTGCTATCCTTCATATGAGGAGATCACCCGTTTTTGCGAGCACATGATTGACTATGTCTCGCATGGCCATTTCGATCTCTACCCTAAAATCATCTCCCTGATTGAGAACGCCTCCGGCAGATCGCTGTCCATCGCCAACCGGGTACTGCCGCGGATAGAAAAGACCACTGAATTTTTAATGCGCTTTAATGATCGTTACGCTGAGGATATGAACGAAGGCAAGCTGAAGACCTTAAAGCAGGATCTCTCTGCAGTAGGCCGCTGCCTAGAGCAACGTTTTAAAAACGAAGACCGCCTGATTATCGGGCTAAGGCTGGTGCACACCATCGTATCAGGACAGATTTAGCCAAGCTCCGGACTTCACTGTTCACTAAGACTGCTGCTGCCCTGTCACTGTTTTGGTTAAACGCAGGTTAACTGCATGTAAAGCCCATACATAATGTGTTCGTACCAATCAAGATCAGTGCTGCGAATGTGCTAATATTAACCAATCAGGAAAAATTCAGGCGGATAAGCATAACGGTCCGGTACAACCTGACCTTAAGTGAACCGCAAGCTGTCAAGGTTACTGCAGCGAAGCAGAAAAACCTTTTAGTATTTAGGATCAATTAATTAATTAATTATTAAAATTGCTGACGATTGGGAAATAACATGGCAAATATTCAAGAAAGACGCAAGTACTCCCGCGTAGTAATGGATTTACACGGATATATGGTTGCTGAAGCCGGTGGCGCCCAGGTGCCGGTCAAAATTCTGGATCTGTCCTTAAAGGGTGCGCTGCTGGAAATGCACGACGGCCAGGAAATCAACGTATTTGTGGGAGAACACCTGCAATGTTTCTTCAGCTTAGATGCCACCAGCAAGATCACCATGCACATGGTGTGCCGCCATGTTTCCGGCAAACGTTTAGGCCTGGAGTGCTTCAGCATTGATGCTGCCTCCATTTCCCACTTAAAGCGTCTGATTGAATTTAACGTGGGCAGCTCTGAGCTTATCAACCGTGAGTTAAAGGAGCTTTCCCAGATGTAATGCGTTGCCTGTGCGCAAACGCAGCCGGGGCAGATGCCCCGGTTTTTATTTGGTGCTCAGGTATTGCAGTCAGGAAGCTGACTGCAAGGATTGAAGGGGCGCACCTTACCCAAAAAGAAAAACATGCTCTTTATGAACTACCGCTTACTTACGGAAGCGGGAGTTCATAGCTCACAGAAAACCCATGCACATCTGCACCAGGCATCTGTAGCTGCACAGCAAGTTAATCCTTGATGCGGATAAAATAATTGGCCAGCATCGCGGTCACACCGCCTGCCGTAATGCCAGAGGCAAATACCCCACGGATGATCTCTGGCATCTTACTTAAGATATCCGGAACCATTTCCACCGACAGACCAATAGAGAAGGACAGCGCCATGACCAAAATAGCCTTACGGTTAATCTGCTGTGAGGCGATGATGCGCATACCGGAGGCTGCCACCGTACCGAACATCAGTAAGGTCGCTCCGCCTAGGACCGGATCAGGCATTAAGGAAAACACAATGCCGACAGCCGGGAACAGCCCTAACAGAATCAGCAGTGCTGCAATGAAATACCCTACATAGCGGCTGGCCACGCCGGTAAGCTGGATCATGCCGTTATTCTGGGCAAAGATGGAGTTGGGGAAGGAATTGAGCACACCGGCCAAGAGTGAATTAAAACCATCGGCCAGAATACCGCCAGAGGCACGGCGCATGAATCTTTCGCCTTCCACCGGCTCTCCTGAGATCATGGAGTTGGCGGTGATATCGCCATAAGCTTCAATGGCGGTAATGAGGTAAACAATCCCCAGAGCAATGATGGAGGAGAGCTCAAAATCCACACCATATTTAAAGGGAATAGGAATATTGAAGCCGCCCAAATCTGTGGCTTTAGAAAAATCTACCATCCCCAGGAAATAGGCCAGGACATAACCTGCCAAAATCCCCAGCACAATGGAGCTCATGCGCAGATAACGGTTGGAGCTGCGGTTGAAGATCAGGATCAGAACCAGCACAAAAGCGGCCACCCCCAGGTTTTGCAGGGAACCGAAAGTACCGTTCTGCATGGCACCAAAACCACCGCCACAGGCGGTAATACCTACCTTGATGAGGCTCATGCCGATTAAGGTCACCACGATGCCTGAAACTAACGGGGTGATCACACGGCGGGTGTATTTCAGGCAGCGGGAGATGAACATTTCCACCACTGAGCCTGCCATCACCGCACCGATGATCACACTAAGCCCACCGGTAAGGCCAGCTGCAATAATCGGGGAGATAAAGGAGAAGCTGGTTCCCTGTATGCACAAAAGGCCACAGCCAATCGGGCCTACCCGCCTGCACTGAATGAAGGTGGCAATGCCTGAGGCAAACAGTGACATTGAGACCAGGAAGGAAGTGATCTCAAGATCCCAGCCGATAGCTCCAGCGATAATCAGCGGCGGAGTGATGATGGCCACGAAGATGGCCAACAGATGCTGCACTGCGGCAAACAGTGCATCCTTAAACGGGGGACGGTCTTCAAGACCATAGATCAGATCGGCAGCGAAATTGTTCTTGTTCTGCTGTTCCATGAATATTGCCCTGCATAGAGGTTGATGAAAGGAAAAAGCCCGCAGCATGAAAAGGCGCAGGCCACATGGCCGGAAAAGGCTGAAGCTTTTCTGGCAAAGAAAAACTAAGGATTACTTGGCAAACTTAATGGTGCAATTGTCCAGGCTTTCAATTACGGCTAAGGACTCGACCTTGATGCCGTGCTCCCTTAAGTACTCACCGCCGTGCTGGAAGGACTTCTCAATTAAAAATCCCATGCCCACCAGCTCTGCACCTGATTGTTTGACCAAATCAATAATGCCCTTGGCAGCGTTGCCATTGGCCAGGAAGTCATCAATAAAGAGAACCTTATCGCCAACCTTTAGAAAATCACGGCTGCAGCAGACATCATAGCTGCGGTTCTTGGTAAAGGAGTACACGGAAGTGGTCAGCATGTTATCCATGGTGGAAGGCTTCTTCTTTTTGGCAAAAACCACCGGCAGATGTAACAGGAAACCGAGCATGATGGCAGGGGCAATACCGGAGGCCTCAATGGTGAGGATCTTATTGAACTCAACAGAGGCAAAGCGCCTGATGAACTCTACGCTCATCTGCTCTAACAAATCCGGATCAATCTGATGATTGATAAAACCGTCTACTTTAAGGATACCGCCTTCAAGGCATTTACCATCTTTTAAGATGCGCTCTTTCAATGCGCTGTAGCAAGGAGTGCTGCTCATCTGTCTTCCGCCTACGCTGCTTAAAAAAATTTGCGCTATTTTACTCCAAAGTGGCAGCAAAAGCCTTAAAAAATTGCATCAGACGTCCAAAATTTAGCCAGCAAGAACCCCGATGCCGGTTCCTGCGTTAAGCCGGCTGGTGCTTATTGTTTTTCCCCGTTTCTGAAAATCGTGGGAGCAAGCGATAAGCCTGCCTGTAGGATGGTCATTTACCCCACAATTGAGCAAAGCAGGGTAAGAACAGGAAAGGATTGAATAAGATTAGCCTCCTGAGTAATTGTCTCATTAGACAAAAACGCTGCTTACAACTACAATTTGCTGCAGGCTGGGAATTTCCGGCAAGCCTCTTTTTACCCAATAAGCGCCATTAATGTTAGATATGATCCACTGTCCACTCCCACAGGTTACCTCCCAAACAGCACCTGTAACTTCTGTAACTGCAGCACCTGCTGCCCTGCTCGGGCTTAAAGCAAAAATTCTGTGCCTGCTGGGCTGGAAACTGGCTCAATGCGGTGCGGAAACCCGTCTTATCATGCAGTCCGTGCAGATCATGGTAAAAGCCCTGCAGCTTAAGGCAGAGGACTGCGAGTTTGGATTTGACCGCACCGGGGTCCATGTCAAATTGAGCCATGCCGGTCACAGTGCCCATGAGTACCGGGCTATTTCCCATTTTGGCATTAATATGTCCGCAGTAAGCGCTATTTACCGGCTGTGCCTTGCTGCAGAAAAAAGCCAGGATGGCGTTGATGCCAAAGCTATCTATCAGCAAATCAAAGATATAAAACTTAAAACCTATCCAGTGTTCCTCACTGCCAGCACAGCTGCCGCAGCAGCTGCCTGTTTTACCGCCTTAAACGGCGGGACTGCCAACGCGGCACTTGCTGCCTGCGCCGGAGGATTGCTGCTAATGGTAACGCGCCTGCAATTGCTCAAGCGGCGCTACTTTGAGATTTTCGCGGTGATGTGCGCTGCCTTCACGGGCTGTCTGGGAGCAGCCGCTACAGCCTGCCTGCTGGGACTACCGGCAGAGCAGATTAACCTGGCCATGATGGCAGCTTCCTTGCTCCTAGTGCCAGGCTTTCCCTTCATGAACGGCTTTCTTGATATCTTTAAGGGCTATCTTGCCACCGGCATCACCAGGCTTACTTATGCGCTAACCATTATTTTCGGGGCTGCCATCGGCATCATGGGGGCCATTCTGTTCTGTGACGCCCTGGGTATCCTTAATCCCACCTGGTAAGTTAGCTGAGGACAAACATCTTGGATACTGTGTTAATGACTGACTTGTTGCTCCAGGCCCTGCTGGCTGCCTGCATCGGACCTGCCTTTGCCATGATTTTTGCGGTACCACGCTTCACCCTGCCCTATATCGCAGGCGGTGCCTTTTTATGCCGCTTAAGCTTTGCCACCTTGCGCCACTGCGGCTTTGAGGCAGTCGGTGCTGCCTTTGTGGCCTGTGCCCTCATCTCCCTTATCTTCATCTATTTAGCTCCCCGGCTCAAGACCCCGCGCCCGGTACTGCTGCCCCCCTGCGTCATCTGCCTGATCCCTGGGCTTGACGCCTACACAGCCCTGCTCTCCTTAATGCATATCCTACAGGATCAAAGCCCGGAGCTCATTCATCAGAGCATCATCACCCTCTTTGCCTGCAGCGTGCGCACCTTAGCCGTAATGCTAGCCATTGCCCTGGGCATTGCCATCCCGCCGCTCTTTTTCTACCGCTACCGTTATCACCATTTCTAAAATAGCAGCTGCCACACAGCTTATCCCTGTTCCGGTACGGACAAAAAAGCTGCTGCCCACAGAATAAATCAGGGGTACCCCGTAAGGTACCCCCTGATAAGGCCTGCTGTGATCTTCTGATCTTGGTTAAGTCAGCACCGCAAGAAACTGCAGGACGTCCTTTCCTTACAGGGAAGATCCTTACCGGAAAGAACTATAGAATCCCCAGGGCTGCCGCCGTTTCCTGCAGCTCAGCAAGCTTCTGCCGACGCTCCAGCAGGGCGCTGTTTTCAGGCATTTGTTGCAACTCATCTGCCTGCTGCTGCATCTTGTCAAGCTGCGCGTTCAGGGAACTGCTTAACTGCTGTTTGGCACTCAGATCAGACTTTAAGGCTGAAATTTGCGCACTTAAGGCCTGATATTGCTGCCTGCGGGTCTCAAGCGAGCCCTCTACCAGAGCCCGATCATTTTCAAGCAGGCTGGCTATCTTATGCAGACGTTCATTTTCCTGCTGCAGGGCCTTTAAATCTGCTTCCTTGTCCTCTACGCGCTGAGCATAGGAACCTGAAATGGTACAACCAATTTTGTCCAAAAATCCCGGATCCAGGCTAGGATCACATTCCTGCGGGCTCATGGTACAGGCTGACAGGAACAGCGCTGCACCTACCGCTGCACTTATATTTAAAATTCGCATCTGCTTATCCTTAACTTTCTTTGTACTGATTGTGTTCTTGTTGTCAGAATCTGCACTGCTAAATTTAAGTTCTGAATTAACGTTCTCACCGGCCTAAAGGCCGATGATTACTACTGTCTAAACAACAATAGTACTATTGTTGTAAGCTTCAGCTGGTTCCTGCTGCCGACCTCTGGTGAGGCTCGCTTGACAGGCCATTCGGGCACGTCCTGACCTTAAGCCGCCCCAGCCTGCAAGCTGTTGCGCGATTCGGCATAGGCTATCTGCACTTCAGTTGACAGGGCAATGCTCTCTTCCAAATCAGCTATTTCAGCGTCCAGTTGTGCCAGTTCCTCACGCTGCGCTGCCGTAAGCTGCAGCTCCTGCTTGCCATCATCAGTAAGCAAAAGCTTAGCGCGCACATCCTTGTACTGATCCAGGCGCTTTTGCGCCTCTGCTGCATTTTTCTGCAGATAGGTAATGTTGCTGTTATAGTCAGCAAGCTTGGCATTAAGCTCATCGGAGTTTACTGAGCCGTCCGTGATCTGCCGCTCCAGGCGTGCCAGATTTTCCTTATCCTTCTCCAAAAGCGCCTGAGCATCCCGGTTTAAAGCCGATAACTTGGCATTATCCTTGGCCACTAACTGCGCCATTCTGTCAAGCTGCTCTTCCTTGGTCTTATAGTTCACGCGCACCTCATCTAAAAGATAATTGCCGCCCATGAAAATGCCACAGCCAGCAGGTACCGCCAGAGCCGCACAGGTAAGGCGTGATGAGGCATCATTACCGGCAAACATGCAGGCACCAAGCCCCACTACCGCACCGATAGCACAGGCCTGCCAGCCTGATTCAGAAAAGAAATTGGTCTCATTCTTGGTAAGCGAAGGATCAGCATCACTGTAATCGTAGCCAGATCCACCGGCAGTCCCAGCACAGCCGCTTAAAAGCAGGCACACAGCCGCAGCCATGGCGGTGATAGTGGTAAAGCGCATCTTCTCTCTCCTCATTGTTCAGTTGTAGCGCCATAAATCCTTAACGGGAATTGCTGTTTTTCCGAATATACTGCAAAACAATCTGCACTGCCATCCTGGCGCGGTGTGCATTTGATCCGGGGCAGATTATAACTGCTGTTATCCGGGCAAATGGCAGCTCCGGCCGGATTAATGTTAAGTACCCCGGCCCCTGCCTGCGGATTGGCCTTAGCCACGCAGCGGGTGCCATCTTGCCGTCTGACCGTAAGCTCGCCCTGGCCATTTTCAAAACGATAGGACAAATTAAGCGGCCTGCCGGTATTGACATCCATCATGCCAGAGCGGGTCTGCCAGTTTCCCTGCAGGGCGGACACATCACCTGCCGCCAGGGCCTTTGGATCCAGCCTTAAGGCATTACCCGCAGTCTTTGAGCCCAGCGCCTGCGGGATCATGGCCGGCTGCGCAGGCTGAGGAATTTTGGCAGCTGCAGGGCTTGTGGTCTCTGCATCAGTTTGGGCAGCAGGCTCTGCCTCAGGCAGGTTACTGTCTGCAGGGGGCAAATGCTCCACTGTTTCTGCCCCGTTCTCTGCCACAGGAGGCTGAACATCCTGCCCGGCTTCGGGCAAAACGCCTTCCGGCAGAGGATCAGTCTGTTCTGCAAGCTCTGCTTCCGCTATCTGCCCCTGCTCAGCCTCCGGTGCACTGCTTATCACCGCATCCGTTGCAAGTCCGGGGTCAATTACCCCTTCTGTCTGCACGCTGGCCTCAGGCACGGAGATCCCACCGCCATCCACACTGATCACCGGCGCATCTAAGTCTACCGTAGGCAGGTTAAGTTCAGCATCCGGGACAGAAAGCTCCACTTGACCCCCGCCCAAATCAAAGCCTGGCAAATTGAAATCAAACCAGGGCAGTCTGAAACCAAAGAAGCGCCACAACAGCCACAACAATAAAGCCAGTAACAGCAACAGAAGCAAAGGAATTAACAGCCACCACAGCCATCTGGGAAAACCTAAAGCACGCTTTGTTGCCGATGCTGCTGGTGCAGACGGAGGCACGGCCGCAGTGCCTGTACCGGGTACTGACGTTGCCACCGCTGGTGACTTAAGGCAGGCAAAGGGACTGGCATTTAACCTGGCCCCGGCCTTGATAAAGCCCCAGAAAGTGATCACCGGCTGGCCATCCACAATGAACAAATATTCAGAACCGGGGAAATGTACGGCTGGCAGTTTTTGGGCTTCAGTCATACCGGTAAGATAATGGGCAAAAAGCAACAGATCCCCGCTGGGCGCCATGCTCAATAATTTTTGCCCTTCCTGCGTCAAGCGCTCCTCAAAGGCCGTCAGCTCCGCAAGGGCATGCGCCCTTTCCCCAGCACTGGCTGCCTGCCAGCTGACGATACGGTACTCACCATCTGCATTGGCTGGTGGAAATGGCACGTACCAGTCAGCACTGCTTTCATCACCGTTAAAACGGGGCACCGCCAGGAAACGGGCATCCCGGCTGCCCAAATTAGGGGTACGCTCCAGCGCATCACGAAAAGCATCCGCGTTTTTATAAATCGGAGCCCCATCCATGCCAATCGGCACAAAGGCGCTCAGGGCGCCACTTACGAGCAGAGCATTATGCATGACTATTCCTCACATACCTGATTTAAGGGCGCCCCTGCCTGCTGCAGGCCTTTGGTGAAATCAAGCGCACTTTTAGGGGTATAGATCTTGCCGCCCGTGATCTCTGCCACGCAGCGCAGGCGGTAAGCCTCCTCGCCAATTAACATCACGTTTATCTTAAATTGCGGGAACTGACGATGAATATCGCGCGCCACCGCACAGACGTCCTGATCCCTGGTGCCAGGGCAGGTATCCATCCCATCTGACAGCAGTACTCCTACTGCCTCCCCCCGCCCGGCTGCCATGCTGGCCATGGAACGCAAGCCACTTATCAGGGCGGTACCATCACCCTTGGGGATGATCTGGGAAATGGCTGCCTCCAGGGCATGCCGGTTATTACCCCCAAAATAGCCGCGGTTCATGGCTTTTGGACAACGGTTGATTTCAACCAACCCCACCGGCACATTTTTATCAATGCTGCGCACCAGTTCCAGTGCTGACTCATGGGCAGCTTGCAGGCGCATCATGGCTCCTCCTGCGGCTTTCACATCAGGCTGCAACATTGACACCGAGCCATCAATGCCCATGATGAGAGCAGGCATTTTTTTAGTCTGAACCAGGGTTGAGCATTTGGGCAACTTCTTCACCGGCGCTGCCGGCGCCGGGGCAGATTCCACCTTACTGGGCGCTGGCGCTGCCGGCTTTACCGGCGCAGGTTCAACCTTAACTGGCTCCGGCGGCTGCACCTGTGCCGGCGCCGGTTCCTTTACTTCAGGTTCCGGCTCTGGTGGCAAGACCGGCTCTGGCTCAGGTTCTGCAGACAAAACCGGTTCTGCTGCCGGTTCAGGCTCCGCTTCAGGTTCAGCCTTTGGCTCTGGCTCAGGTACCGCCGGGGCAGTGGCAGCCACCGGTTCAGGAGCAAGTGCCGGCTCATCTGCAAAAGGCCATGGCTTTAACTTAAACCACCACAGCAAGAAGAGTAGCAGCAACAGCAGTAATAAGCCCAGCAGCGCCAACAGACATGGCAAGTGTGAGCGCGTTGCCGCTGCGACTGGGACTGTGGCAGCTGCAGCAGCAATGGCTGCCGCCTGGGCGGCTGTTTCAGCCGGTACAATAAAAAAGACCCCGCCCGCGCTCTTGCAGCAGGAAGGGTTATTGATAAAGTACAGAGCATCTGCCGCCTGCTGTGCTGACAGCTGCCCGCCTGTCTGCAGACTCTGCAGCAGCACCTTGGCCTGTGCACAGCGCTCCTGCCCTTGCGCCGCCGTCACCTCAGCAAGCTCCCCTTCAAGCCTGGTATAAAAATCCACCTGCTCCCCCTGTCTTTCAGGCAGGGCAAAGATGGTGGACAAGGCCGGATCGGCAAGTGCCAGGGTAGCCTCAAGCTGGGGCAACTGAGTTAAAAATTGCTGTGCCCGTATAGAAAGTTCGGCATAAGGGATACTGACAACACGCTGCATGCTTATCTCTCCTGTGAGCGCGGATGCAGGGCATAGCATTGCCCGACAAAGTATTGCTGCAGTTTTTCCAGCGGATCATCTGCATGCTTGCTGCGATACTGCAGCAACTGTAAAAAGCGCTCAATAAAACGTGGCAGCTCGGATGGCTCTGAGCCCAGTGACAGCCGGGCATTGCCCAGCTGTGCCTTAATCTGCTCTAAAGTGTAATTGTTAAGGCTGTCAGTTGCATGATCACTTAAATACGAGACATAAAAATCAAGGTTTTTGCGGGCATCCTGCTGATGCTGCAGGTTTTCGGCAGCCAGGCGCTTGAAATTGGCCAGCAAGCGCTCATTGGAGCCGGCCTTTTTAATGCTCGCCTCCACTTTCTTGGCCATTTCGAGGGTAATCTGCACCATTTCCTGCTCATTGGCCACATTGGAACATAAGAAGCCACCCAGGCGCAGCGCTGAGACTATGGCCCGATCACGCTGCGCATCACGCTCGGCGTTCAGGCTTAACATGTTCTGACGCAATTTGTTCAAATCAGCGCTCAAGTTTTTTACCTTATCTGACAGATCGGCGTTCTCGCTGTCGAGCTTTTCATTGTTGTTGATGATGGTATCAAGCTCCTTGAGCAAGGCACCCTGTTTGTCATCACTGTCATAGCCCAATTTGTCCACTTCAGCAGAAAGCTGTTTTAAGGCGCTGGCATCAGTGATGACTGGTACCGACAGCACCAGGCGAAAACCGGTGTCATCTGACTTAAACTCACTGCCCTTGCTGGTATAAAAAGGTTTTTCCACCCGGTAGGCAGCGTTCAGGCTCTGTGCTGCCGTAAGGTAAGAACCTCCGCGCACCGTAAAGCCCCCGCTTTGCCCGTGCAGGCGGCCAAGCCGGGTAGCTCTGAAATTATCCTGGGTCATTTCCTGGGCATTGCCCAGCAAATCATAAATGCCCAGCGGATTGGGCTTTAACTTGCCTACCGGGTTTAACTTCCCATTGGCCGACTGCGGACTTTGATACCAGGCATAATCGCCAAGTGCCCCTGCAGTGAAAAAAAGCGGGGCGGCAAATTGTGCTGAACTCACCGCATGTCCGCCGCGCAGTGCATACTCATATTCACTGTCCGTAGGCAGACGGGCAAAGGCGGTTTGGCCATTTTCCTTAAAGGCATCCTTGTTTTTGGCCAGAAACAGCGACAGACGGCGCGCCGCATCCTGAGCCTCAAACCAACTCACCTGCACCTGCGGCCGCTTTAAGGGCGGCTTGGGCTTGGGACATTTTCCCTCTTGTGCCATGATGGCCTGATATTGCAGTGCATTTACCTCATACTTGCCCATCAGAAAGTAAAAGCCCTGTTTATCGTGAAAAGGCCCCTGCAGATAACGCTCATTGACCGACTCTGACAAGGGATTGTCCGTCTGCTGCAGTCCGGCATTAAAGCTCTTATCTGCCATGCGCTCGGCAGAATTTGAAGTATAGACCTTACGGAAACTCATGCTAAGTCCACAAGGCAGGGGCACCGTGACATCGTCTGTTGCAGGATTGGGATCTGTATAGGAGCTTAAGTCAGCAGCCTTAGCCCCCGATCCTGCCATGAAGGACAAGGCAAAGGTAAGCAGCAGAGGCTTTAACCCGGCCCCTGACTTTTGCTGCAGTCCGTGCTTTAGCTTATTCCTGAGCCTGCTTAGATTTAACATAGAACTTCTCCTGTGCCACTTAAGCCCTTTCAGACCTTATTTTGCCTCTTATACTTTTTTATAACCGTCGCTTTTGCCAAAGCCGCTGTAAACATTTGGCGCTTACTGTAACTTTTATGCAAACTGTCAAAGCCAGTATGTCTGCCTGCACCTCTTCTTTTGCATATCTGCCTGCATGTCTGTTATCTTGTCTGTCATTTCCCTGCAGCCTGCAGCTATTTACTGCAAACGCATGATCTCCGCCACCGGGGCTGCTAGCAGTTGCCGTCTTACGGCAAGCGCCGTAAGCACACAGAGGATCAGAGCAGAAACGGCAAAAAAGCCCAGCCATTGATCCCAGGTCAGGAAACTTAAGGCAGCGCCCTGCAAATAGGCGGCAAAAATATGGTTAAACAAAGCTGAACCTGCCAGACATAACAGTGCAGACAAAATAAAGCCGGCAGTACTTAGCAACAGTTGCTCACACCAGCACAGCAGATAAATTTGCCAGGGAGTAAAACCCAGCAGGCGCAGCATGGCAAAACTTTTTTGCTTTAAGGCAAGTGACGAGCTGATAAGCCCCCATAAAGCCCCGATCCCGCCTGCCACCGTCACCACAGCAATCACCTCAGCTATCACGGCAAGCACAGTGCTTACTGCCTTTAAGTTTTCAATTTCAGCCAAATGCGAGCTTATCCGGTAATGCGGCTCTAGCTCTTTTACCAGCGGCTCCACGCTGTAGATATCAGATGCATACAGCCGTACCTTAGCAAAATCACGCCGTTTTTCATTCAGGTAAGAGCCATCTGAAAAAATAGCTGGCTCAAAGCCATCCCGGTAATCTTCAAGTGCAATTAAGGCATCAAGGCTGATTAGCACGCGCTCTCCTGGCAAAAAGGCACGATCCACCACTCCCTTGACCATGAACTGCGCCCTGCCGGCCTCACTGCGCCCATCCTTAATGCGCGGGGCGGACAAAGTCACGCTGTCCCCGGCCTGCACCTTAATTTTGTCAGCCAAGGCTGCCGACAGATAGAGCTCAGTGTCCTGCAGCACTGTTCCATCTGCCGCAAATCCGGCCGCCTTTAATACCGGATCGCCCGCTGCGGTTGGCACCGCCATGATCCCTAAGGCCCGCCCTGCGGTAGCGCGGATATTACAGGTAACACTCAAGCTGCGCGTCAGGGGAACCACAAAGCCCACCTTGGGATCCTGGCGCAAGCTTTCAATAAAATCAGCATCAAGCTTGTAGTTGGCCCCCATGATGATTTCCAGGCTGGCTGGATTTTGGGTAAGCTCACGCTCCAGCTGGGCCACCACGCCGGTACGCAGGGAGAAGATCAAAAGCAACGGAGTTAAGATGGCTCCTAACGCAAAGACAATGCACCAGCTCATGCCCCGGGCAAAGCGCAGATCGCAAAAGGCCAGCTTGAACAGGCTCATCTGTCCTCCCCGGACACTGCTACAGGGCATTGCGTGACTGCAGCTGTCATCTCACTTATCTCATGTAACTGCTCCCTTTGGGCAGCAGGAAGCGGGGAGAACACATTAAAGTTAAGGCTCTGTCCTGCAGCTGCCGCCTGCTGTGTCCTAAGCTGCGATAACTTTCCGTTTAGCGCACAGCGGGTGGCAAATTGCGCAGCGCTTTGTTCATCATGGGTGATCACCAGGGCACAACAGCCACTTTTACGGCAGACCTGTGCAATTAAGGCAAAGAGCAAATGGGCATTGGCCGGATCCAAAGCTGCAGTGGGCTCATCGATTAAAAGCAGATCTGGTTTTGCCGCCAGGGCACGGCAGAACACCGCCCGCTGGCGCTGCCCGATGGATAATTGATGGGGATATTGGGACAAAAGGGAGCCAATTCCCAAATCCGCAGCCAGGGCGCAGGCCTCCTCAAAAAGTTGCCGGTATTGCCCCTTGTTTCCACCCTCGCCCCGTGCCTTTAAGGCCAGCTCAAGCTGCAGCCTTAAATTATCGCGCACACTTAAAAAATCGATAAGACCTCCGCTTTGGGGCATAAAGCCGATGTGCCCCTGCCGGAACAGGGCACGCTCACGCTCACTGTGCAGGTTCTGCACGTCAAAGCCCCCCAGCAGGTAACGCTCACACTGACAGGGCTTGAGCAGGCCGATACACTCCAACAAGGTGGATTTGCCCGAGCCTGACACGCCAGTCAGGGCAGCCGGCTTCCCGCCTGCCAGCTGCAGCGAGGTAAGTTCTATCACCACCCCAGAGCTGTAAGTATGACAAAGCCCCTCAAGGCACAGACTAAGCCCCATTAAGGCAAGGCCTCCAGCGGCACCGGATAGACAGACTCAGAGGGGTCTGCGCCTTCAGAGAGCGACACCCAGCGATCCAGATCGGCGTTCATCTGCTCATAGTACTTAAGCTTGCTTTCAAGCGCCCGGATTTGGGCATCCTGTTCCTGCGGTCCCATTGCGGCCCAGGAATCAGCACTGATGGAAGCGATGGCGCTCTTATAGGGCAGATCGTCAAGATATTCACCCAAAAGCCCGCTTTGTCCGATACTAAAGCTCTGCTTTTGCGCCAGCTGTGCCGGATCACGGCCTAAGGAGGCTGCCAGCGATTTTATCTGGCTGAACATGTCATCGGCAGAGACCATGCCCTGCACCGCAGCATCCATCACCCCGCTGACCACATCCTTTAAGTCACTTAACTGTGCCTTGGTCAACAGCACCACCGGCTGGCAAACCGGTTTGACATGACTTGCAAAATCCTTGTCCGCAAGATAGCCCTCAAACACGCTCGGGGCCTTGGTGCCCTTGATCTCACCGAGATAACGCAGCTGCATGGCCAGGCCTAGCTTTAAGGTATCGGCAGAAAGGCTGTCATCTGCCTTGACCGGAGCGGCAGCCGCAGATCCCGCGGCCAACTTGCCCTCAGCTGACAGCCGTACCTGCTCAGTAATGGAGGCAGCCAGTTCATCAATGCGTTCACCAAAGCTCTTCACATCACCGGCATTTACCGGATAGTACAACGGTTTTTGCAGTACGCTGTTAAAGGACAGATCCTGATACTGTGCTGCAGCCTTAGCATGATTGTTCTTGCCGGCATTGGTCAGAAGATGCAAGGTATAGAGTGCCGCCCCCTGATGCTCAGCCTCCAGGCGCAGCTGCGCTGCATCAAGGCCGGTGGAGGACTGTTCACTGCTGCCCTCAATGGCTCCGGCATCGGTGATGAGCACGATATAGCGCCCGCCAAACTGCTGCCAGTTTATCTTGCTTAAGGCAGTGTTAATGCCGGCATAGGCATCCTCATCAAAACGGGCACTTGAAACTGTGGCTTGATTGAGATCCTTGACCTTAGCGGCAAATTCAGCCCCATTCTTGGCCTCCCCCGGGCTTACAAACAGCCTTGAGGTATATTCAAGCCCTGGCACCTTGCGGGTATCAGCACGAAATGACACCAGGCCAAAACTGACGCTGTCAGCAAGGCCCGCCTGCTCCAGGCGTTTATAAATGGCTGCGACACTGCTCTTAGTCCTGTCGATATAGGGCTGCATCGAAATGGAGGAATCGATGACAAACACCACAGCCGCCTTAAAAGCCGTAATGGCAGAGGCAGAGGATGCAGGAAGAGTAGCCCCCACTCCCTGACTGCCAAGCGGTAAAGCACTGTTTGTGCCGGCTGCTGCACCGGCTGTAGACGAAGCGGCATTGCCTGCCAGCTGGCCTGCCTGAGCGCTTACTGAGGCGATTTTAAGCTGCAATACGTTCGCATCATCAGAAAACCAGTTCTCCTCACTATCAAGGATGGGAAGCAAATAGAAATTTTTGCGGTAATCCACAAATTCAGCCGGCTCCTGCGCCACCACCCCCGGAGCACTGCCGTTTTTCTCCAAGGCTTCATATAAAGGGGCGGCGGCAGCGGCAGCATCATCAGACTCAATGATGGATGCCAGTTGCGCCTGATCCTTAAAAATCAGAGCCCGCCTGCGATCAGCAGGATTGGTAAAGAGCAGCGCCAGCTGCATCTTCCAGTCAATGGCACAGGAGCTGTCAATAAAGCCTGCAATCTTGCCGGTGGCATCTGGACCTACCTGCAGCGTGCCATCTGGATTGCGCGCATACACATAATAACGGGTGAAGGCCGGCACCAGGCTGCCATCCTGATCTTGCGCTGAGGCCTTAAGCACACACTCTGGGGTGGTGAGCACCCGCTGATACAAAGTGCTCTTGCCCTCCATCAACAGCGGGGCAGCGCTTGCACTCAGGCAGCCGCAGCTCAGTGTAAACATCATCCCTAGGGCAAGCGGTAAGTGGCCCCAGCTGCAGTTTACTTTAACTTTCTCTATCATTTATTTACTGACTCCCACCAGATTACCCAGCGCTCCGGATTTGGCCTTGCCCTCAGGGTCTGCAGCAGCCGGGGTTGCGGCCCCTAGGCGCTGCAGGGCTGCTGCAGCTTCCTGATTTGCGGCATCAGTTTCCAGCACCTTCTGATACCAGTAAATGGCATCTGCCTTGCTCTTTTTAAAACAGGCACTGCCCTGCTTGCTATCTGGATCCAGATAACGGGCATAATGCAGCGCCACCTGCCCGCCCCGGGCGCGTGACTGGCTGATAAGAAGCCGCGCAGACAAATCGCAGCGATCAGCTGCAGCCACACTGTCAGCAAACTTTAACAGCGTGCTGTCATCGGGTTTGCTCTTCAGACAATCACTCAACATTTGAGCGTCAGAAGCTGAATTATTAAGCTCACAGGCAGCAGCGGTGCTGCTTACCGGAGGCTCAACCGTACGGCCGATCGCCTCCTCAGCCCCAGCTTCATATGCAGGTGCAGTTTGTGCAGCTGCTTCAGGTTCTGCTGTCACGTTGCTGCCTGTGGCTGCTGGCTCACGCAAGAATAAGAACCAGGCCACCGCCCCCAGCAGCAGCAAAGCAAGCACCAGCCCCAGGATGCTAAGCAGCGTAAACCAGATAGGATGCTTCTTGCTGCCCTCCGGCAGGGGCTGGGCGGCCGGAGCTGGGGAGGCAGCCCCAGCGCCGGCCTGACTTGCAGCAGCTGCCAGGCCTGCAGCTATATCTGGAGTGGCTGCGCCCTCACTTCCTGCAGCCGCCGTGGGTGCTGCCGGGCTGAAACCGGTCACGGCACTGTCCGTCAAATCACAATTTACCGTGAGATCACCGGTATACTCCTTGCCCCCGGGCAGGCAAAGCTTTAAAAAAGCACTTTGCGTGCCGTTGCTGATAAGGGCTGACACCAAAGGCTGCGTCAGCTGCAGACGCAGCTGATCCAGGCCGGCAAGTCCCGCCACCTGCAGATCATGATAGCCGCCATCAGCCTGTGGCCAGCCATCAATACACATAAGGCTGCTTTGATCTGGCAGCACCTGTACTCCCACTGTATCCCCCTGCAGCAAGCTCATGGCTTCAGGCGGGGGATTGATAATAATTAACTCAGCCCTGCCAAACAAAGTGTCAATTAAAGCATTCATCTCTCATCAGTCCTGTCTTTATCCTGCTAATTCTGATTTGTCCTGCTTTTTTCCCTTTACACTAAAATCAGAAGAAAGCGTACTAAAGTGCATATATGCTAAAAATGTGCCTCCAGCCCTGAGCGCATGGCAGCAATCTGCGCCAACAGCTCGCGATTGGCATCCGGGGTAAATTCGCTGTCAGCCCCGCCCGCCCCCAAGGCATTGACACTTAACATGGCAAAGGCCAGCGCATTGAAAAAATCACAGGCAAGCTTAAGCTCACTGCGCCTAGCCGCGCCGTCCACATCCGGCACCGCAAAGTTCATCGGATCGCGCTTTACGGCCATGCGGCACAAATGCTGCCCCTGAGGCAATGCCTCCCCTGCTGGCACCAGATCTGCCACGCCCAGGGCACTGGGATCAGCCCCGGGTTTAAAGAATACCTGTGCGCTGTTGCCAGCTGACAGGTAATCACAGCCAAGGCGCGCCACAAAGTCACCGAGGAAACGGCAGCATAAGGTAGCCTGCACCGCCTGCAGATCCTCGCGGGCACCACTCTTATCCGCCCCCTGCAATAGCTCCCGCAGCCTCTGCTCCAGGGCACAGCGTTCAGAACGGGCCAGATCCAGGATCTGCACACAAAGGCGCTTTAACAAATTGATGACGCCCCGCTCTACCTCAGCCCCATTTTTCCAGGGCTGCGCCCCGCCTTCAGCCTTAAAGAAAGAAAAGCGGCTCTCGGCATCTGCATAAACCGTCAGATTGCCCTGCTTTTGCTCCCAGGCCTGCGCCACTTCCCGCGCCAGGCGCTGCCCAGCAGTTGACTTGGGCAGCTCACTTATCCGGCTGCAGAAAAGTTGCAGCGCATCGCGGGCATAACGCGGGGCATTGCTGCCTGCAGCAAAATTGTCCTTATAAAGCTGCTGCAACTCCTCAAGGGGCACGGTTAAGGCCGCACGCAACAGGCCAAACACCCGGGATACCTGATTTAACTGTAAAAAATCCCGACCGATGGAGAGAGCCTGTTCCTTGAAGGCCGCCAGCGCTGCCTCGCCCTCCGGCCTAGCATAAGTATCAAGGCTGTCAAGGGCTGTGCTAAGCTCCCTGCGCATGGCACGGGTACAGCGCTCTGCCCTTTGGGCCAGGCTTAATTCATAATGCGCCTTGAGCTCACGGCAAATGCGATCCACGCCTCCATCCGGGCTTAATACGCTTTCAAGCGCCTCTTCAGGTGCTACCACGTGGGCACAGAACAATTCATCGGCAAGCAGCTCGCGCTTGATTTTATCAATCTTGTCCTGATAGTCAGGATTGATGCCAATCTCCTTACCGGCACTGAATTTAAGCCAGCGGATTTTATCTGAGATATTGGGACGGCGGGCCGGATAGAAGCTGGCATAAGGACGGCCATTCCAATTGGCCAGCCAGCCCTGTGCTGAAATGCGCTCCAGGGCATTTTCCATCTCCTTGTCGGTGGTGGTAGGCTGCCCGCCCTCCATCAGGCTTAACTGCCGCTCGAAGATCTCATCAAAACGGGTTAACGCACATAAAAGCGGCGGATAGCGCAATTGCGCCCGCTCCTCAGGACTGGCCCCGGCATTAAGTTCAATCCAGCTATTTAAGATGGGCACAATGGAGCTGACCTCCTGCTGTGCCCGCACCCCGATGCAGAACAATAAGGCATCAAGCTCCCGTCTTCTGGCATAGCGGTCAAACAGATAGGCCACCTTGCCACGGCGGATGAACTCCGAACCCTGCTCGCGCATGAAGGCTGTGGGCTCATTTCCGCTCATGCCCTTTTCATCATCTAAAAAGCGCTGCAGCTGATCTTTACGCCGCTCACGTGCCCCGGGGAAATCCAGTACATCAAAATTATCTATCGGGCAGGAACCTGACAGCGGGAAGGTGATCTCAAGACCGATGGCTGCCAGTACCGCAAACGGCAGGCTTACCTTGCTGCCGTTTGCTGCATCAAGGCATACTTCAATGCTCTCATCATTATCAAAAAGCTGCTTTAACACTGAAATGCAGATGATGGTGCCCTGCTTTCTTTGCATCAGCACGCCATCCTGCTCTTCCACAAAAGCACCTAGCGGGGCATACACCTCCTGCGCCCCTTTGAGCTTTATCAGCTCTGCCCCGATGCGCAAATACATCAGGGTAAAGACCTTGCACTCCTTCCAGAAAAAGGAGAAAAAGAGCGCCCGCCCCGCCAAATCAAGCTGTGGCAGCAAGTTCCTTGCTTGTATCCAGAAAGGATGATCGGCAGTCAGGACATTGAGGCGGCCTGCGCTGTGCCTTGCAATATAATCCGCAACTTCCACCGCATCAGTAAGGGTAAAGGCACTGTCCTTTTGCTCCGGTGGCAACGGATGGGCGGCGGCAAAAGTCTGACAGCGGGCCAGATGCTCCTGCAGCGCCTTTTCTGACAGATCAAACTCAATCTGATTTTGCTCCAGATCGTTGAAAAAGGAGTTAATCAGGATCATCGCTATCTCACATTCGCGCAAAACCTTAAGGCGCACCGGATAACCCGGGATCCCTGGATTCTTGCGGTGAGTAAAGCGAGTGACAAAGCCGGTGGCTTCCTGATCATGCCCCGGCGGATTGACATGAGTTAAAAAATCAATCTCCTGCCCGTCCCAATTAGCCTTCAGGCTGCCATCAGGGCCTGCCGCCATGCGTGAAACCAGATAGCTCTTGCCCGCCTGTGATGCTCCGAACACCCCCACCGTAGTATTGGCCGTAAGCACCTGACAGGCAGCCGTGGCCTCAAGCCCGGCCCGGGCCAGAGCCGTGACCAGCTTATCGGCCTCCTGATTGAGATCGGAACTGTGACTGCGCTGCTGCTCCACCCAGCTGCAGGCATTTAAGGCCGCCACAGCGCTTTGTTGCAAGCTTTGTAAGGAGTGCTGCATCTTATCCTGCTGCTCTTGCTGCATAATTTATTCCTCGTTTCCTGCCTGTCAGATAATGCGCCCGCTCGATGTCCAGTACTCCGCGTCAGAGACCGTGCGCAGCTTGAATTTAAAGAACTGCCGGATCCGATCGCCGTCCTGCTCATCCTCATCATCATGACTGAAGCTGAGCTTTTCTATCTCAAAGGCAAAGAGCGGCGGCATTTTGCCCTTAAGCTCGCGCTTCAAATAAGGGAACGGATGATCCGCACTGTCAGTAAGCTGCCGCAGCTTCAGCCTTAAGTGGAAATCAGCACGTGAGCTGTTACAGGCATCCTGCGCCCGTTCAAAATCGCGGGTCAGGCGGGCTCTTAAGGCCTCAATGTACTCGCCATTGGCCTTGCTGATAAGAACCTGCCGTTGCCGCCCCAGATCCTGCAGTTCCTGCTGCCAGCTGCTTTGCTGTTGCTGACCTTTGGACAAAAGGAACTGAGCCTTTAGATTCAGGAACTCCTGTTCGATTACTTTGTCCTTCTGACCGCTCAGGCGCCCGAACACTCCAACCTTGTCATTGGCATGCAAGGCTCCGGCCTGCGTACGCAATGAGTTTTCCTCTGTAGGATCCAAAACAGCAGGCGGCGGATTATCAAGCAGGGCACGCAGCTGCTGCTGCCTTACGTTCAATTCCTCCAGCTGCGGCCTGAACTTATCGGCAAGCTCCGGCACCTTCAGGGCCATGGTGTCTATCAAATCAAGAATCTCAGTCTCCGTCAGGGCAGAGAGGTTCTTGCCAGAGAGCAAAGCGCGCGCCTTTTTCAGGGTCTGGCATTGCTCGACATTCTCTATCATCTCCAGCCGGTACAGCGGCAGGGCCTCGCTTAAGGGTGAGGCAAACTGGCGATAACCGAAATTGGCAGCTAGCTTCAAGTCAAATTCTGCCTCAGCCATGCTGTCATCCACCCCGGCAAAGACCGGCTGCACCCCGCTTTCTGCACTGTGATCGGTAAACAGATCCCGCTCTTGCTCACTGTAAATGGCAAACAGCACATCCTCTGCCGCTATCTGATTGCCCTGCGTCACTATGCCTACATAGTGCATCTGATTTAACGGGGCATCAGCCTCTGCCTGATAACGGAAATTGGGGAAATTGCTGTGATCGCTGCGCAGATGCAACAGCAGTGCCCCCACCGCCGCCGTGGTCTTGGGATCGC
This sequence comes from uncultured Succinivibrionaceae bacterium, assembly GCA_944390085.1. Lineage (GTDB taxonomy): Bacteria > Pseudomonadota > Gammaproteobacteria > Enterobacterales > Succinivibrionaceae > Avisuccinivibrio. The sequence continues at coordinate 27,636 of CALXOT010000060.1, forward strand.
CCACATGTATACCATCGGGACTGAAGGGATACCAGCCTGAGCTGCAGGCATAGCTGTGCATCGAGATGATGCGGGCCGGGCTTAAGGCCAGCCTTTCTTCAAAGAAAGCACGCACCCCGGGCAATTGTGAGGGTCTGCCGGTTAACAGCAGCACATCAGGTTCATACTGATTTATCAGCACACACATGCGTTCAAGCACGGCACACAGATCAAAGGAGCCTTCCCGCAGAGCGCGGTCAAGGGCACTTAAATTTATCTCAAGGGGCAATTGCAACAGCGAAAAACCTGGCAGATAGCGCTGCAGCTGCCCGTCAAACCAGGCAAGGGCCTCGGCATTAGGCTCCGGGGCAGGTGGCGGCAACTGCAGGGATGTGGGCAGATCATCCCGGCTCTCGTTGCCGTAAATAAAATCTGCCATGCTGCCTGAAACCAGAACTGCCTCAAGTGCCGGGCGCAGATGCTCCAGATGGAACAAAATACGCAGGGCGACCTTGCTGAACACCTGCTCCACCACCTGCAAGCGCAGGACTTCGTGCTGCACATTGGTCGAGTTTCTGCCCAAAATCCGGTCCAGCACGCTCTTATCAAAACCTGCCTTGGCAATGGCGGCAGTGAGGGCATTGAGCGGCCCTCTGCGGATCAGCTCCAGCAGCAGATCATCACCTGCAATCTTGGCTCCGGTCGCCAGCACTTCATAAGGCCGGATATCCCCCTCGTGCTCCTTTTTATCCTTGCGGAAGGTATAGTCGCGGATCACCAGATCGGTGGTGCCGCCACCAATGTCGATAGTGGCAATCCGGGCACAGGACAGGGCATTGCCGCGTTCATCCTGCACATGATTGATAAAGCGTCCGTTCAGAGCCGGATCAGCTAGGGCATCAATAAAGGCCCGGCACTGACCGCCAAAGACCTGCTGGGATTCGTTGTAGACATAGACAATCTGCCCGGCTTCAGCCTCATTCCAGTCAATCTTGACCTCAGGCACCGGCGGATACATCTGTGCGGCGGCAGAGCTGAAACCAAACTGCCGCGCCGGGCTTTGATCATAGCCCATGCATTTCCATAAAATGCCCAGGGCCTCATAGACACAGGAACGCAAATTCTCCCGCTCGGCCTGAGCCATGGCAGGCGGCACCGTCAGAATAACGGTCTTGAGCCTGCGGGGCATGTTGCCCCAGCGCTTGGCGCTGCGGTGCACGGCCGAGTTAATCTGCACTAAGGCCTGCAGGAAAATCTCCGAGAGCATGAAGGTGACCGTAGAACGGTAGGAAAAACCGGAACTCAGGCAGTGCAAATTATCCTCGTCACTTAAGGCAAACAGCGCATCCCCGTTTGAATTGATATAGCTGCAATAAGGACGGGCATAGACCTTAGTGTTCTTGCTGCGCCGTGCCTCTTCTGTCAGGCTTTGGGATGCTGTCTGATAGCTCAGACTATTGAAAAACCAGACATTGCTGTCAGCGCCTTCACTTTGCCACAGGTAGCGCTTCGGTGAGGTCAGCCCGGTACGCCCTTCACTGCCCTGACGTAAGGATGACAGCTTGACCGCCTCCGTCCCGACCCGGGTTAAGGCCGGCCAGCAGAACACATTGGGGCACTTGGAGCGGGCAGACTTGCCGTCAAAGTCAAAATTGGCCTGGGCAAATTCCACCCGGCTGACGAAGGGATCATCATATTCATTTTCCGGGGCATTCAAATCACGCAGCACCAGCTTAGCAGTACCACGGAAGGAGTCCCCCTCATCCCCGGCCCCTTCGTAATGCTCCGCCAGGATGCCGCAGGAGCGCGAATTGCCAATATCCAGCACCAGGCTCACATCCACCGGACGGTTGGTGCGGTAACTTGCCTGCGAATTGGCGATAAGCCGCACCTGCCGGGGCTTGATGATTAAATTCAAAAATGCCAGCACATTCAGGTAATGCTGCTCATGCAAGTGATCAGTGCGCATGCGCTCCTCAGCATCCTCTGCCCGCAGGCGGGCAAAATCCTCAAGCCGTTCCCGGGCAAGCTTGGTGAAGATAGCCGCTGCCCATTCATTGACCCAGGCAGCCCCATCGGGCAAGGCTTTTAAAAACTGGCTGTGCTCATCCTGGCTGCCGCTTAAGGTAAAGATACTGCCGGCATTTACATCCCGAGCCGTGGGCAGATAATAAACCGGCCCCTCAGCACCATCCTCCACCCGGGTATCAAAGGCAATGGTGACATGGTAACAGCGCTTGCCCCCGCTTCTGCCGGAGCGCTGCTGGCGCAACTTTTCAAAAGCACTTAACTCCTTTGCAGGAGCCTTACTGGCAACTGTGCCAGACCTGGCCTCCTGCCGCTGCTGCTCTTCTTCCTTTCTTTTGGTGATATCCACAATGCGGCAACGCGCCCAGCACCAGGGGCCCAGGCTCCTGCTTTGCCCGGAGGCTGTGAAATACGGCAGCGGGAACCACACCCCGTCATACAGGCCCAGGGAGCTTGAAAGGTTAAGGGAAGCCACCGCATCCCCCGGATCTATCTCCCGTCCAGCCGGATCACGGTACACCTCCTGCTCCCCCTCATCCGGGCGCAGGCGTACATAAGGCTCATTTTGTCCCCGGCTTAAAAAATAACCGGTTGCGGCGTGGCGCACCATCCCGGTGCTGTCACTCCAATCCACCCAGGCTTCATAATCGGTAAACTGAATACCGGAATTTTCCACCAGATCTATCTGTTCTAAAGTATCGTCAATTAATCGTGCCAGCATAATTAATTAGCTCTTACCTGAAAGTGCGGTACTAAATCACATGCACACTGTCTGAAATTATGGCACCAATAAGCTTTGCAGTGAATATGCAGAACCGGCAAAAACAGCAGCCGCCTGTTTAACTGCAAAAAATCCAGCCACACTGCTGCAGACTTCAGCCAAAAAATGAGGACTTACAGCACCAGGCAGGAAACACCTACAAGCAGTGACACCTGCTGCAAGAGGTAAGTCAGGCTGAGAAAATTTATTACTCAAAACTCAGGAAAATGCACGCCTCCACCAGATTTTCTGTTATAAAACCAAATGTATAACAAATAATTAATTAAAATTTTTCACCAAAAATCTCCCTTTTAGATCTGATCCTTGGTCCGCCCCGGCGCGATTGTCCGCCTTGCTGGATTTTCCATATAATCCTGCCAGCACTGCCAGTCTGCCCGTGCCACCTGTCTACAGTGAAGGCACGGACAGGAGTCCATCAATCCTGACTTACGCTACTGCTCCCGGGCAGATAAGGAACACTATGCAAATTATCAAACGCTCAGGCCGGCCTGAGGAATTTGATCAGGGGAAAATAGCCCGTGCCATCACCAGGGCTTTACTCAGCGTCAATCAGAGTGCAGATACAAATACAGTAAGCGCCCTGACCGCTGCAGTCTGTGCTAGGATTTCAGGCCTTACGCGCGTGGAAGTGGAGCAGGTGCAGGATCTGGTGGAAGAGGAGCTGATGCGCGCCCAGCAGTTTCAGGCGGCTAAAAGCTATATCCTGTACCGCAACCTGCGCAATACCCTGCGCAAGGAACGTGCTCAGTTATGTGAGGCGGTGGCAGATCAAAGCCTCAATGCTCTGTTGCTGCGCATTGAAGAGCTCTATCCGCAGGAACAGTACAGCCTTAATCTTTTATGCAGCAAATTCGATTCCATCAGGCGCAGCGGCGCCAGCGCTGCTGAGAATTTACACAGTCTGATCCAGGCTGCCGTCGAGCTGACTACCCCGCACAGCCCGCGTTTTGAAAACATTGCCGCCCTCATCTATCACCATGCGCTTAATCAGCGCATCAGTGCCAGGGAGCAGGAACTGGCGCTTACTTCCTTTTATGACAAAGTAAAGTACCTGACCGGGCAGGGGCTTTACGGTGACTACATCTTAAAGAGCTACAGCCGTGAGGAAATTGAACAGGCTGCAGCCTTTATGGATCAAAAGCGCGATGAGCTTTTCACTTATGCCGGCATTACCCTGCTTGCCAAACGCTACCTTATCCACTCCCATGACGGGCAGGTATTGGAGCGGGTACAGGAGTTTTTCTTAGGCATCGCCCTGCATCTGGCGTTAAAGGAAGCAGCTACGATCCGCCTGTACTGGGTGCAGCGTTTTTATGACATGCTCTCGCGCCTGGAAGTGACCATGGCCACCCCCACCCTGGCCAATGCGCGCAAACCCTTCTGCCAGCTGTCAAGTTGCTTTATCGATACCGTGCCTGACAGTTTAAGCGGGATCTACCGCAGCCTGGACAATTTTGCCCAAGTCAGCAAGTTCGGTGGCGGCATGGGCATGTACCTGGGCAAGGTTCGGGCCATGGGTTCAGATATCCGGGGCTTTAAAGGAGCTGCAGGCGGTACCATCCGCTGGATCAGGCTTATCAACGATACCGCGGTAGCTGTAGATCAGCTGGGGGTACGCCAGGGAGCCTGTGCGGTTTACCTGGATATCTGGCACCGCGATCTACCTGAATTTTTACAGCTGCGCACCAATAACGGTGACGAGCGCATGAAGGCCCACGATATCTTCCCGGCAGTCTGTGTGCCCGATTTCTTCTATCAAGAGATAGAGCGCAACCTCGACGGCACCTGGCAGCTTATCTGCCCACATGAGGTCAAACGTTACTTAGGTTTTGCCCTGGAAGATTATTTTGGTAAGGAATGGGAAGAGCGCTATCAGCTCTGCCTTGCTGATCCGCGCATTGAAAAGCGCGCCATTCCCTTAAAGGATCTGGTGCGCCTGCTACTCAAATCGGCAGCTGAAACCGGCACCCCCTTTATCTTCAACCGGGATACGGTCAACCGAGCCAATCCCAATTCCCATGCCGGCTGCATTTACAGCTCCAACTTATGTACCGAAATTGCCCAGAACATGTCGGAAATTTCAGAAGTCACGACCCAGATCAGGGTACAGGACCGCTCTGCCACAGCCGAAACTGCGGATAAGGATGGGACTTCTGGGACGACTGAGGTAGTTACCGTCACCCGCCCCGGTGACTTTGTGGTCTGTAACCTGGCCAGCCTGTCCTTAGGGCGCCTGGCCTTAAAGGACCGGCAATATTTAAGCGAGGTGACGCAAGCTGCGGTACGTGCCCTTGATAATGTGATCTCCCTTAATTTCTATCCCCTGCCCTATGCCGGGATCACCTGTGAAAAATACCGTGGTATCGGACTTGGGGTAAGCGGCTATCATCACTATCTGGCCCGGCGCGGCATTGCCTGGGAAAGTGAAGAGCATCTGCAGGAAGCCGACAGCCTCTTTGAGGACATCAACTATGCCGCCATCTCAGCCTCCTGTGCCTTGGCACAGGAAAAGGGAGCTTGTGCTGCCTTTGCCGGCAGCAAATGGCAAAGCGGGGAATATTTCTCAGAGCGTGGCTACCATTCTGCACGCTGGCAGGAACTGGCGGCGCGGGTAAAACAGCAAGGTCTGCGCAATGCCTCCTTACTGGCCATTGCCCCGACCAGCAGCACCAGCATCATCGCCGGTACCAGCGCCGGCATCGATCCGGTGATGAACAAATTCTTCTACGAGGAGAAAAAGGGATCGATGTTGCCGCGTGCTGCCCCGGATCTGAGCCCGGAAACTTTCTGGCTGTACAAGAGCGCACATGACATTGATCAGAACTGGTCGGTGCGCGCCTGCGGCATCAGGCAGCGCCATATCGATCAGGCGCAGAGCATGAACCTGTATATCACTACCGACTATACTTTGCGCCGCCTGCTCAACCTGTACCTGAGCGCCTGGCATTGCGGGGTCAAGACTATCTATTACGTCAGATCGCGCTCGCTTACGGTCAAGGAATGTGTTTCCTGCTCAGCCTAAAACAAATGGCTGTGGCCGGACCGGGCACTACCTGCAGGGCAGTACCCGGTCCCTAGGATCTATGCCAGGCTGAAAGCTGCCCTTTTGGCTAATTTTCTGTGCAAACACAGCATGGAAAAAAGCTGATCTCATCAGGAAAACAGCGGTAATCATCACCTGGCATAAGAAACAAGGCATAGAAAAACAAGTAAGGTTACAAAACTGTACAAAACCGTACGGCAGATAACTGGATCGGACTACGCGAACCATAAACAATAAGAAACAGTAAGAACAGTAAGGAACAAGGCATGTCACCTGCACATTTAGATAAAAAACAGCTGTTCAATCCCCAGGGCAGCACCGACACCCGTAAAGGCAGCATCCTGAGCGGCAATTGCACCAACCTCAATGACTTCAATCATATGAAATACCCCTGGGCTTCCCAGTGGTACCGGCAGGCCATGAATAATTTCTGGATCCCAGAGGAGATCAATTTGACCCAGGATCTTAAGGACTATCAGCATCTTACTGCTGCGCAGAAACGGGCCTATGACAAGACCTTAAGCTTCCTTATTTTCCTGGATTCACTGCAAACTGCCAATTTGCCGCGGCTTACACAGTATGTCACCTTAAGTGAAATCTGCCTGTGCCTGAATATCCAGACCTTTCAGGAAAGCGTGCATTCGCAAAGCTACAGCTATATGCTCGACAGTATCGTAAGCCCGGCTGAGCGCAGTGCCATCCTCTATCAGTGGAAGGATGATCCGAGGCTGCTTGCCCGCAATACCTTTATAGGCTCCCTGTATAACGAATTTGACCGCAGGCAGGATGAAGTAAGCTTCGTGAAGGTACTGATGGCCAACTATATTTTAGAAGGCATTTATTTTTACTCAGGTTTCGCCTTTTTCTACAATTTAAGCCGCCAGGGGCTGATGCCCGGATCTGCCCAGGAAATCCGCTATATCAACCGTGATGAAAACACCCATTTATGGCTGTTTCGCAACATCCTTACTGATCTGAAGGCAGAAAGGCCGGATCTGTTCACGCCAGAGCTTGAGCAGGAACTGCTTGCCATGCTGCGTGAGGGAGTGGAACAGGAAATTGCCTGGAGCCACTACGTAATCGGGGATGACATCCCTGGGCTTAACAGTGCCATGTTATCTGATTACCTTCATTACCTGGGCAATTTGCGCTGGCAAAGCCTGGGACATCCGCCCTATGCCCCGCAACAGGCCACAGAACCGTCTTCCATGGCCTGGGTGGCACAGTACGCGGATGCCAATCTGGTAAAAACTGACTTTTTTGAGGCCAAGAGCACTGCCTACGCCAAAAGTACGGCTCTGCTTGATGATCTCTAAATTGAGGAAAGCTGCCAGGGGCTGCTACGCTGCCCCTGGTACCAGTTATCACCACGCCCCCCTAGCCAACAGCCTGGGGCATAATGCAAAGCTGCGCTTTTCTGGCACAATTTCTCTAATCAAAGCCAGCACAGAGCCCTGAGCTTTTAATTTATAATGCTTCAGATACCTATAGGAAAATTTCTGTAAGCGGCAAAAGCTGCCAGCCTGATACCGGAGATCTTAAAATGCCCCTGTTTTCCACCCTGCTTTATGTCGCACAGCGCCTGACCCCACTTAGCACCTTAACCTATCTGTCGGCTAAGCTGACTGATGCCAAGGCAGGACGCTTCACGCAATTTTTAATTAAATGCTTCATCAAGGAATTTAAGATTGATCTGAGCGAATGTGCTGATCCTGAGCCCAGCCATTATGAAACCTTCAATCAGTTTTTTACCCGCAAATTAAAGGACGGGGCGCGCCCGGTAGGTCCAGCCTGCCTGGTGATGCCGGCTGACGGCACCTTAGGGCAGGCCGGGGCAGTGCGCGAGGGACGCCTGATTCAGGCCAAGGGCATTGACTATTCCCTGCTCTCATTGATTGGCGGGCTGCGCCAGGATGCTGCTGTTTATGCAAACGGCTGGTATGCCACCGTTTACCTCTCCCCGGCCAACTATCACCGGGTGCACATTCCTGCAGATGGCAGACTGCTAAAGACCATCCATATCCCCGGCCGCCTCTTCCCGGTGGGCAAGCGCAACATTTCCCATATGCCGGATCTTTATACCAAGAACGAGCGCCTGGTCTGCATCTTTGAAGGCAGTTTCGGTCCCTTTGCCGTGATCTTAGTGGGGGCGGCTCTTGTGGGCAGCATTGCCACAGTGTGGGGAGGTACCGTGGTGCGCCGGCAGAACATTGAAGTCACATATTTTAAGGACAGGCAGCTGTGCTTTAAAAAGGGAGATGAAATCGGCCTGTTCAAATACGGATCCACCGTAATTACGCTATGGCCGGGATCGGCCCCGGCGCCCCTGGCTAGCCTTTATGCCGGACAAACGGTGTACTGCTCATCAGATCTCTCACAATAGCCTTAAGGCGCATCAGAGCTTAGTTTGCGGCTATTTTTCGTCCAGAAATTTAGCCGCCGTCACGATAATTTTTTTCAAATTTCAGTTATACTAAAACTGTTTTTTGCTTGCTGTTTTAAAGCCAGCGGTGGGAGCTATTGTCCCGACCCTACTGACTTTTAAGCTTAGGAGATACACGTGGAAAAAATTCAAACTGACGTTGCGATCGTCGGTGCGGGCGGTTCCGGTCTGCGCGCTGCCATTGCAGTAGCCCAGGCAAATCCCTCGCTTCGCATTGCACTCATTTCCAAAGTCTACCCGATGCGCAGTCATACCGTAGCCGCAGAAGGCGGTGCAGCCGGCGTGATCCGCGATGATGACTCATATCAGAAGCACTTTGAGGATACCGTAGCCGGCGGCGACTGGCTGTGCGAGCAGGACGTAGTTGAGTATTTCGTCCGCCACACCACCGAAGAGCTGTTCCAGTTAGAGCACTGGGGCTGCCCGTGGAGCCGCAAGCCCGACGGTGACGTAAACGTCCGCCGTTTCGGCGGCATGAAGGTGCCCCGCACCTGGTTCGCCGCTGACAAATCCGGCTTCCACATGCTGCATACCTTATTCCAGGCTTCCATCCAGTTCCCGTCCATTACCCGCTTCGACGAGCACTTTGTGCTTGATCTGTTAGTTGAGGAGGGCGTCTGCCGTGGTGTGGTCTGCTACGATCTGCAAAACGGTGTCTTCCGCCAGATCAATGCCAAGTCAGTGGTTATAGCTACCGGCGGTGCCGGCCGTGCCTATATCTTCAATACTGACGGCGGTATCGTTACCGGTGACGGTATTGCCCTGGCCTACCGCCACGGCGTGCCTATCCGCGACATGGAGTTCGTGCAGTACCACCCGACCGGCCTGCTGGGCTGCGGCATTCTGATGACCGAAGGCTGCCGCGGTGAAGGTGGCGTGCTCTATAACAAGGATCACTACCGCTATCTGCAGGATTACGGCTTAGGCCCTGAGACCCCGGTTGGCCATCCGAAGAACAAGTACATGGAATTAGGCCCGCGTGACCGCGTCTCCCAGGCTTTCTGGCAGGAGTCCAAGAAAGGCCGTACCATTAAGTATCCTTTGGGCGAGGCCGTACACTTAGACCTGACCCACTTAGGTGAGAAATACCTGCACGAGCGTCTGCCGCTTATCTGCGAGCTGGCTCAGACCTATTCCGGTGTTGACCCGGTCAAGCAGCCGGTACCGGTACGTCCGGTGGTGCACTACACCATGGGCGGTATTGAGACTGACGGCAAGACCGCCACCCGCATGCCTGGCCTGTATGCCGCCGGCGAATGCGCTTCCGTGGGTATCCACGGCGCTAACCGCTTAGGCTCCAACTCCTTAGTTGAGACCGTGGTGTTCGGTAAGGTCGCAGGCGATGAGGCTGCCAAGCGTGCTGAGTCCTTAAAGGACTTTGACAGCAAGGAGCTTGACCGTCAGGCTGCCGAGGCTGAGAAGCGTGCTCTGTCCCTGTTTGACGTGCAGGGTGGTGAGTCTCAGTATCAGGTGCGCACTGACATGGGCGAGAGCATGGAAAAGGGTGTCGGCATTTACCGTGAAGAGACCACCATGCTGGAGACCATTGAGGTCTTAAAGAAGTGCAAGGAACGCTACAAGCACATCCCGCTGACCGACAGAGGCCGCGTCTTTAACACCGAGTGGATGAATTTAATTGAGCTGGGATACACCTTAGACTGCGCTCAAACCATGGTTTACTCCGCTATCAACCGTAAGGAATCCCGCGGTTCCCATCAGCGTCTTGACGGCCCGAACGGCGCCTACACTCAGCGTGATGACAAGAAGTTCTTAAAGCACTCCCTTGCCATTCTGAACAAGGAAACCGGCCTGCCCGATATTTCCCTGAGCGATGTCAAGATCACCACCTTCCAGCCGGCCAAGCGCGTATACGGCGCTGAAGCTGAGGCCGCGGAAGCTGCAAAACAGGCAAAGGCAAAGGCTAAGGAGGCTGCTAAATAATGGAACAGTCAGCTAAGAAAACCATGAAGATCACCGTGGTGCGCTACCGTCCGGAGCAGGACGACAAGCCCTGGGAGCAGACTTTTGATGTTCCCTATATCCACGAGACTTCAGTATTAGAGGCTCTTTTCTACATTAAGGATCACTTTGAGCCTTCCCTGTCCTTCCGCTGGTCCTGCCGCATGGCAGTCTGCGGTTCCTGCGGCATGATGGTAAACGGCGTGCCGCACCTGGCCTGCAAGACCTTCCTGCGTGACTACGAAGGCAAGAGCCTGCACATCGCTCCGCTGGATAACTTCCCGATTGAGCGCGATCTGGTAGTCGATATCTCTGATCTGATTGAGAAGATTGAGCGCATCAAGCCTTACATCATCCCGGCAGAGAAGGATCGCAATATGCCTTTGACCAAGGCCTATCGCCAGACCCCGCAGCAGATGGAAGCTTACCGGCAGTTCGCACAGTGCATCAACTGTGGCTGCTGCTATGCTGCCTGCCCGCAGTACAAGCTCAACAAGGACTTCATCGGTCCGGCCGCACTGACCCTGCTGTACCGCTACAACATCGACAACCGCGACGGCGGCAAGGCTCTGCGCATGCCGTACATGAACGCGGAGGAAGGCGTGTGGAGCTGCACTTCAGTGGGCTATTGCTCTGAGGTCTGCCCTAAACACGTTGATCCGTCCGCCGCCTTACTGCTCGGCAAGAAGATGAGCGCGACTGATTACGTCATCAGAATGTTTAAGCCGGAGTAAGAGAATGAGCGAAGTAAAATCCTATCGTAAGCCCTACAATCCTAAGGTAGAGTGGAACTGGTGGACTAAGGTTCCGTATCTCACCCGCTACATGCTGCGTGAGGGAACCTGTGTGATGGCCTTATTCGTCAGCTGCGAGCTGATCTTAGGTATCTTCCTGTTTGCCATGTGCAACTTTGTGGACAATCCGACTGACGCGGATGTGGCTCCCTATCTGTGGTGGGTCAACTCCTTTGTCGGCAATCCGTTCGTGATGCTGCTGAACTTAGCAGCCTTAGGTGCAACCTTATTCCATGCCGTGACCTTCTTCGCCTTAATGCCGAAGTCCATGCGCGTGTTCATGAATAAGAACACCACCGATCTGGTACCGGATATGTTCATGCTGGGTGCCTGCTACGGCGCGCTGGCTGGCTGCACTCTGGTGATCTTAATCGTGGCCTTTGCCACCATCCCTTAATAGGAGGCATAAGATGCATTCACCCCGTTCAGACGAACCTATTTACTGGCTGCTCTTTGGCGCTGGCGGTATGGTCCTGGGCATCGTGGTTCCCTCGGTGCTGCTGGTACTGCTTGCTGCCGGTTTTGCCTCCCCTGATGCCCAGCACGGACTTTTGTCCTTCGCTCAGGTAAAGGGTCTGCTTGGCAACTGGTTCATGGCTCTGTGCCTGTTTGGCACTATTTTCCTGACTGTGTGGCATGCCTGCCATCGCATTTACCACACATTGCATGACTTAACTGTGCATGTGACCAAGCTGCATTTCTTCACCTTCTACGGTTTAGCTGCAGCTCTGTCCTTTGCATGCCTGGCGCTGCAGTTCTTAATCTACTGCAAGCTGTTCTAAGCTCAAAGCAATCAACAGGAGCGGGGGCACCCCCGCTCTTTGCATTTTTGCCCCGTCAAAATCTGCGCCAGCCTGCCCTAAGCCAGCCTTAGGACCACCGCTTTTACAAGATCTTCATTAAATTCATCTGATCTCTTAAAAAATCAACTTACCAAACGCGGCATAAGATGAAAATAAGCTCAGAAAAAAGCCCTAACAAGTGATCATATGACCAAAAATTTTTTATCGATCTTCATCACAATTTCACAGAGAAAAGCGCGCTTTTTGCTATAATGCGCGCGAAAAAATCATAGAGCATTAGAGGTGACGCAGCAAAGGGCGCACCACCTTAGAGGGGACTTATCTGTGTTAAAGAAAACTAAAATGGTCTGCACCATCGGCCCCAAGTCTGAGCCGCGTGAAATCATGGAGCAATTGCTCAACAGTGGCATGAATGTCATGCGCCTGAATTTCTCCCACGGCGACTTTGAGGAGCACGGCGGACGCATTACCAATCTTGAGAACATCATGCGTGATACCGGCCATATCTTTGCGGTACTGCTTGATACCCGCGGCCCTGAGATCAGAACCTGCACCTTAGACGGCGGCCAGGACATACAGTTAGTTACCGGTCAGAAAATCACCATCACCACTGACAGCACTGTGGTAGGTAACCGCGAGCGCATTGCCGTCAACTATAAGGATCTGGCCAAGGACTTAAAGGAAGGCGATACCGTACTGCTTGATGATGGCCTCATCGCCCTCAAAGTGCTTTCCACTGACGGTCACGAAGTGCAGTGCGAAGTGCTCAACAACGGCAGCCTGGGTGAAAAGAAAGGTGTAAACCTGCCCAACACCCACATCACCATGCCTTTCCTGTCTGAGCACGACAAGAACGATCTACTCTTTGGCATCAAGCGCGGGGTGGATTTCGTAGCTGCTTCCTTTACCCGCAACCGCCGCGACGTGCTGGATATCCGCGAGTTTTTAGATGCCAATGGCGGCAACGACATCAAGATCATCGCCAAGATTGAAAACCAGGAAGGCCTCGATAATTTCGAGGAGATTTTAGAGAGTGCTGACGGCATCATGGTGGCCCGTGGCGATCTGGGCGTGGAAATCCCGGTTCAGGAAGTGATCTTTGCCCAGAAGCACATCATCAAGCGCTGCAATGAAGAAGGCAAGATTGTCATCACTGCCACGCAGATGCTCGACTCCATGATCAAGAACCCGCGCCCGACCCGTGCTGAGGCCGGTGACGTGGCCAATGCCATTTTAGACGGTACCGATGCGGTTATGCTGTCAGGCGAATCTGCCAAGGGCAAGTACCCGCTAGAGGCCGTGCGCACCATGGCCACCATCTGCCTGCGCACCGATCGCGAGGTGGAGCCGCGCTTAAGCCGTGCCAAGCTTGCCAAGTCCGGTACCGCAGCCATTACCGATGCCATCTGCCAGGGTGTGGTCGAAACCACTGAGAACCTCAATATCCCCCTCATCGTGGTGGCCACCGAGCACGGTTCATCCCCGCGTGCCCTGCGCAAGTTCTTCCCGCATGCCCACATTCTGGCGCTGACCCCGCACATGCGCACTGCCCGCCAGCTGTGCCTGGTACGCGGCGTGATCCCCAAGCTGGTCAAGCGCATCAACTCCACTGACGAGTTCTTTGCCTTGGGCAAGCGCCTAGCTCTGGAAACCGGTCTGGCCAAGAGCGGCGACAATATCGTCATGGTATCCGGTGCCTTAGTGCCCTCCGGCACCACCAATACCTTCTCGCTGCACACCATCTAAGCGCAGCGCCCATAGCCCTCGCCTGGACCTTATACCAAAGCTCACAAGGCGGGGGCTGTTGCTTTTTCAAGGAGCAAAAGTAATAGGGCAGCCTGCCCTTTTCCCCCCCCAGCCTGCACAGACTGATCCTGCAAAATAAGGTGACTTACTGTAAGCGCCATACAGCCGTGCGCCCAGTTCCTTGGCGGTCCCCCTGCCGGCATAACCGGCACAATTTGTCAAACCAGCCTCAGTTCCCTTCGTCAAGAAAAAGTTCCAGCACACTGTTTAACATCAACCGCCCCTTGCTGGTAACGCTAAAACTTTGTCCGTCCTGAGCAAATTCAATTAAACCAAACCCCTGAGCCTGTTGCAGTTTGTCCCGGACAGCGAGCGCAAAATTAAGTCCGGTCAGAGCCTCAAAATCAGCTACCGCCACCGGCTCAAACAGTCGCAGGCGGTTTAGCATGAACTCAAAGGGCAAATCCTCAGGGTCCACCTGCTGGTAAGGAGCGCCCCCTGCAGCTAGCTGTTCCACATAGGCCTCAGGGAGAGCAGCATTGGCCCGGCGCCATACCTTTACCTGACGGCCCTGACGGTTGCCGTCCGCCTTTCCGGCAGAGCCACGGGCAGTAAGCTTGGAGTGAGCCCCTGCCCCCAGTCCCAGATAATCGCCAAAACGCCAGTAGTTTTCATTGTGCACACAGTGTCGCTCCCGGGTAAAGGCAGAGATCTCATAACGTCTAAAGCCATGCTGTTCCAGCCTGTCAAAGCCTGCCTGTTCCATTTGCTCCAGCTCCTGCTCATCAGGCAGGCGCGGAGGATGCTTGCCAAAATAGCAGTCCTCCTCCAAAGTAAGCTCATACCAGGACAGATGGGTGGCATAGCGGGCAGCCTTATCCAGATCAGCAAGGGCCAGGCTGACATCCTGTCCAGGCAGGCCATGCATAATATCAAGGTTCAGGCGCTCAAAGCCCGCCTCACGCGCAGCTGCGGCCGAGCGCTCGGCCTGTGTACCGTCATGGATGCGCCCCAAGGCCTTCAGACAGCTATCATCAAAGCTCTGTACCCCAATGCTCAGTCGGTTGATGCCCAGGGACAGCAATTCCTTAAAATAGGCCTGATTGACAGCCGTCCCGGGATTTACCTCCATGCTCCACTCTGCATCCGGGGCAAAACTTAATTTTTCCCGCAGCAGCGTTAAAAAATCAGCCAGCTGCTCCAGATCCCACAGTGAAGGCGTGCCACCACCTAAAAAAAGCGAGATGATGGGGCGCTGTTCAATCAAGGGGGCATAGCGCTCCAAAAGCAGATTAAGCTCCTGCGCCAGTGCCTTTGTATAGCGGCCATCCCCGCCCCTTAAACCGGGCTTATTTTTAGGATAGGAATTAAAGTCACAGTACGGGCATTTCCTTTTGCAAAAAGGATAGTGCACATACACTGACAAGGGCACCAACTCAGGGACAGTCGCTTTACTGCACTTACCCGCTTCCATAAAGTTCATAAAGGATAGATCTCAAGCAAGGCACACAGCTTCTTTAAAGCCCGCGCCCGGTGTGAAATCAGGTTCTTAATTTCCTCGGGCAATTGCGCTGCCGTAAATCCCCGGTTTTCCACCTCAAAGAGCGGATCATAGCCAAAACCGCCATTGCCCAGCGGCCGCTGTCCGATATAGCCATCCCAGGTCGCCACTGCCGTCAGGGGCAACGGATCGTCGGCATGCCTGACCAGAGCCAGGGCACAAACATAATGCGCCCCGCGATCACAGCTTTGCGGATATGGCTCCAGCAACTTTAACAATTTGTCATTATTGCCCTGATCGTCACCATGCACCCCACAAAAGCGCGCTGACAAAATGCCGGGCGCTCCGCCCAAGACATCCACACAGATGCCGGAATCATCAGCCAAAGCCGGCAGCCCGCTGACGGCTGCGGCATGTCTGGCCTTAAGCAGGGCATTTTCAATAAAGCTTTTACCAGTTTCCTCAGCCTCAGGAACATTAAACTCACGCTGTAGCTTCACCTCAAAGCCTAAGGGTGAGAGCATTTCCCCAAATTCACGGGCCTTGCCGGCATTATTCGAGGCCAGCACAAGCACGGTGGGCTTTAGCTTGGTATTTACCTGATCCTGCTTATTTTCTTGTACCTTAACTTGCTGCATAACTGTTTATTCCTGTACGGGATAAAGCCTTGCGGGCATGGGCACAGGCCTGCGCAATGCCCTCCTCCAGGCTTGGGTGATAAAAATCAAAATCGCAGAGTTCTTCTACAGTAAGCCCCTGCTTAATGGTCAGCGCCAGGAAATGTGCCAGGTGTTCAGCACCATCGGCACAAATTTCCGCCCCCAGCGGATGGTGACTTTCCTCATCGCAATACAGGCGGATAATTCCGCCCTCCCGGCGCATCAAGCGGTAACGTCCACCGTTTAACTGCGCCTCAGCCGCCACAAAATGGTGGCCGGCACGGGCCCGTTCCTTCATCTGATCAAGGGATAAGCCGACCATGGCAAGTCCGGGGGAGGTAAAGAGCATGGACAGATTTATCTGATCCGGCTCTTCCTGCAACACCGGGAAACGGGCAGCATTAAGTCCTGCCACTTGCCCTTCACGGCGGGCTCTGACCGTGCTCATGCTGACAAAGGCGGCATCACCTGCAGCAAAAATATGGGGCAGCTTGGTCTGCATGGTATGCGGGTTGACTGCGGTAAGACCCTTGCCATCAAGCTCCAGCCCCAGCGCGCGCAGGTTGAGCTTATCAAGATTGGGCTGACGCATCTCTGCAGCCAGCACGCTGTCTACCTTTAAATAATTTTCATATTGATATTCATCAAGATAGTAGATGCCATACCCTTCCCCTGCTTTCTCCACTGCACTTAGTTTGGAACTTAACTCAAAGGCAAAATCCAGTTGCAATAATTCGCGAGCTGCAGCGCTAACCTGTTCGTCAGTAAGCTGCCAGATCCGTCCTGAACCAAATACCGTCACCTCCACGCCAAGCCGCGACAGCGCCTGTCCCAAAGTCAGACCGACCATGCCACTGCCAAAAATAGCCAGGGATTTGGGCAGGCGATCCAATTCAAAGAAATCATTGGAAGTAAGGATCCCGCCCAGACGGCCTATTTCAAAGGGAATGACCGGACTGGCTCCGGTGGCTATCACCGCACATTTAAAGGAGATCACATATTCGTCGCCCACCGCAGCACGATTGGCATCGAGAAAGCGGGCTGTGCCCATGATGCGCTGTTTTTCAGGGATCTTATAGATAAAGGACAGCACCTCGGTAGAGGAACGTGCCCGCACCTGTCGCAGAGAATTGAGCACATCCTGATTGTCAAATTCAGCCCCGCGCAACTTAAGGCCAAATTTTTCCACCTGGCGCAATTTGCTGCAACAATTGCCAGCTGCTGACAGCAGGGCAGATGGAATGTCACCACTGCGCTGAGCCGTGGTGCCCAAAGGCCCGCGCTCCACCAAAATGCAAAAAGCACCAGCGCCACTTGCTGCCTTATAAGCAGCAAGCCCTGCACTGCCCGCCCCTACAATCAGCACATCGCAGTCTAAATGTTTGGTTTCCATGTCCCGCGCCTTCTCAAAATTCTGCGCTGCTTACGGCCTTATCTGGCAGCGCTGCACTCAGATCTTAATGAGACTAAACACAAATAGCAAACTGCAGCTGCAACTGGCTGCGCCCTTTTTGCTACACTTAGAAAAAACAAAAGCCACAGGAGGATACATGGCTCTTCCCGATATTTCTGCCTACAAAGGACTGATCTTTGATCTGGACGGCACCCTGATAAATTCGATGCCCTGGCATGTACAGGCCTGGATCACAGCAGGCCGCGAGCATGGTTTTGAGATCGATCCTGACATCATCTACCAGTTAGGCGGCATGTCCAGCCGCGACATCGTGCTGCACTTTCGGGATGAAGGCAATCCGGTAGGTGATGTGGATGAGTTTGTCCAGCGCAAAATCGCGCTCTACCGCGCCAATATTGATAAGGTCACCCTGTTTGAGCCCATCGTGCAAATCCTGCGTCAGGCCAAGGCGCGCGGCCAGAAATGTGCGGTCGGTACCGGCACCCAGCGCTTTAACGTCGATGACATCTTAAGGATCCATCAGCTGGATCATCTGGTGGATGCGGTGGTAAGTTCAGATGACGTGAAACGCGCCAAGCCTAATCCTGATACCTTTTTAAAAGCAGCTGAACTGATGGGGCTTGCTCCTTCAGACTGTCTGGTCTTTGATGATGGCCCGGTTGGACTTAAGGCTGCTGCCGCAGGAAACATGGATTGCGTCGAAGTATCAAACGGTGCTTTAATAAACTTTTTTAAGAATGCTTAATTTTTAGAAAATTTAGAATATTTAGTTTAATAAAGGATGGCAGCGCTGCTGCCAGGAAGCAGCAGCGTCTTAAGATTAACACAGCTCAGTGCTGCTCTTTGGACTGATGGTTTTGATCTTTCAGCATGAAATTGACGGGTCCTGCGCCCTTCTTTAAGGACAGGGTAGATATCTTATCCTTATAAATCAGCTGCTGCCTGTCCTTAATGTCCTTGATTGAAATGGTGTACTGATCAAATGCCTCGATCACGCCTTCAAACTTCACGCCGGTGATCAGAAACACGCAGATTTGCGCCTTATTATCTACCAGCCACTGTAAGGCGGCATTCTGCCCACCGTCCAACATAAAAGCTGAAGATAATGATCTCTTGCCGGTTTTTGACGTCTCAAGGTTTTTCTCTGTTGCTTGGCCCTTGTTCATTCTTGCCTCTTTTGGTTCTTATTATTCTCAGGCGTTTTGGTTAAAGAGCAGCGCTCTCTGATCTCCGCTTCAGCTGCCCAAAAAACGGCAGCAAAAAAGCCGGAGTCGGAACTAAGATACAGACAATGCAGGCAATAGTCAAAGAGAAAAACGCTTAATCCTTGCCAGCTCCCTCACAGCCCGTAAAATTGTGCACACGATCATAAATCATGCAACAGGCCACACAGAGTACGTTTTAAGCGCTACGCCTTATATATCTTCCCTTAACTCAAACCTACATGCGGCTGCATGCGTTTCCTGTCATGTCACGCCTTTGCGGCTTTTACATGACTATAGTAATTATATCATGCGTCAGCACACTTTGCCGAACGAGGAAAAAGGGACATCACTGTAGTGTAAGGAAAACAAGGCGGGAAAAAGATGGTGCGCCTTAGTGGACTCGAACCACCGACCCCTACCGTGTGAAGGTAATGCTCTAACCAACTGAGCTAAAGGCGCAATATGCGATATTTTAGAGGTAATCAATTTTCTTTTCTGGTGCGCCTTAGTGGACTCGAACCACCGACCCCCACCATGTCAAGGTGATGCTCTAACCAACTGAGCTAAAGGCGCATCAGAAAACGCCGACTATTATATCAGCCTATTTTTCTCTGGCAAGCATTTTATAAACTTTTTCGCACAATTTTCCGGATCTTTTAATTTTTTATTTATATTTCATTTAAATAACTCGAATTTCCGAGTTGA